>JANNGD010000198.1:0-4182 GCA_031380515.1 Ferruginibacter sp. | reverse complement strand
ATTAGGTCATGCTTTTGGTTGTTATCATGATGATGCTGTAAGCCCAACTGTAAATAGTTACATAATGTATTCATCGGTGAGCCCTTCTGTTTCCAAACTTTCTTCTTTAACAGATTTTCCTGGAATACTTTTATTTGGGAAACCATATAGTTCAAAATTGACTATAGGCAATGCCATAAGAAAATTATCTACTTGTATGGAGGATTGTAGCAGTTTACCTTGTGAAGTAATAGACAATATTAGCGTTAGTAATTTTTTGAATAGTGATAGTATTTTAGTAAAATGGACAGGTAGTAATACAACCTATAGTATTAAAGTGAGAGAAAAGAGTATACTAAACACCCCTTACATAGTATCTCAAACTACAAATGAAAAAAGGTTTGTATTAAAGGGGTTACAACGCTGTACTTTTTACACAGTTGAAGTGCAAAATAGTTGTGGTAATAAATCTTCTTTTACTTTTTCTACCTCATCTGTAAAAGTAAGCGATCCAAAAGTTATACGTGAGCGTACAGATTTGTATGATGTAGAAGTTAATGTAGGAGAGGCGATAAATTTTTTACAGGATAGTCTTCGTATAACGGTAGATCACGAAACAAAATGGTATCAACCTGCTTCATTGCCTAAAAAAATTATACTAAAAGATTTATTTTCTGATGGTGCAAGGCATAGGATAGATGTGTATCAAGGCAGTGGTGCAAATTGTAGAGCAACTGTTTTTTACACAGCCCCTTATTATAGAAAGGATGCTACAGTTTTGGCTAATGCGGACTTTAATGATTGTAAACTTTCTACAGGATGGAAGGATTCAATTATATATAGGGGAGGTTTAACTCCATTTGTTTTTACGCCATATTGGAGCTATAAAAAAATTTTTGAGCGTATTTCTGTAATTCCTGCAGGTACCATTGATAGCTCCTGTATGATTTTGTATAATAACGAATTACCCAGTACAAAAGATTGTGCTGGCAGTATTCTAATATGTTCGCCCAATATTAATTTAAATAACTATAGAAATAAGAAGCTAAGTTTTGATTATGTATATAGTTTGCGTGTAAACAATAACCGAAAAGCAGCATTTAGAGTAGATGCTTTTAACGGGCAAAATTGGATAACCTTATTTAATGCACAATCAACGAAAACTTTATCTCAACCTTTGATAAACTCATTCTGGGATACAATACCCTCCAGAAAGTTTATTAGTTTAGATACATTTACTAATAGTGATTTTAAATTCCGATTTGTTGCAGATGATTCTTCAAACAATGATTTTGCTATAAAGTCATTGTTTGTAGCGTTAGATAATATTAGGATAGATGCATATTCAATTAATAATTTGAACCCGATTGCAATCATTAATTTATTTCCCAATCCTTCAAAAAATGAACTATTTATAAAAACTGATTTGCAATCGGAACAGCCCATTAGATATAAGATTTTAGATGTTACAGGCAGACTTCTTGAAAATAAGCAATTGATTAATTATAGGATAAATATAGAAAGACTGCCTGCAGCATTGTATATTATCCAATTTTATTTTAAGAGCAAACAACAAATAGAGTCATTTAAATTTATAAAGAATTGATATTTATCATTAACAAACAAAACAACAATTATGAGGCAAAAACTATTCTTATTTTTATTTATTTTTCTTATTAGCCAATTATCCAGGGCTCAATCATCCACTATTGAAAATACTGATAATACCATTACAGTATCAGGAACTTGGGGTTGTTTGCCAATGGGTGGGCCATATAATGGGCCAACAGCTTCAGGCAATTATATTGTTACTGTAAACTGGTTTGATTTTCAATTTAATCCTCAAAGTTATCAGAGTCTTCTTGCTCCTACTGGCGACTTAATAAACATTAGTAATTATGGAATTCCTGGTTTACAAACAATTGTTATAAACGCACAAAATAATCCAGGTTTTTCAAAGCAAGGGCCAGAACCTGCTGATCATTTTTTCCCGAATGACGACCCTAATAATCCTGATGATGAAGGATATGCATTGAAAGATATTGGTGATATTACTTCTATAACAATCAAAACACTTGATCTATCAACTACTTGGATAATAGAATTTCAAAATGGCGTTCAAATAAATTGCACAGTATTGCCCGTTTATGTAGAGTATCTAACAGGTCAGGACATTGATGGAAATGCCTTTTTAACTTGGAGTACAGTAAACGAAAATCAATCTGGTATTACTAGATTTGAAGTAGAAAGAACGCAAGGTACTACAGGATCATTTTGGACTTGGCAATGGCAAAAGATAGCAACTTTAAATTCATTTAATAGCACTAGTGTTCAAAATTATAATTATACCGACTTATACCCTGCAAATACTCAAACCTATTATTACTATAGAGTAAAAGCGTATAGAGGAAATTATCTAGCAGATTGGGATTTTGTTTACATTGCTAATCTTGCTAATACAACACAACCTGGTCCAATTTCTTGCAATTATTTTATGATTGGGTTGGAGGGATTATGTACAAACAGTACGGCTTTTTATTCTTTGAATGACAATCCTGATTATGCAAATATAGCATGGACTGCTACGCCTTTTTATGCAATTGCAAATTCATATAAGTTTACGGTGAAAGAGACAAATCTTACAAGGCTTATGGTAATAAAGCCAAATGTAATAACGCTAACAGCAACTGTAAATAGGTGCTCTAGTGGTGGAACAATAGTAAAATATATTTATAAAGGAAAACCACCGGTAAAACTGACTTCAACTAGTCAGGTTACAACCAATTCATGTAATGGCTTTATTACTTCATCTACTAAAACCATTACAGTCACACCTTTTCCTGGAACTTCAGCCAATGACTATCAATGGTATTTGGATAATGTATATATTGGATCAGGATTATTAAACAATTTCACCAATACTACGGGTATTCAAAAGAATTGTGAAGTAAGATTTAATGGTCCATGTGGCATCTCAATCGGTAAAGATTCAATAGCTGGTATAACTTGTTTGCCTTCTACGATCCCAACAACTAGCACATCAACAGTGGTGACTGATCCTTGTACGGGAATCATTACTGCGAGCTCTATAAAAATAATAGTATCTCCATTTTCTTGTAGCGTGGGAACAGATTATCAATGGTATATAAATGGCTATTATTCTGGCACTGGATTGTCAAGAACATTTAATACGCTAAACAATCCTACAATTAATTATGAAATTCGTTTTAATGGCCCTTGCGGTTTATCTACTGCATCAGGAACAATATGGGGCTCAGGTCCAATTCTTGTTGATTTTGCTAAAATTGCTCCAAATCCTATAACGGGTAATTTGAGGATTGATAGCAGAAGACCACCTTGCGATCCTTCGCCAGCTCCATTTAAAACTATAATTGACTATACAAAAGTGAATATGATTACAAGCTATGAAATATATGACTATTTGGGAAATAGGGTAAAGTCAGAGAATTTGAAAATCCCGTTAGATTTAATAGACATAAATGTGCAAAATCTAAAAAGAGGTAATTATAGATTGGTAATTCATTATGGAGATTTTAAAGAAGATAAACAGATTAAATTGGTTGATTGATTTTAGTTGACAATGGGTTACGCTAAATAATAAGTGTAACCCATTGTTTACATCCAAGTATATTCAAATAAATGTTGTAAATTATGCATAAGCGGATAAATTACTTTATAGAAAAGAATATTTTATTTCTATTTTTAATTAGCATAATATTTTCATCTTGCAAAAAAGAAGAAGATGTTCAACTAAGTGTCGATTTTGTTTATGAAGTATTGGATACCAACTTTACGGTACCAGCTCATATACTGTTTACAAATCAAACGCAAGGTGCTACATACTATAAGTGGACTTTTGAGGGAGGAGACCCAGCTACATATGACAGGCGGGAGCCTGGTGCGGTTACTTTTAATATGACCGGCACAGTAAAAATTAAATTAGAAGCTTGGAATGAGAATGAAAGAAAAGAAAAAGAGGTTACAATTGTTTTAGATAGCCTTGTTACAGCCGGTTTTGATGCATCTGCCGTTATAAATGATTTTGCACCGGTGGATTATAATTTTACCAATACAAGCCTAGGCGCATCACAATTTAATTGGCAGTTCCCCGGAGCCATTAATACCAATAGTTCTACAGAAAAAAATCCTTCTAATATTCGGTATAGTACCGCTGGTTTATAC
>JANNGD010000166.1:0-6367 GCA_031380515.1 Ferruginibacter sp. | reverse complement strand
AAAAGAAGCAGCAACTATAACGGCACAAGTGAGTATACCACCGCACTTGGAGTGAAATTTTTAGATGGAGCCGGTATTACTCTAAAACATTTTGTAAACGAAAAAGCAGCATTGGAGGGCATTGGCTTCTTTTGGAATAAGGGCGCAAGAATTACCGCTTTGTATGAACTACATTTTGATATTGCCGGGGCTCCCGGTTTGAAATGGTATGTTGGGCCTGGAGTACATGTTGGATTTTACAACAATAGGTATGGGAACAAAAATGGCGACAGAAGTTTTGCCGGTGTGGATGGCGTGCTGGGCTTGGATTATAAAATAAAGAATGCCCCACTAAACCTTTCATTGGATTGGCAGCCTTCCTTCGAATTTGGGGAGGATAGGGGATATACAGGTAGCTGGGGAGGTTTTGCTATTCGATTTACCTTATAATTTAACAAAACAACATATCAACTGTAGTAAGCAACGGCGATACTAAAAATTGCAGTAAAAAAAGCTAACATTATAGAAACAATTATTAGATAACTGAATAAAATCTGCAACAGCGTCTTCCATTTTTCTTGTGAATAAAAAAATTGGAACAGTGCCCAAATCATAAGTAATCCTCCAAAAATATCTACAAATCTTCCAATTTGTTTAAGATAAGAGCTTCCATTTACAGCATAATATAATGGAAACAATATAATATGTAGTATTAACCTTTGCCCCGTTAAAAATGCATTTAGAATAAAATGTTCTACAAAATTATATCCTGCTTTTTTAAACCCAAGGTAAGTGCCCAACGAAAAAATGGGTAATGTTGCCAAGGCAATCACTGCATAATGTTGCGAAGCCCAATTGGTCATTTTTTCCACTGTGCTTTTCATTTTAATGTAGTCCTCACCTGATCCAGAAAGAGTAATATTATTGGCAAGGATATTTATTTCAAAATAATGAAAAAGAAATCCGTAAAGGCCGGCAAAAATTATAACCAACGAAATTGGTTTGAAATGGTTCACACGCTTTCCGTGTATATATTCTCTTATGCTGTGGCCTGGTCTGGTAAATAATTCTTTTGCCGTAAAAAATATTCCCTTGTCTACATGCAGGAGTCCATGTTGCAAGTCGTGCCACAAGAAATGAAAATTCATTTTGTGCGTTTTGGCAGATTGCCCGCAATTATTACAAAAATTTCCTTCAAAATTTTTATTGCAGTTTTGGCAAATGGTTGACATATGATTATTATTAAAATTCAGGTGTTATCTTTATAACAAAAACTCCATTTCCTGAGCAATTTATATTATTTATTCCAAACGAAATACAACCATTACTTTGTACATCAATATTCATATTCACAAACCTTCTATAAATAATACCCATTTTGTTATCCAAAACCTATACAATAATTTTGAAAATGTAGTAAACATAGGTTATTATTCTATTGGAATTCACCCATGGTACATAGACGAAGAAAATTGGCAAAAACAACTTGCTACATTACAAACGCATGGCTTGCATAAATCAGTATTGGCTTTAGGTGAATGTGGTTTAGATAAGTTGTGTAATACAGCTTTTTCATTGCAAGAAAAAGTATTTGTTGCACAAATATTATGGGCAAATAAAATAAACAAGCCACTTATTATTCATTGTGTAAAGGCGTACGCAGAAGTGCAACAATTATTGAAAGAATGTAAAAATAAAGTACCCGTTATTTTTCATGGGTACAATAAGAATGAAATAATGGCAAAAGAACTAATAAAGGAGGGTTATTACATATCCTTTGGTAAAGCACTTCAAAATGTTTCTTTACAACAGGTTTTATCTACATTGTCTATAGAGCAACTATTTTTAGAAACAGATGATGCGAACATTTCCATAGAAGCAGTTTACAGCTTAGCAGCGGCTGTTTTAAAAACCGACATAAATACACTTATTTTACAAATATCAAATAACGCCAAAGTTGTTTTTGGTACAAGTATATCAATATGACAAAAGATTTTTCTTGGCTCAGTAGAACAGAATTGTTAATAGGAAAAGATGCATTGCTAAAACTAGCCAATAGTCATGTAATGATTGTTGGGCTTGGAGGTGTTGGATCTTTTGCTGCAGAGTTTATTGCTAGGAGTGGAGTGGGTAAAATGACAATCATTGATGGAGATATGGTGGATCCAACAAACAGAAACCGACAGTTACCAGCACTCTCTACCAACCATGGAGCATACAAAGCAACTGTGATGGCTGAAAGACTCAAAGCCATCAATCCTGAGATAGATTTGATCGTAGTACAATCGTTTATAAATCCAGAAATGGTTGCACAATTGATTAGTGTGCCTCCCGATTATGTAATAGATGCCATCGATAGTATTACACCCAAACTTACTTTTCTTGTACATGCAGTAGAAAAACAAATACCTATTGTAAGTAGCATGGGCGCTGGCGGAAAAATGGATCCAACCGTATTGCAAGTTGCTGATATTTCTAAAACCTATAATTGTGTATTTGCCCAACAAATACGAAAAGTTTTAAAAAGAAATCACCAGATAAAGCATGGAATAAAATGTGTGTTTTCTGCAGAACTCCCCAAAAAGGAAAGCTTGATAATGACTGATGGAAGCAACTATAAAAAATCTGCTTATGGAACTGTTTCCTATATGCCCGCTGTTTTTGGTGCTGTAGCCGCTAGTGTGGTTATTAGGGATTTGGTTGAGTTGGTTTAGCAATTTACAATTCCCTCCATCGCATTTTTATCCTTTTGATTGATTCAAAAACCTTTATTTTTATAGCCTATTAAATTAAATATGAAAACCAACATTTATTTTCTCGCTATATTGTTTTTGTGTCTATCTAACGTAACCAAAGCACAAAAAAATAGTATTGGCATTATAAATGAAATAAAGAATTGGCAGAGAACATTAAATGATGAGTACAAAGACAAAGAAAAAAGTCCACTGGCTGATAAAGATTTAGTATCATTCAAGGGGCATCAATTTTTTAAAATTGACACAGCTTTTAGGGTAAATGCAACAATTGTTTTATCAAATAGCCAAGAAGAAATACCATTTAAAACAACTTCAGATAAAATAAAGATGCATACCAAATATGCTGATTTGCATTTTACAATAAAAGGAGAGCCTTTTGTTTTAAGTGTTTACCAATCAAAAGATCTGATGAAAACGAAAGAATATGCTGATTACCTTTTTTTACCATTTATCGATGCTACTACAGGTGAAGAAACCTATGGCGGTGGTAGGTACATTGATTTACAACTGCCCAAAAGCGGCCATTCAATTATCATCGACTTCAATAAAGCCTACAACCCATATTGTGCCTATGCTACTGGGTTTTCCTGCCCCAAAGTGCCAGTAGAAAATGAATTAAAAATAAAGATATTGGCTGGAGTGATGTATGTAAAATCCCATTAATTAAATATTATATAACTTTAGCCATTGCAAACCAAAATTTACTGATATGAAATATGCATTTGCACTTGTAACAAGTTTCTGCATTACCCTTTTTTGTAATGCACAAATAAACAAAACCACTGAGAAAGTTGTATGGAAATCTTTTACAGATACGGCTTCATCTTTTAATTTGCAATACCCCTCCAATTGGTATTTGAAACTAACAAATGAAAAAGCAGTTTTCGTTTTAAAAGCACCTGAAGAAACAAATGAAGATAATTTTTTGGAAAATATGAACTTGATTGTAAAATATTTACCTACTGCTTCAAAATATTCTAGTGAGGATTTATCTAAATTATCTCTTGATGGATTGAAAAAAAAATACCCCGATTTAGTTGTTAAATCATCTAATAAAACAACCTGGCTTAGAAAAGATGCGTGGGAACTGCAATATGAATTTTCTGAAAATGATTTTGCTGTAAATATTATTCAAAAGGTACTTTATTACCAAGACTGGTTTTATGTATGTACCTATACCGCACAAGCAAATAAAAAAGATATTTACGTAGACAAAGCTAACGAGATATTTGGAAAAATGTTTTTAAAATAAGCTACGCTATTGTGAATTTGCTCATTGAATAAAGTATTTCTTATTTATTAGCAATCACCTTTTTTTGTTTAAAATATTTTTTTTTATACTCGAAAAATATTCTTTACTTTTTCATTCTAATTTTCTCTCTTCATCAACTAAAACAAACTATTATGGAACTTAAAATGTGGCTTCTACTCGTAGTTGGTCTTATTCCTCTTTTTGTTGGATTCGTTTGGTACAATCCAAAAGTATTTGGAAATGCCTGGATGAAAACCATTAGCATGACAGAAGAATCTATGAAAGGTTCAAACATGGCCTTGATTTTTGGATTGTGTTACGTTTTTGCCTGTATGTTGGCATTGGGATTAATGCCTGTTGTAATTCATCAAATGGGTTTAGAATCTATTTTTCAAGGCGACAATTCTCCTGAATCTGCCGCATACAAGAAAAACTTTTTTGAAACCTACAGCACCCGTTTTAGAACATTTAAGCATGGCGCTTTTCATGGTGCTTTAACTGCCATTTTTATCGCTTTGCCTATCATTGGTACTATTGCATTGTTTGAAAGAAGAAGCTTTAAATATGTTGCCATTCATGTAGGCTATTGGTTTGTTACCTTGGCTTTAATGGGAGGTGTAATTTGTGCTTTTTTATAATCATTACTAAAAAAGAAGATTCCCTCTTGGCGATTTTATTTTGTAGAAACAATTGTTGAATTATTTAAGTGATGTAGTTTGTGGTTCATCATCATTTAAGTTGCTAGCAATTTTTTATTATTTGCCCATCTATCTTTTCTTTTATAAATGGTTTCTAGTATTTGTGTTCCTGTTTTCAATTTACATAATAAGAAAAGTAAAAAAGGTTGCAACTTTATTGCAGCCTTTTTTACTTAATAAATTTATTCGAAAACCAATTATAATTATTTTATTGCAACGTTTCCTTTCTTGCTATAGGGTTGGTTTGAGCTTAGTAGTATAAACATACTCATACTTTTTACCATTCATATCAACAATAACTGTGGCAATTCCAATATTAGAAACGTTTACAATATAACTTCCGTTTGATCTAGTAATGTTTCCATTCTCAATAGAAACTTTGGGGTCGCATGTTGTATTATTGGAAATAACTTCAATTGGATTGTCCTCACCAATCCAAAGAGTACTATTCGTTTTATCTTTTGTAAGTTTTACAATCGGAATATTGTTTTCTGCTTGATTGTCTTTTGTTTTTATACTTATTACACCATTTTTTCCATTATCACCATACAAAGCGGCGGCTGTATTACCTTTCAATACATCTATATTTTGTATTTGGTTGGGATTAAGGTTATCAAATTGACCTTTGGATGCTATCGCATTGTTTATAACATACAATGGTTCTTCCTTTATTTTACCCTTTATGCTAATTAAAGGATTACCTGACTGGAGTCTGTTTAAGTTTTTTGTTTTAACAAGTACCACACCATTCGTTCCTTGTTCTCCATATAAAGATGTTGCAGCATTACCTTTCAATATGTCTATAGTTTCTATTTTAGTTGGGTCAAAGCTATTTAATCCCTCAATAGATGTTATGGTACCATCAATTACATACAATGGTGAAGTGCCATCTTTATTAGAAAGGCTTAAACCTTTTTTGTTTGTGAGTTTTACAGAGGCATCATTTTGTTTAAATTCAATAGTTGCATTGTTAATGCTGCCCGTTATTTTTTCTTCAGTTACAACTACTTTCTCTTCTTTTGTTGGAGGAGGTGTGGGTGGCACAGATAATCCATTTGTGCCAATGGGTGCAGGAGGTGGTGGTGGCGGGGGGGGGATTTTACCGTATTTTGCTTCCCACTTTTTAATTTCTTTGATATTGGCATCTGCCAATTTTATTCTTGATACTTCTTTCCAGTTTTTATCGTAAGCTATAGCATATGCTTGACCATTAATGGTCTTTACTTCAACACTAAAATCATTTTCAATGGGAGAAGATACTTCAGGGTTTTTTAAATCATTTAAAACCGCTTGGCTAGGTGTCGGCATTTCTTCTCCATAATTTGCCTTGAATTTGATTCTATCATTTTTTAAATTGTATTGATACATTTCAAACTTTTCATTTTTGAAAATGATATGCAACAAAGGACCAGTTGTTAGCTTATCTTCAAAATCTGAAATTCCTTCTATTTTAATGTCATTGATAAAGCCCCAACTAGCTGTCTTTATTTTTTTATGTCTTTTAATAAAATCTTCTAAATCATTTTGTATTGTATTGGAAACTTTGGAAGCTACTGCTTTTGTTTGCTCCAAAATAGGTTTATTGTTTTTTTGTGCAACTACTACCGCAACCACACAAAGAATAGGAATGAGCAATAAATATTTTGCTTTATTCCATCTTCCAGATTTTTGTTTGTTCATCA
>JANNGD010000102.1:0-50036 GCA_031380515.1 Ferruginibacter sp. | reverse complement strand
GAAAAAGCAGAAAAAGCATTGGAGCCAAAAAAAACAACACAACCTACTTCATCGGAAGAAAAACAACAAACCAACGAAGAAGCAGCTCCAAACAAATCCAATAAAACAAAAGTAAAATGGCAACCTACACAGGATTGTAATAAGCTGTTTACTTTAGATAAAGGAGAAAGTTTTTACTATGACGAAACCAAGGTTTATGCTACCAATGGAAAATTGACTACCGCTTTTGTAATAACGAATAAGCAATACGAATATTTTTTAATAGAAGACGGAAAACGTACAGGACCTTTTAAAGAGGCTCCAGTGAAGCAAATGAATATTGTTTCTGATAAAAAAAATAGTGAAGAAGACGGGGATAGCAACAACGATGAGGATGATAAAATTGAAATGGGTGGCGATAAGAAAGATCCTGTAGCGCAGCAATACAGTAAAACAATAAACAATAAACTCTACATCGTTTTTAATGGCAAAAATTTTGGCCCTTATGATTTTGTTGGCAAAATGAAATTATCGCCCGATAAGAAAAAATTTTGGGCATCAGTTGTAATTGGTGGCGCATCTGAAATGACCGCAAAAATGGGAATGGGAAATTCTTTTTTGGTAAATGAGGCAGGTATAAAACAAAAAGGAGGAGATCAAAATAGTTTTGCTATGAAAATGATGATTAGCCAAAATTTTTCTGCTGCGGCTTTGAGTATAATGGATAATGCTGGTCAAAAAGTAATTACCGTTTCGTCGACTGGTAAAAAGCAAGAAGGAAATATTGCCGATTTATATGCTAACGGAAAAACATCGATGATGATTGCAGAAAATGGTGACATTGTTTCTATTCCTTCGCAAAGCCCTACTCAATTGATGGTAAATGGAAATGAAGCTGCCACTTTTAAAATACCTGTTATAGGTTTGAATAGGCTATTCCTAATGAGCGATTATAAAAAATCAGTCTATTACTCCAAAGGGAAATTGTACAGAGGCGATGGTACTGAGGAAGCTTTAGAGGGTGTTACTTTTCCAAAATTTGCTACTGTAAACAATCAACCGGCCATTTATTATTACAAAATTCATGAGACAGAAACAGGCGAAAAAGATATTTATCTCTGCAAAAAGATATTATAAGCCATTAATCATTATCGTTTTTTCAGTGTTGTTGTATGTCCTGTTTGTATTTTCAAAAAAGGCATACAATGATGCTGATTTCGGTAAAACTTTTGGTAGTAAAGCAATTGAGGCAGAAAAAAAAATAGGTTTACTACAAGAAGGATTTGAATTATGTGGGTTACTATGCCATGAAAAGCCGTTGTTTTTGCAAAGCATCATTTTCCCCGAGCTTATGCGCTACAACGAACTGAAAGACGATATTGAAACCGAAAGCCTGCGTACATTGTATGTGCAATTTGGAGAAGAATATGCCAATTTTTCTATAGGAATTTTTCAAATGAAACCAAGTTTTGCAGTACTGGTAGAAACAAAAGCAAAACAATTATTACGGGATAGTATTTACAAAGAACTACAATTGGCTTATGCCGAAACCAGCGAAGAAACGATAAGGGGAAAAAGGGTACAACGCTTGGAAGACGACAACTGGCAACAGGTTTACCTTTGTGCATTTGTATGCATTTGCAATGAATTATATAAAACAAAAACATTTAAAAACGATACGGAAAAAATCCAATGGTATGCAACTGTATATAATGCAGGTTTCGACAAATCAGATACCTACATTGCAAAAAAAATAGAGGAAGCCAATTTCTATTTAAGCCAAGGCATGCCAGGCAAAAAGTTTAAATATGCTGCAATTGTAAAATGGTTTTATGCAAAAAGTTAAGTTCTATTACCTCCCATTAGATTGTATCATATTTTTTAAGTCTTCGTTAAATGCAGTTTCCTCCATCAAAGTTTCCAGCGATATATGCATCCTATAATTCCATACATGGTCTGGATTGGATGGATTATTGATGCGCTCCTCTGCTGGGTTTTCTAAACGAATTTTTTCATTAATAGCTAATAAATCTTGCATTAAAAAAATACTCCACATGGCAGGTGATTGCATGTGTTTTTCAAATATTTTTCGACATACCCAAGGCTCACAATAATAAGGTGCCGTACCATACTCATTCAATATTTGATTAAAGAGTAATTGTGCTGTATCCCTGTTTTCTTCCCACCACAAGCGTATAGTAGGCATATCGTGCGTAGCTGGCATAACTACCGACTCGTACTTAGCTTTAGCAGTATCAGAAAATGATGAAGCCGAATCTTTGGGCATTTGTTGTACTTGTAACGAAAGTATATCCAAATTTTTCAACACCTCTTCTGTAAAATCTGGCACCATCCCTAAGTCTTCTGCACACAACAGCATATCGGTACTATCGGTAAGCATTTGCAATTTCAGTTCCCCTTCTTGCCTCCACAAATCATTTTGCATTTCAAAAAAGTAATGATGGTACAATGTATCAATCAAGCTTTTTTCGTGGGCAGAAAGCGCTTTGTAAGAACTTATTTGAAACATATTTATTCTAAAATGATAACCCTCTTCTCCTTTAAATAAAAGTACATTGGAAACAATATCGAATAAGCCTTGCTGCCATTTAATATTTTCAGGATTGTGTATAAAATAAGAGGCGATTTTTTTTTGGTCATCAAATGCTACTGCCAATCTGCCCTCTTTAAAAAAGATTTCTTTTACCTGGTTTGTATCCTCACCAAATGATTCATATAATATTTCTTCTGTAAAATATGGTTCGCAAAATCTATAGTCGTCAAAATGTAATCCTGCATGGTCAAATACTTCTCTAGGCATAGCAATTGCAGGTACAAATCTTCCCATGGTTCCATCTACTTGGTTTAATGGGATGCTCCAAATTCTAAAGATACCCAATACATGATCTATCCTTACTGCATCAAAATAAGTATGCAAATGCTCCATTCTTTTTCTAAACCAAGCAAACCCATCTAATTCCATTTGTTCAATATTGTATGTAGGGAAACTCCAGTTTTGACCGCTAGCCGAAAATGCATCTGGCGGCGCACCTGCTTGCATTTCCATTACAAACAAGCTTGGGTTGGCCCAAGTATCTGCACTTAGTCTGCCTACACCTATGGGTAAATCGGCTTTTAAAACAACGCCCTTTTTGTGCGCAAATTCTATAGCATCTTGCAATTGCAAATGCAAATGAAATTGCACATAATACCAAAATAAAATTGCTTCATAGTCTTTACTCTCTACACCAGCAAAAGCCTGAATTTTATCCTCATCATACACAGCATAGTCCTCCCATTTTGCAAAATCGGGCGTTTTATATTTATCCCTTAATACACAAAATGCTGCAAACGGTACCAACCAATTTCTATTCAAATCAAAAAAAGAAAACCAAGCCATGTCATTTTTAAAATCAGCTTTTTGTATTTCGAAAATTCTTTTTAAAATAGAAATTTTTAAAGCCAACACGCCGCTGTGATCAGAAAAGGATAGGGCATTCAATCTATCTATCTCTTTTTGTTCGTCATTGGTAATAGCTACTGAGGCAGCATGCGCCATTTTCCTTACATTCAAAAATTTTGGGTGAAGCCCAAAGGAGGATATAGCTGAATAGGGATAAGAATCTTTATCTGTATAATGCCCTGTTGTATCATTAATAGGTAAAAGCTGTATCAATTTCATTCCTATTGAAGCAGCATAATCCACCAATAAATGTATATCTGTAAAATCACCAGTACCCCAACCTCTTTCTGTTCTTAAACTAAATACAGGCACATTTATACCAGCCCCTTTCCATGCATGATTAGTAAAAGAATGGTTTAAATGAATGATAGAAATAACATCTTCATTTTCTTTGTTGGGCAATATATGATTTACGCCAGGTTCGTATTCTGTTATCAGTTTTTTATTGCAGTCGTATATTCCAATTTTATATTCCAGTGGGAAATTTTCTTCAGATAAATCTAGTTCAATGGCACTTTTATTGTTGTGCTTCTTTTTAAAAAGCAAAGGTTTCGTGTTATCAAAATCATTCATTTTCTTACCCGTACCAGTAAGACAAACATAGGTATTGTCTTGTAAAAAAGGGCTTTCAATTTCAAAAATATGGGTAACATTTTTGGGGGTACCCGATTTTACTTTCTTATGATTTTCGGGTTTAAATACGGTTTTAAAGGGCTTCGCTTTATCTATTCGTATAAAATCTTTTAGCGGAAAATTTTCATGAATAATATTAAATGACTTTTTTTTGTGATTGCTAATATTGAGTGTGGCTTTTGCTAAAACAATTTTCTCAAAAGGCGCCTCCTCATTTCTTAATACAACTTCATACAAAATCTCTTCTTTAATTTCTTTCTCGCTTACAACTAAACTCCCTATCCAAAGATTTTTGTCCAAATAGTTCAATGAAATTATACTATGTTCATCCGTTGAATCTTGGGCATACATTACGCTAATTTGCTCTCCGTAACTGGTGCCGTATTTTATAGAAAAATTAATAACCATACAATTTGCATTTTCTTTGCAATTTAAGCGATTTATTAATTTGTATTTCAAACAAAATTTTATGCTCCAAAAGCAGATTAATAAAATTTCTATTTTATATTTGCACAAATAAAAAAAAATACAAAAATGGAAACTACAAAAAAATCAAAAACTATCAGTTGGGTAGTATTTTTTGCATCAATCGTAGCTTTTTTTGCAGTTTACGCAGTTGCAGGTGGATATTGCTCTATGGTATTGCCCGTTACGGTTACTGCTTTTGCAATGGCCCTGGATCTTCTATAATGCACCCAAAATAATTTATGATAGCTCCGCTTTTAATAGTGGAGCCTTTTTTTTGCCCTTATCAACCTCTCTTGTGTACACATCTTTTATGTGAAAAAAGAACACGGATGACACGGATTAAGTGGATTTTTATGGATAAGTAAATATGGATTTGATTTTTTGGCTCCTCCTTTGGCGGGTACAGTCGCAAAAAATCCTTTTAAATCCATCTAATCCGTGTCATCTGTGTTCAGATTGTATTTGTGCCCACACGATAGCCTATCAACGGGATCAGTATAAAAACAAAATCGCCTCGAACTATATCCGAGGCGATTTTCTTTATCAAATGAAAGTTATTTTGGTAGTGAATATATGATAACCATTTTCATCCTGTGCTTATTGCTATCATCTACCCTACCGCTGCCTACCCTTACCCTGCCAAGTGCTAGTTGGTTGAAGAATGGAATTACATATTGCGAACCGGCATATTGGTTGTAATAATATGTAAATGGCGCATACACCCTCAAATCATAATTGTAATAACCATTTGTAACAATATGCTGAACGTATCTAGTGAGGTTAAATTCATATCTGTAGAATGGTATGCCATTCTCAAATCGTCGTAGTGCAACGCCGCCAAAGTTATTTAGATCAACATTTCCATTCGGATAAGGATGGTACAAAGGATTTGTAAAAGTAGCATCCGGATTGTATAAAATCTGCTCACTCAAATCGAAATAAACTGGTTTAAATCTATTGGGCAGCGTATCTTTTAAATCTAAATACAAGTAAGGTGGTGGCGTATAAACATCTGGTATAGCGGTAGCATCATTTTGATCTATAACCAAATAAGCCCTATGAATAATTCTATTGGTATCTTTAAAACTATTCAATCCCGGAATTTTTACATATGCAAATGTACCTGGAGCTGTTTGAAGGTAAATATCATTTAGACCTGGTGTTTTTACATTGGTACCAGCATAATTCCTTTTTACATAGTTGGCACTAGAAGAAGCTTTTGAATTACCAATTGCATTTGGATACAATTGAAAAGCTTGCATTACGGTATCTTTAACTCCTGCCTTTGTTTTGCGATAATGAAATTCAAGTCTTGTTTTAGCTTCTGTTATATTTACGTAGTACAACGTGTTCCCAGTACTACTTATAGACTTTATTTGGAAGCCATTAAATTTACTTCTAAAAATTGAATCATTTAAAAATCCATTTTTCGTACTTGCAGTAAGCGTATCTTGATCAAATAATGATGCTGCAAAGCTTGCCTCTAAGCGAATTCTTATTTGATTATCTACAGAGCCTCTAAAAACACCTCTTCCATAAACTGTTTTTCTTGCTATACTTTGAGGAGTTACGGTTGCAGTACCAACTATGCCACCAATTCCTGCCACTGGCACTTGGTAGCTAAGCTTTCTAATCGTATCTGTTTTATTTCTAAAATCATCGTCACTAATTGTACGCACTTCAAAAGTTTGGGCAATGTTGGTTGCAGCGGTTGTATCACCCCAAGCGCCTTTGTATGATAAGCAAAGTACTACTGAATCTAAACCAGCATTTGGGCTTGCATTTCCTATGGTGCCAAATTTTACAGTATCTCCCGCATTCCCAAAATAAAATGGATAAAAAGTAGGTTTAAGCTGAAGATAAATCGCCGTTTCTGTTTTACCAAATTGAGCATCTGTGATTATGTTTCCAATAATATGATTCTCCGTTTTACGCAAGATTGTGCTATCCGTAAATTCGAAATCACCTTGCGTTGTAATTACAGGAAACTCTCTAGAAAATGTGTTGATATTATCAACTGTAACCAAATCACTTCCTTGGGATGTTGTGTCTAGTTTGTTACAGCTTATACCAATAACCAATAAAATAGCAGCTAAAGAAGCTGTAAGTAAAAATCTTTTTTGCAATGCAATAAATTTTAGGAATTTAATGATGTTGTATTATTTAGCAAGGTCGGTATATAATTGTAAATAGTCTGTTAAATCGTTTTCAACATTAAACTTAACTATTTTTTTGCCTCGCACTTTTGCAAATTCTGTAGCCAATTTCTTATCTGGATTTTCTGTACCAAACGTAATGGCATCCGCATAAGTAGCACCGCCTCTAAACATAGCAATATTGTTCAAATCTTTAAAAGGTTCTAATTCTTTTTTTGTAACATTATCATTTATAGTTGCCAGTTGTAAGAAATCGGCACCCAGTTTTTCTTTAAATGTTGTATCGCCTATAGTATACACTACTTTGCAATGACTAAAAACAGGTTCTTTTTTATAAGCAGAACGAATAAACATAGGTACCAAGCCAGACATCCAACCACTACAATGAATAATATCCGGAGGCCATCCAAATTTCTTCACTGTTTCCAAAGCGCCTTTACAAAAAAGAACGGTACGCAATCCATTGTCATCAAAAAACTTACCTGCATCGTCGGCAAAAATCCATTTACGCTTAAAAAAATCTTCGTTGTCCAAAAAGTAAACCTGCAATCTTGCGTTTGGTAAAGAAGCTACTTTTATAGTAAGTGGATAATCATCATTATCAATGGATACATTAATTCCCGATAGCCTCACTACTTCGTGCAATCTATGTCTACGTTCGTTTATTGTGCCAAACTTTGGCATTATACACCTAACTTCCATGTTATTATCGTTGGAAAGTACAGCAAGTTTATTTATTATTTCGCCAAACGAAGTTCCTTCTACATAAGGCGACATTTCGCTGGCAATAAATAAAATCCTTTTCTTTGTAGACATATGTGCCGGATTAGGTGGAGTAAACTTAATTTTGAAATGTGTGCAAAAGTAGCAAAAATTTTCGACATATAGCGTTAATAACGGTTTGAGCCTAAAAATCTTAATCATATGAAACTAATAAAACATATAAAAATACTTCAAGAACATATTCTTGCGCACAAGGAGCTTGGTAGAACAATTGGCTTTATCCCTACCATGGGAGCCTTACATGCTGGACATATTAGCCTTATTGAAAAGTCTGTGAAAGAGAACGATGTTAGCATTTGCAGCATATTTGTAAACCCTACCCAATTCAATAACCCCGATGATTTAAAAAAGTATCCAATAACGATAGAAGCTGATATAGATTTATTGGAAGAAGCTGGCTGTGATATATTATTTCTCCCTTCTGTTGATGAAATGTATTTGGCAGATGAAAAGCCTTTGCATTACAACTTGGGTAAATTAGAGTCCCTGCTAGAAGGTAAATATAGACCTGGGCATTTTCAAGGAGTATGTATCATTGTAGATAAACTACTTGCTGCAGTAATGCCCCATGTTTTATACTTAGGCAAAAAAGATTACCAACAATGTATGGTTATCCATAAAATGATGCAAGAAAAAAATTATGCTATCCAATTGCAAATTTGTGATACCGTAAGAGAAGCCGATGGCCTAGCCATGAGCAGCAGAAATATGCGCCTAAGTGCTGTTGAAAGAAAAAAAGCATTGTGTATTATAAAATCTTTGCAGATGATAAATGAAGGGATAAAGCCCGGAAATATCACAAACTTAAAAATTGACGCTTCAAATTTTTTATTAAACAACGGATATAAAGTAGATTACACCGAAATAGCCGATGCAGAAACGCTGGAACTACAAGATCATTGGGATGGAAAAAGAAAACTAGTGGCGCTCGTAGCAGCATATTTAAACGAAGTAAGGCTTATAGACAACATTGTTTTATAAAGTTGAATCATATCTATGGGAAAGAAAATTTTTTCTTTTTTACAATATTTTATCTTTCTAGTAGCAGGATTGTTGCTGGTATGGTGGCAATTAAATAGCATGACAGACAAGGAATATTCCGAATTTAAAAATTCTATTTTTAATTCAAACTTTATTCTGGTTATACCTGTAATTATCATGAATTTGGCAAGCCATTTGGTTAGGTCTATGCGATGGAAACTACTCATGAAACCTTTGGGCTTTAACCCAAAATTGAAAAACGTTTTTGTTGTAACCATGATAGGATATTTGGCAAATTCTTTTGTGCCTCGCCTTGGAGAAATCCTTAAATGTTCTATACTTGCCCGATACGAAAATCTAAAAACAGACAAACTTATTGGTACTATTTTAATAGAACGAATGTTTGATCTTATTTGCTATTTCATTTTTATTTTTATAACCGTACTTATTCAAATAAATGTTATAGGCGAATATGTAAAAGAAAAGATTGCAGCTTTTGGCGCATCAAGTGGGGTGCCACTTTGGACAAAATTAATTTTTGTTGTGCTTATTATTGTTTCCATTGTTATACTATTTCGCAAAATATTTTCTTTGTACCCACAAAGTAAATTATTACTAAAAATTAAAAACTTTTTTTGGGGTATTGGCAACGGAATTGCCTCCGTAAAAAACCTACAGCAAAGAAGACTTTTCCTTATTTACACCTTATTTATTTGGGCAATGTACTTGCTTCAAATCTATTTAGGCTTTAAAGCTATGGAACATACCAGCGCATTAAGTTTGAAAGCGGCCTGTGCAGTATTATCTTTATCTACACTTGCCATGATTGTTACACCAGGAGGTATTGGCTCTTTTCCTATTTTTGTAATGCAAACATTGACCATTTATGGCATTGCCCCCTCACATGGAGAAGCGTTTGGGTGGCTCATTTGGGGAGTAAGTACTGGTTTAATTATTGTAGTAGGACTCATTTCTTTGGTTTTATTACCATACATCAACAAGAAAAAAAATGAAAACACACTTAGGAATACCACTTAAAATTTATACAAAAGAAAAGCTACTGCAGCAAGCTATCATTTGGCGTATGCTTGGCAAAAAAATTGTGTTCACCAATGGCGTATTCGATATTATACACAAAGGGCATATCGCATCGCTTACAGAAGCGGCTTCGCATGGCGATGTACTGGTAGTAGCGGTAAATGCAGACGAATCTGTAAAAAAACTAAAAGGCCCCAACCGCCCGATAAATGATGAAAATGCTAGGGTATTGGTTTTGGCAAGCCTATTACAAACCGATGCAATTATAATTTTTGAAGAAGAAACACCACTGGAGCTTATTAAACTTTTACTACCAGATGTATTAGTGAAAGGAGGCGATTACACGCTAGAACAAATTGCTGGCGCCAAAGAAGTAATAGCAGCCGGTGGCAAAGCGGTTATTGCCAAGATTATTGATGGCATATCTACAACAAAAATTATAGAAGATATGAAGAAATAAATGGGTGTATTGTCGCAAGGGTTGTCAACTTTTATTGGTAATTTCAAAATAACTGTATCGTAAAAAGCTCGACAACCCTATTTGCAAACTGCGGCAGTTTTAAATGCATCTAAATAAATTGTAGCTTTCATAAAAATTCACTTTTATTTAATATGGCAACATATTGAATTATAAAAACAAAAACTAGTTTCACAACACCAAAAAAACAAAGAACAATTGCTTCATAAAAAAACCATAGTCAGAGATATTAGCTGGCTTTCATTCAATAGCAGGGTATTACAAGAAGCTGGAGACAGCACTGTTCCGCTTAAAGAGCGCCTTAAATTTCTGGGCATTTTTTCCAATAATCTAGATGAGTTTTTTAGGGTACGTGTAGCTGCCCTTAAAAAAATGGTATCGCTTGGACACAAAGCTAAAATGCATTTGGAGCTTAATCCGCAAAAAATATTAAACGAAATACAAGATAAAGTACTCTTACAACAAAAAGAATTTGAAAGAATATGGAAAGATATCTTAAGAGAGCTTAAAAAAGAACATATAAACTTTGTAACGGATAAAAAACTATCTGCTTCGCAAAAGGAATTTGTGCTTAATTATTTTAATGAGGAAGTAAGAAGCAGCATAGTGCCGTTGATGATAGAAAGTTTGAACCAGTTTCCGGTTTTAAATGATAAGTCTATTTATTTAGCTTGTAAATTATCTAAAAAAGATGGTACAATTCCACAGCGATTTGCATTGGTTTCTATTCCGGTAAGGAATGTTTCTCGATTTCTCATTTTACCATCTAAAAATGACGAGCATTACATCATCTTGCTCGAAGATATCATTCGATACTGTTTGCCCAATATTTTTTCGTTTTTTGGTTACGATGTATTTTCTGCTCATATTATAAAGGTAACCAGAGATGCAGAAATAGACATTGACAATGATGTGTCTGGTTCTCTCATTCAGAAAATACAAAAAGGATTAAAGAATAGAAAAAAAGGCAAGCCAGTACGTTTTGTTTTTGACAAAGAAATAGATTCTTATTTATTAACCTATTTGGTAAAGCGGCTCGGACTTTCTTCAGAAGAAAATATGATACCGGGTGGTAGGATTCATAATTTTAAGGATTTTATGAATTTCCCAGATAGTATATTTGTTAGAAAAAGTGCACGTAAAAAACCGGTTACACATCCTTTGCTACGCCTAAATACAAGCGTAACCGGCATAGTAATGAAACAGGATGTTATGTTGCATTTTCCCTACCATTCGTTTAATAGTGTTATAGATTTATTGAGGGAAGCGGCGATAGACCCAGAAGTACAAAGCATAAAAATAACCTGTTACAGACTTGCCTCCCGTTCTAAAATTATAAATGCACTTACCAATGCTGTGCGCAATGGAAAACAAGTAACGGTAGCCATAGAGCTACGTGCAAGGTTTGATGAAGAAGCAAATTTAGAATGGAAAGAGACATTGGAAGAAGCAGGTGTAAAAGTTTTAATAGGGGTACCCAATTTTAAAGTACATGCAAAGCTGTGCTTGATAAAAAAGCGAGTGCAAAATGTAACCACGCATTATGGCTTTGTAAGTACGGGCAACTTAAATGAAAAAACGGCATTGCTCTATGGAGATCATTGCCTATTAACATCCGACAGAAACATAATGGCAGATGTAAATAGGGTTTTTACATATTTAGAAAACCCTGCAAAAAGAATTGGTTTGTTGAAAGCTTGTAAAACACTTGTGGTGAGCCCTACAAGTATGAGGCGGCAGTTACTTTTTCTAATAAATAGAGAAATAAAAAATGCAAAACTTAAAATACCTGCTTCCATTACATTAAAAATAAATTCTTTAAGCGATACCCAACTTATAGAAAAATTATACGAAGCTGCTAGTGCTGGAGTAAAAGTAAAATTAATTATTAGAGGCATTTGTTGCTTACGAACAGAGAGTAGCAAGTATAAAAATCCTATACAAGCCATCAGCATTGTAGATGAGTACCTTGAGCATGCTCGTATAATGATTTTTGAAAATGGAGGAGATCATAAAGTATTTATTTCTTCGGCCGATTGGATGGTACGGAATATAGACCACCGGATAGAAGTGGCATGCCCGGTGTTGGATTTAAAATTGAAACAAGAATTGATAGATATTACCAATATACAACTAAGTGATAATGTGAAAGCAAGAATATTGGATAATCACTTAAGCAACGAGTATGTGCGTTCATCTGGTGCTAAAAAAATCCGTTCTCAGATAGAAACGTTTAATTATTTAAATAAAAAATAGCGTGCACAAAAAACACGCTATCTTTTTTTATTTTACAGTTCATTACTTTTTTGCTACGGCTGGCGTAAGCTTAAAGCCATTGCTGGCTATGCTGGCAGTTTCTTTGAATATGCCTGTAATGGAAACCATGTTTAAAGGAAACTCCAACAATACATGGCAAAAACTCAAGAAATACAACCACCTTAACCCTAGGCCATAATTTACTCCGTAAAGAACAAGAGAAACAATCCAAATTACAACTACTCCAATAAATCTAGCTTTTGGTACTTTGTGCCATTTAATAACTTCTGTTTTGCTAAACCAATTTAAGTAATGGTACGTGTAAGCAAATGCAATAAAGCGCATCAATAAAATACCCGTTTGAGAATGGAATACTACTTGCGCAGCGTTGCTATAATCTGGTGCAGGCGTTTGTAATCCATCTGCGGTTTCATAATACAATAGATTACCAGCGGCATCTTTTAATTGAGGAAAATCAATATTAAAAAGGTGTGTAAGAAAACTTAAATTGGTATCGTAAAAACCATCTCCATTTGCGATATAAGATGCCTCACCGTATTTAGTTATTGGTATAAAAGTCTTGTCTTTAAAAAGTAAAAACAACAGAATGGGGCATATGATAAAAACTACAAATGAAATAAGTCCACTTTTACTCCTGCTTTTAAGTGCTCCAAATAAAATAAAAAAACCTGTAAACACAAATACATGCACTAAAGTAGGTAACAGGGCGCCAATAAAAAAAGCAAATCCGTCCCGTTGGTCTGGCTTAAAAATCCCATTGGCAATAAATAATATAAACAACAAACCCCCTACTTTGATATAAACATTCTTAACAAAAACCATTAATAAAGAACCTGAGAGTGCTACAAAAATAATTTTATTTCCGAAATCACTTCCAAATGGCCAATTCCAATTATTGCGATAGGCAAGGCTTTCTAGTACTATTATTACACCAATAATCCACAAAACGATGTTGTCGTACTTCCCTTTTGTGAAATACTGCCTATCGTGCAACCAACTTATTTCTGTAAGATAATGTAGTGGACCTAGGACAGCATATGCAAAAAGGAAGACCTCAAATGGCATAATAAAAGCTGCTATGCAACTAAAAATCATTAATCCGATATTTACCACATTAATTCTTGTACCAGCACTCATGTTGCATACTATTTTTGAAAGTTGTAGATAATTTTTGAAAAGAAACGGTTATTTAAATTTATCTCTTTTATGGGTACAAATATAAAACTTAAGCAATAAAAAACTTATTGAAAGATTTATATTAAATTCACGCAGGTTTATACATAAATTCGCAATTTAGCATCATACTAATATATACATATTGATACTTGCAGCCATAGATATAGGAAGTAATGCCGCACGCTTACTTATAAATAATGTAGAAAAGAACCAAGAGGGTAAAGTCGTTTTTAGCAAACTAAATCTTGTACGTGTACCACTGCGTCTGGGTTTTGATGTGTTTGAAAATAAAATTATATCAGACGATAAGAAAGCGATGTTTATAGAAACAATGAAATCTTTTCGACATTTGCTAAATGCTTATAAAGTGGATGCAGTAAAAGCTTGTGCTACTAGTGCAATGAGAGATGCTATAAATGCAAAAGAAATTATAGCGCAAGTACAAAAAGAAGCAGGTATTTTAATAGAAGTTATAGACGGCGATATGGAAGCAAACCTGATATACGAAAACCATGTAGCAGAAAATATGGATAAAGACCATAGCTACATGTATATAGATGTGGGTGGCGGTAGTACTGAGATTTCTTTTTTTAGCAATAGCCTATTGATTTATAAAAAATCTTACAATATTGGCACCATACGTATATTAAAAAATATGGTTACCAATACCGATTGGGAAGATTTAAAGAATACGATTAAAGCTGTAACAAAAGGGCACAAAACAGTAATGGCAATAGGGAGCGGTGGCAACATCAACAAAGTGTTTAGTTTAAGTAAAAGAAAAGAAGGAAGACCACTGCCTTTAGAATTATTACGGGAGTATTACAATGAACTAGAGCCAATGTCGTTAAACCAACGCATAGCAAAATATGGTTTTAGAGACGATAGAGCAGATGTGATAGTGCCCGCATTGCTCATATACATAAACGTGATGCGATGGGCTGGTGCAGAAGAAATTTCAGTTCCAAAAATTGGTTTGGCTGATGGCTTGATACAGCATTTGTGGGAAGAAGTGAAATGAGGAGTGAGGAGTTATGAATGTGGAGTGAGGAATGTGGAGTGAGGAGTGATGAATGAAACTGAATTATATCTTATTTTATTCTTTAGCTTCAATAATGCCAGGTAAGCTATTGAAATGTATTTAGATTCGCTCCAATTTATAAATAACATTATTTTACAACGCTACACGATTGTACTCTTGCCAATAAATTATAGATTGTATCTCCATTAAACTTTATTTTATGAGAGGGGTACTAGTATTTTTTCTTTTACAATCGTCAAACATTTTTGCACAAAATTATTATACGATAGATAAAACGCCATTTAATAAGTTTGTAGAAGAAAAAGAGATAGAATGGGCGATTTATAGAAATGATAGTTTATTAATAGATAATCCAGATTTAAGGGATTTACTAATCCAAAAAGCAAAAACTAAAAAAATAAAAGTCTTTCATGCCATTGAAGCAGGTAATGTAGCAGAAAATAAAATTCAATATTTTCTTGATAAAGATTATTCCAATATTGGATTTGATAATACATTGCAAGAGCCTTACACGAATGATGAAGGAGAATTAACAATAACACTAAATAAAAAAAGAAAACTTGATTTACTTGAACCAAAAGGAGAGTTATGGGTTACACAAATTTTATTTGTAAAAAATGGATTACTTTATTCAACCATCAATCGTGTTTCTCCTAGGCTAAATGTTGTATCTACGGGTGGAATTATCTTAGGCAAAAGCGAATATTTTTCAACTGCACTTAATAATAATTATACAACTCATTTTTCAAAAAAAGACAAGATCATATACCTAAAGCAAACTAGCACAGAATTATTTGTAGATTCCATCAAAAAAGATAACAAGTTAAAAGAAATATATGGTCATAATTTAATAGAAACCCTTTGGCCATATATAGAATCTGATAAAATAAAATGCTATACCGTACCAGAAAATAAAGCAGCTACAATAAATGAAATTGAATATAACAACCTGCTAAACTTACAAACCATACTTATCCCAATGTATGATAGTATTGGAATGTTAGCAGGAACTAAGTTATTAAGAACAGAAATAAAAGCAGCTATTTTTGATAAAATTTCTATATCACAAGAATGGTATTACAATGAAACAAAAAACATTGTATTTTGTAAAATACCATTTGCAATTATAACAGTAATGAAAAATTACATTTCGGAAGGAGATGATAAATCTTTACGTCAAATAAAGCTCGTTTTCTGATCTTTTTTCTACATTTACAGTATCATTGCGAGCTTTTAAGGATTTGTTTTATTCTAAATGCAGAGCCAACTCCCCTTTCGCTATTATTTAGACAATTAAAACATGGGCTATGTCTGTAAACAAAGAAATAAAAAAAATTACCACGCATACTTTACAAAAAATGAAATCGGCTGGAGAAAAAATCTCTATGATAACAGCATACGATTATTCATTTGCACAAATTTTTGATGCTGCTGGTATCGATATCATTTTGGTGGGTGATAGTGCTAGCAATGTGATGGCAGGACATGAAACCACGTTGCCTATTACACTTGAACAAATGATATACCATGCACAATCTGTAGTAAGAGGAGTACACCGCTGTTTGGTGGTTGTAGATCTTCCTTTTGGATCTTACCAAGGTAATTCAACAGAAGCACTCAATTCTGCGATTAGAATTATGAAAGAAACCGGAGGGCACTCCATTAAATTAGAAGGCGGTGAGCAAGAGGTAGAGTCTATAAAAAGAATTGTAAACAGTGGTGTACCTGTAATGGGACATTTGGGGCTCACGCCGCAAAGCATTTACAAATTTGGCACTTACACCGTACGTGCTAAAGAAGAAGCTGAAGCCAATAAGTTGAAAAAAGATGCTTTGTTGTTACAAGAAGCAGGTTGCTTTGCCATTGTTTTAGAAAAAATACCAGCTACACTGGCTGCCGAAGTATCAGCAAGCTTACACATACCTACCATTGGTATAGGCGCAGGCGGTAGTTGCGATGGACAGGTGCTTGTAATGCACGATATGCTTGGCATCAATACAGAATTCAAGCCACGTTTTCTTCGCCAATATTTAAATATGCACGAACAAATAACTGGGGCAGTACAAAACTATATTAAAGATGTAAAAAGTAAGGATTTCCCAAACGAGGGAGAGCAGTATTGATGCGTGCTTTATTTATTCCAATTAATTCTAAGCAGCCATCCATTAAAATTTACTCAAAGATGTACCAGGTTTTCAACTATTATTTTACATAATGATTTGTAGATAATATCGGTTCGAAAAAGTAGTTGTGCTACAGCGAATCTAACATCTTATCTTAAAACAAAGCAATCCATGTTGGTATTAAAAAAGCTCCTCAAAAAGAGAAGCTCGTGGTTAATAATTTGCAATTTTTAGAATGGTAAATCGTCATCCAACGGCATATCTGCTGCCGGTTGTGCCCTTACAACAGGTGGCGGAGTAGCGCCAGCATTTGAAACATTGCCTTTGTTGTAATTTTGCTGTTGTTGTTGTCCAGCATTTGGAGTATCTGTATTGCCACCCAACAATTGAAGATTCATTACTCGCATTCTTAAAGTGGCTGCAGCAGCTCCTTCTTTGTTGGTGTAAGCATCTGCTTCTGGTATCCCTTCTGCATATACCGTTTTACCTTTTAGGAGAAAGGGAACAACCCCAACTTTGTCTGTCCAATAAGCACAATTTACCCAAGTGGTTTTTTCTACTACATTTCCCTGTGCATCCGTGTACTTTTCTGAATGTGCCACATTAAAATTAATAACGTTTTTACCATTCACTTCTTTCTGAATGCAATCTGCTCCTAGGTTTCCTACAATTTGTAATTTGATCATAGCTTTTTTTTTTAATTGATGTATTTGTTTTTTTGATGTATCTAAATAAAGTTACGAGTTTTTGGGTTGATGGGTGATTGGTTGATTGGTTAAATAGTTGATTGAGGTGTTCGTATAATTTATCGTTTAGTAAATATACAGTTTTGTTTAACTACAAATACGAGTTTAGAGGGTTTAGAAGTTTAGTTTGCGTACTAAATTACAAACTACTAATATTAGAAACACACAATACATATTTAACATTCCAAAATTAATTATCTAATATCTTGTATCTAATATCTTGAATCTAACGTCTCATATCTAACATCTCCTATCTAATTCCTAGTTCATTTTCTTCTTCAAAGTACTCACTTGGTCTTGTAAATTATTTACCAAGTTTGCAAGAGAATTTACATCCCATCTTTGTTGTGAAGCAACTTTTCCTATAACAACTTGAGCTGCCCATAATTCCATAATATCTTCTGAATTTATTTGGTAAGGCTGGTAATTTGGATTATCACTTACCAACGTCACTTTACCTTTTTGCTTTGGGTTACGTACAAATCTTTTGTAAACAATACCTTCGTTTCTACTTACTACTATATAGGCACTGTTGTTTTTTGCATCATCTAAACTTTCCGTCTTCTCTCCTACTATAATACTGCCGCTTGGGGTTGGCAGCATACTATCTCCTATTATTTCAAAAGCTCGATAGTTACCACCAGCAAGCATGGGTAAAGTAAACGTATTTAATTCATCTATAAATTCTGCATCTGCATAACCTGCTAGGTAGCCTGCTGCAGCTTTTACGGGTACAAAATGAATTACATTGCGCTCCTCGCTCATCATCATTTTTTGGCGGCGGCGTTTCATTAAATAACTGCCGCTTTCATTGCTTAGGTCTTTCAAAAAAAGTTCGTCTAGGCTTAGCTTATACATTTCTGCAATTATTTCTAAAACATCTAATCGGGGATCTGCCCGCTCTTCTTCATAAGCTCCAATTAGTGAACGCTTAATGCCAAGTTTGTTTGCAAATTCTTCTTGTGTTAACCCACGCAGTTTGCGCAAGTATTTTAGATTTAATCCTGCTTGTGACATAACAACTAATTTGATTAGCACAAATATACTAATATATTTAGTTTTACCAAATTTATTTTTATTTTTTTTGATTTATAGAGGGCTAAACCATTTAACAACTCAATTGGCTGTAAAAAAAGTATTGTCAATTACCAACAACACAATCATAAATTAACTATGAAAAAATTAAAATCAGATTTAAAAAAAATATCTATTTTTTAGGCTTAGGCCCCATTACAAATGTCAACGTTGATCCAGCTACAATATTTGCATGCTTAATAAACAGTGTTGGCAATGGTTTATCATTAAGCAATACTTTTTGTATATACATATTATTTTCTTTCTGATTAACCACATTTACTGTAAAACTTTTCCCATTTTCCAATGCTATTATTGCATGATTTACCAAAGGCGACCCCAAGGCATATTCATTGGAACCAGGTGCTACAGGATAAAAACCTAATGCACTAAAAATATACCAAGCACTCATTTGCCCACAATCATCGTTACCTCCAAGGCCATCGGCGGTAGGCTTATATTGCATGTTCAAAATTTTCCTTACCTGGTATTGGGTTTTCCAAGGTTGCTTTGTCCAGTTGTACAAATATGCTACATGATGCGCAGGTTCATTGCCATGTACATAACCTCCAATAATTCCCTCTCGGGTTATATCTTCCGTTTCGGCGAAAAATGCATCTGACAAATGCATCGAAAACAAACTGTCCAATCTCCTAACAAAAAAAACTTCGCCCCCCATAGTACTTATGAGTTCGGTTGGATTGTGTGGTACAAAAAAACTATAATTCCAACTATTGCCTTCAATAAATCCCTGCCCGTTTGTAGACAAAGCATCAAAATTATTTTTAAAATTCCCATCAGCTAATTTAGGTTGCATAAAACCTGTTGTCGGATTAAAATTATTTTTCCAATTAGCGGAGCGTTTTAAAAATGTGTCATAAACATCTTTTCTGTTTAATTTTTTTGCTATTTGTGCAATGCACCAATCATCATATGCATATTCCAATGTATTGGACACTGAAACCCCACTCTTTTCAGCAGGAATAAATCCTAGATCCATGTAAAATCCAATGCCTTCATAATTGCGATGTGTGGCTGTAGCAATACAAGCATCCAACGCTTTGTTTGCATCTCCATCATAAATATCTTTCAAAATGGCATCTGCAATAACCGATACGCTATGGTAGCCGCTCATACACCAATTGTCGTTTGCGTAGTGCGACCATATAGGCAACATGTGCAATGCACTTTGCTCGTAATGCTGCATCATTGATTTTACCATATCGTTGTTTCGAGATGGTTGTATGATATTAAAAAATGGATGCAATGCCCGATAGGTATCCCACAACGAAAAAGTGCTGTAATTTGTAAATCCCTTTGCTTCATGTATGTTTTGATCCAATCCCTTATACTGACCATTTACATCGGTATATACTGTTGGATTAATAAATGTGTGATACATGGCTGTATAAAAATTCACCTTAGTATCTTCTGATGCTTCAATAGTTATTTTATTTAATTCGGTATTCCACAATGCTTGGGCATTGGATTTTACTTTTTCAAAATCCCAATTTTTTATTTCTGTTTGCATATTTTCCAAAGCATTTTCCTGACTTACAGAAGACAAAGCAAATTTTATTTTTATTTTTTCAGCTTCTGTTGTTTTAAAATCAAAATACATGCGAATGTTTTCGCCAGCTATTTCTGGAAAATATTTTGACTGATCAAACTTACCCCAAAATCCACGGTATGCCTGTTTGCTATCATAATTCTTTTGTCCATAATTGAAAAATGATTTCGAAAAACACATGCCAAAATAAACTGTCCTTGTTCTTGCCCAACCCCTTGTTTGTCTGTAACCAGTTATAGTAGAATCATTCAATACCCTCACATATGTCCAAATATTTTTTTCAGCTTAATTGTAAATGCCAGCCATCAAATCTAAAATAATATGGCTTTCATCTGATTTTGGGAATGTGTATTGATGCATGCCCACCCTTGTAGTAGAGGTCATTTCTGCCGTTATATTATCATCGTCTAATTTTACTTTGTAATATCCTGCTTCTGCATATTCATTTGCATGAGAAAAAGAAGAACGATACCCGGTTTTGGAATCGGAAGCTACACCAGGGTTTAATTGTAATTTTCCTTGCGTGGGCATTATCAAAAAATCGCCTAAGTCCGAATGGCCTGTACCACTAAGATGTGTATGACTAAAGCCAACAATCGTTTTGTCTTCGTACTTGTAGCCTGCACAATATTTGTACACATCTGGATTGTATTTTCCTGCAAGCTCATAAGAAATGGTATCCGTTTCGGGGCTCAATTGTACAGCTCCGAAAGGAACAGTTGCTCCTGGATAAGTGTGACCCATTTTTTCGGTACCAATGATTGGCTTTACATAGGCAACCAAATTTTGCTGGGCATTAATTTCTGTTGCATCTATTAAAGTAAATATGAAAAGCAATGAAGTAATATGGTATAATTTCAAAATCATTTTTTATAAAAATTTGAACTTTGAAGTTATATATATTTATCAAATACATTTTGATTTATCAAATTTTATTTTGTTACAAGTTATTAATATTCACTAAAAGTTTCATTGGCTACCTTTCATTAAATTATTATTGGAAACAACACATCCGATATATAAATTTAGCGATGCTGATCTATTAAAATTACATTCCCATCAGGGTCTGTTGTCATAACACTTGCCGGCCCCGTAGTTTTGTCATCCGCCTCCATCGTTAATTTTATTCCTTTACCTTTTAGTTGCCGCTGAATTTCTCTAACATCATCAAACTTTTCAATATTCTTGGCATTATCATCCCAACCCGGATTAAATGTCAACATATTCCCTTCAAACATTCCTTGAAAAAGTCCGATGAGTGAATGTTCATTTTTCATAATGAGGTATTTGTTTTCCATACTTCCACCAAAAACGGTAAACCCAAGGTTTTCGTAAAAATCTTTCGATACTTTAAGGTCTTTTACATTAAGACTCAAAGAAAATGCACCTAGCTTCATATTGTTTTCCTTTTTGTTATTGTTAATTGCCTGTTGATTTGTAATAATTGTCTTTAAGGAAAAGCCAAAACAAAATGTTATTGCAATTCCAACAATTATGAATGCTGTCTTTTTCATGTTTATACTTTTTTTATTTTTAATACTTTATTTAAACTCATTGGTAATTTCAAAGATTCGTTGCCAAATCAAAATTATTCTTCTTCTTTTTTTCTAAAAACTCATTTTTACAAGAGAATATTAAGAAACTAAATACTTGCTTTTATTTTTCTTTTTAAAATAAGCGAACTAATAAGTGTAATTATAAGCCCCACTGGCAAAATTTCTAAATAGGTAAATAGGGCATTAATGATAGGGTTCTTATACATTTCAGAAAAATTTGCCATTTCTTTGGTTTGCTTCACAATTTCTACTTGGCTAGCTCCACTTGCTTTTAATTTTTCTATCATATAGGATGCATATTTTTCGCCAAAATCGGGTATAAAAAAATAATAATCAATTAGCCATACGATCACATATATGGTAGATGCAATAAGCGTAATAAAAAGACCAATTTTAAAAGCTTTCCCAAATCCAATAATACCATTGTTGTACTTATCCCTGTAATTTTTAATGCCTACAAAAATTAGGGAGAATGCAAGTAACATACTGGCATAGCCAAATATCATTCCATTATCAAAATCTCCAGTAGACTTGTAAATGGCTATTGAAATTACCATTAAAACCGAAACGATTAGCCCGGCAATTAATCCGCAAACAATTACATTTTTTTTCATTATTTAAGTTTTGGTTTACAATACCGTAAAATTGAAACTTTATTAGTTTATTGCCCTCATACTAAAGTGTGATTTTTGTTTTAACACCCATTTTTCATACTAAAGAAGGAGCATTACGGAATCAAACTTAGCCTTTTTGCTTTTTCTACTGCTTGTGTTCTTCGTTTTACATCCATTTTTTCGAAAAGTTTCGATACATGCGTTTTAATGGTATTCAACGAAACAAATAACCGAGTAGCAATTTCTTCATTACTAAAACCCTCTGCCATTAATTGAAGCACTTCCAACTCTCGTTTACTCAATCCTTGTTTGGCAAGTTCAGGTTCGTTCAAAATAAAATGTAAGTTATTGTTGAGGTAAACTTCTTTTTCTACGATCACCGTTTTTATTTTTGGGTTGGTCAATTTTAGCGTAAGCCAAATACCCAAAGCGGTAAAGATGATGGCGATAGCGCCAATATAAATTTCGAATGCATGGTTAAAAATAATAAACCGCAACTCCAGCCACCTTAGCAAAAAAAGCAGTAAAGCAAGGCTGGCACCATAGACTATGCCGATCCTGTTCTTTGAAAATAATGCACGAATTGTCATATAAAATAATTGACTGTATCCAATAGGATTCAAATGTAAAACTTTTATTTATTACTACTTTGATGGTAATAGAACATGTTGCATTTAAAATAGACACAAGGAATGCCAAGATTTTGGAGAAGAATATCTATTGGGTATATTCATTGGCTAGATATTGGCCACGAATGCAATCGAAATTTATATGCGACCGTTTTGCATATCTAAGATTAATTACTTTTTTCGATATCTTTTGTATCATTCAAAAAGTAGTAAATCCTACAAATCTATTTGGCTGCAGCAATTACAATTTACATAAAATATATTTTTTCGGCACAATGCCGTAATTTTAAACAACGATTTTTATTTGAATAATGGTATATAAATTTAAAGACAATCACAAAATATTATCTTTCCTTGTAACCTAAAACCTAAGAAATGAAAATTTTAAAATTACTAGCTTTATTTACATTTTCCGCTTTAATTGGCTGCAATGATGCAAAAAAAGGTGCAGCTAAACAAACGTTTCTTGCACCAAAAGCTATCAGCAAAGATTCAATCATTTACAGTTTTGTCTTTACTGGTTGCAATAGAATAGAACACGGCGACAAACATAATACAAATGCTACAAATGCTTCTACTGCAAATATAGCTGCGCTAAAAAGTATATTTAATGATATTAGTTCTTTAAAAAATAAACCCAGTGCATTCTTTTTTCTAGGCGATATGGTATTGGGCGAATCCAATACATACGATTTAGATAAAGAGCTCAAAGCATGGGATGCACAATTTAATGACCGAAGCTTTAGCAATATTTCTACATCGGGAATAGAAATGTTGGCTGTGCCTGGAAATCATGAAATGCTTGATAGGCAAGAATTACCCTTACAAGGTACAACAGATATTTGGATGAAATACATGAGTAATTACATGCCTACTAACCGCAGCAGTGTAAGCATAGATAGTTTGGATAATAGAATGACTTATGCATTTACCCGAAAAAATATTGGCTTTATTGTAATGAATACCGACACTTATGGCGTAGGAACTGTCACAAATCCAAAAGGATTGGAAGGCATGGTACCTACACAATGGGTTATAGATAAAATAAATACTTTTAAAGCCGACGCTACCATACAACATATTTTTGTTTTGGGGCACAAACCATACTATTCAAATAATAATCCAAGTACGGGACACCAAGGCTTACCAGCTGGACCCGTGCTTTGGCCTGTATTCAATAATGCAGGTGTTGTGGCAATGTTATCTGCACACGTACACGATTACCAAAGAATGCAACCCAACGATACTGGTACTTATCAAATTGTTGCCGGCAATGCGGGCAGCAAAGGGCCAGCTTCTTTTTATGGATACAGCATCATCAATATTTTTAGCAATGGCAATGTGCAATTAATAACAAGGGGATTTACAAAAGCTAATCCGTATTATACTGTGCCTATTCCTACTGTTTTTACAACTAGAGATAGTACCATGCTTACAAGCACTTCTAATGCCAACCCATATCAAAGCATTGCACAATAAGTGAGTTTCCAAATGTTAACTTCTTAACTCAATAGGTTTTATTTTTTAAAACAGTGACTAATGTGCATTTGGATTTGGATGCTGCGAAGTATGATGCAAAAAGAGCGAGCGTACTTTGAAAATAAATAGAAAAAAATAGAATAGAACACATATTGCATAACTCCTTACATATTTCTGGCTCAGTTGAAGGCATAGCCTGGCAAGATTTGATTTGAATGCAATTGGTGGATGGGACGGAGGAATAAGCTATACAATAAAATTAATGTGAAATTATATACACTATTTAATTGACAATAACGACCGTTAAAAGAGTAATGGAAGAATCAAAAGTTAGAAATAATAAACAAGAATTTGTAAATGCCTTTGCAAAAAGCAATGGCTATCCATTTTGGGATAAGGTCTTACTGTCAAAAAGAATAGTACAAAATACCAGCTTTGCGTCATCTAACAGTATAAGCAACCCAGATACATTACTGGCCATTCCATTTTCTTTACCAAACCAACTGCGCATCAATGGCTTTTTAAAAATTAAGATAAATGATAGCATTAGGATTAGTTACTCTTTAGCGTGTGACTATAAAAATTATCCTTACAATAGAAATGCAGCGGACTATTCTGCAGAAAGTTTTGCGGTACTGGTAATGTCTCTCGAAAAATTAGTATTTGGTTATAAAAACTTTGTAATAACCGATTCTTTGCTGTTTCAAGAAAACAATAACAATATTGGTAATGGTTTTACAGTAAGTTTTGTAGATTCATCTTCTGCGGCAGTAAATACACAGCAAAATGTAACATCAATTAATGAATGTACCTCCACAACAATCTATATTTCTGTCCCCTGCAATAATGTACAAAATGCAACAAATATAGTTCCAGGTCCTCACTGTGGAATAGGTATTGCTTACAATAGTTGTTATATTGTTGGGTTAGACTGGGGAGAGCAAGGCAGCCCTATACCAGGAGGCCCCATAACAACAAGTGGTGGCGGAGGAGGTGGTCCGGTGATTCCTTATGTATATCCATGCATACCCGGTGCACCAGCACCAGTGCCAGTAAATGTAAGTAGTAGCAATGTTGTACCGAGTGGGCCATTGCCACCATGCCCCGTACCAACGGGTGGGCCAGGGTGGGCTCCTACTACTTTATATTTAAATTATGATGACTTGGATAATCCGATTTTTGTGAATGATGATGATGTAATAATGCCCGCAGGGTATAATTTTGAGTTTGAAAACTTTGGAGAATCCGTTGATCCACCAATTAAAATTATTGGTAGGATTGCTTCAAGGAATAATACAGAAGATATGACTTATGGAACAAATTGTGATGCAAGTGGAATAATGAGCAATATGACAAATTTTACTAACCAAGAGTTGTTTAATGAAGTAACTGATTTATTTCACAAAACGAGTACTGGAATTTTAGAAACAGTGGGTGATAATATGGTTGAAAGATTTAAAAATAACTTAGGTGGTACTTACTCAAATACTGATCTAAGTAACAAAGTATTTGAAAATAGCAAATTTAAAGAGTTTATGATTAAATTTGGTGTCCGCTTAAATACAACATTGGCAGCTAATAATTGGGATATAAATACAATAAATACTTTAGAATTACCTCAAGCTATCAGACCAGCTTTTAACGGACTTCATAATAAGTTTAATGGATTACAAATATTGATTAACGACACAGAAGAAACCATTATAGAATTGACAGGGTTTTCTATTGATCCTATTACTCATAAATGGACAGCTAATTTGAATATTACAATAAAAGATCATTTCGGCTTAGATAAAAATGATGCAATAACTTATCAAAATAAGCATGTAGGTTTTGCCGCATGGTGGATTTTACAACATTGTAGAGGTTTTAAACCTTTTGAAACTCAAGTTAAATTTAAGATGAACTTAGTTTCAAACTAAACAACCTGTATGAAAAATATTATATATATATTATTAATCTGTATTCTTATTCAAAGCTGTTTTGTCAATAAACCAATCATCATAACCCAATTCTATCCGTATAATAAATTAATTGATACGGTAATTTCACTTGATAAAGAAAGGATATATTACGATAACTTCTTTTTAATTTCCCCCTATAAAGAAAGCAAGGAAGTAGAAAATAAAATAGATAGTTTTGTCATAGAATACACTTCAAGCAAATCTTATCCTTATAATACAGAAGAAATAAGATTATATTTTTACAAAGAAACAAAAAAAACAAATCTTAAAGCAATAAAACAAAATCCCAGAGAGATTGATCGTTACTCAAATGAACATGACTTAATTTTTATGTACATTATTGACAATAAAGGTAATACTGTAAGAACAAAATATAAGAATGGAGTAGAAGTAGATGTGAAACCTAAACAAGTTGATAAGCCTAATTTTATATTAGAAAAAAAGGAATAAGGAAATCTAATAACAATAATATTCCGCCAATAATATAGGCAAACTCTTTAATATTGCATTAGGCGATGAGAATTGTTATAAATAGAATTTAAATACTATCGCCGTACTTCCCAACTTATAACAATTTTGATTGGTTACATGAAAGGCGGAACATTGGGTACAAGAAACCCCATATGCATTTAACTTTATAAAAAAACAGAATGAAAATATTTATTAACTTTACAGTTTTCTTCTTAGTTTATGCTTCACCATTGTTTGCACAGCCTATAAAAATATTAAGGGATAAAGACAGCACTTTAAATATTTATTTATCACACAAACTTGAGTTTTGCAATATTAGTGATAGCTGTTTTGCAGGAATTTATAATATATCATTTACTTTATTTCCAAATGGCCAAATGAAAGAAATAATGACTTCTGAATCATTACCGCAAAAATACAGTGATACGATAACATCAATAATTAAAGGGTTGAAAGATAAATGGGAAAAAAGTTTTTTAAGTTTTGTCAGCAAAAAAAACAAAACAATTATTCAACCAATTTATTTATTTATTTATTCAGATTGTAAAACAAAACCGTTCAAAAAGAAAAATAATGAAATAAAAGATACTACCAATATATTATTTGATTTTACAGAATCTGATGAATTGACATTTGAAATTGGAAAAATTCTAGGGCAATTGGTAACAACTTTTTCAGAATCGGGAAAGTTTAAAGGAAAAGATAGAGGCTTAAATGACTGCCTATTACTTAGTCCCTGTATAGTTTTAAGTAAATCTAAGTTTTCATTAAAAGAAATGAATAGAAATCCTAAAAAGGAAATGTGACAAACAAATAAAATGGTCAACCTATTTCATGGCGAGATAAAAATCCAATATACATGAAACTTATACTCCTTTTAATTATTACTTATTTTTCTTTACCTACAAAAGCACAACAAAATCTATTAGGCCATTCTCAAGAAAATACAGAAGCTTATTTTTATAATTTTTTTAAGAGAGGGGCTTTTCAAGGTCTACATAAAAGTGATTTAGGAAGTACAGGATTCAGTAAAATTCAATATTATAAATATAAAATATTAAAAAAAGATTCTGTTGTTTTTTATTCTTTGAACAATCCTAAAATAAAAATGGTAGATAGCATAGTTGAATTAGCATTTAGAAATGCAGTTGACTCAGTAATTAATTTTAGAGAATTAAATTATCTAATTCATGATTCATATACATACATCCCTTTAATAATTTTATACAAGACAAACCCGAATGAAAGATTAAATGAGAAAATATCAATTGCTCCAATTGAAGATATTTTTAGTTGGGAATACGATACAGAATCAAAAAAACCTGAAATTATTTATCGCAGCCTTTCGCCATTTATTTTTAGGTTACCTGCAAAAAAGACTCAAAGTTGGAAAAAACTATAGTAAATCTTGCGCTTTTCTAAGAATATTTTAAATCATTGCTGAATTTTTTTTCCACTTTCCAATTATTTAATAACCTTTATGCAAACGAAAAAGTGAAAAATGTAATTATTGACAATACTATAGTCAAAGAGTCGTCTTTTTTTCAAGTGATTTTTGAAGACAATATGTATACTATATATTAAATACTTAAAAATAATTTACAAGAAGAACTAATCTAAATATTTTATTTTATGAATACTGGAATATTAAAGCACTTATTTTTTCTTGCTATTTTCTTACATGGAATTCACTCAACCTGCATAGCCCAAAAACCTTTACTTGAAGAATACAGTAACAAATTACTTTTTAATTTTCATACCAATAACCCTGATTCAAACCTATGTAATTTTATAAAAAAACACATTTCTGCAGTGTACTGCCAACCCAAATCTAAGACAGATACCGTAAATGGTTGGTCTACAAAAGATAAACATACGGATATGATTTATCCCCCAATCCAATCAACACATTCGTTGTTCTTTTCTAAACATCCGATTTTAAAAGAAAAATTTTCAGTTGGCAAGATAGAAATAGATGCAACTGAAGTATTTAAAGACAGGATTGAAATTGGTGAGCTTTCCCCATATCTATATTTCTCAGAAAAACAAGATGCAATAAATGCTTATACTAAATTGATAGATACCCTTACCAAAATAAGTCCACTAAAAAGATTTACTAATTACAAGGATACAAAAAAAGCTGAGTTTACCGATAATTCGATAAAAAGCAAATCGGCATTTGGAGTACAACTGATATTAACCAGAGACAGTATAAATGAAAATAGCCCTTTTTATATACGCTTTATACCACATAATGACTTGTACAAGTAATCTTACGTAACCACCCAACTCAAATTATTCTCCCCCACCACTATACTATCCACTTCCAAATAAAAAGCCTGTTCTTTTTCAAAAACACAATGAGCCACAAAACCGTCTGCAGATTTTTTTACTGATTTTATTTGCATGTGCTTTTTAAAATCTACCTCCCCTACTCCTTGCCATTTAAACATGGCTTCTTTAATACTCCATGCCATGGTAAGTCCCGAGAATTCGGGATATCCTTCATTATTTACGGCTGCTAAAATTTCTTTTTCTGCTTCTGTCAAAAATTTATGCTGTATGCGCTGTACTTTGGGGTGCGGAATTTCTATATCTACCCCCACCCTATTTTCTGTGCTTGCAATAGCAGCAGCATAATCTCCGCAGTGCGAAATGGAAAAATGAAAGGCTTCATCTGCCAAAAAAGGCTTTCTGGTGTCGGCAATTTGTATAAGTGCCAAGGGGAAATTCGGGAATAAATCCCTCAATAAATGCCTGCCAGCTAGGTGTTGCAGGCGCTTATGCGGGTGCGTAATGCTGCGTTGCAAAGAAAATTGCTGTAAAAAAAAATCTTCTGCTTCTGTAATATGCCAAACACCTATTTTTGTGGCTGCATTTATTTGTTGGTGATAGATGAGAGGCATGCTGCAAAAGTAAGAGAAAAATAGCCCTCAAATAATTTGTATAAATGCTTTTAAATTTACTATGCAAATTTTGCAGCCACGAATAATACGAATGAACACGAATAATATAACAGCATTCGTGAAAATTCGTGACATTAGTGGCAAAAACAAAAATAAAATATGATTTTAAGCGACAAAAGAATTTTAGAAGAAATGGAAAAAGGAACCATCAAGGTTGTTCCTTATTTGAGAGAAAGCCTTGGCAGCAATAGCTATGATGTGCACCTAGGTAAAAACTTGGCTACCTACGAACATGCAGAGCTAGATGCAAAAAAACACAACCGCATCAAGCATTTTGAAATTCCGGAAGAAGGTATTTTATTATTGCCACACATGTTTTACTTGGGCGTAACAGAAGAATATACCGAAACCCATGCACACGTGCCCTTTCTAGAAGGCAAATCATCTACAGGCCGTTTGGGTATAGATATACACGCTACTGCTGGCAAGGGAGATGTGGGTTTTTGCGGCCATTGGACCTTGGAAATTTCTGTAAAACAACCAGTAAGGGTTTACAAAGGAATGCCTATTGGGCAACTCATCTATTTCCCGGTAGATGGTGAAATAGAAGTAAAATACAACCAAAAGAAAAATGCAAAATACAGCGGACAACCAGATGTACCTGTAGAAAGTATGATGTGGAAAAATGCATTTTAATTTATTTCCCTAAATTGAATTATTAATACTTTTTATATAAAAATTTCGTTCTTATAGTTAAGATGGCTATTTTACATAATATAAAATGAAAAAAATATATCTACTTTGTATCATTGGTCTCTTTATAGGCACATGTACCCTGGCACAAACCCCTGCCGACTTACTTTTGCAATTTATACAGAAAAATAAAAGCAAAGCGTCGCTTTTTCTTACCCAAAACGACAAGGTAATAGCGCACCTCAACGAAAACAAAATGATGCCGCTTGCCAGTACGGTAAAAATATTGATAGCCATTGAATTTGCTAAGCAAGTTGTTAAAAATGAAATTGATGAAAATGAAATGATTCCTTTGTCGGATTTGGATCGTTATTATTTACCGCTTACAGACGGAAATGCCCATGCCAATTGGATAGCGTACGAGAAAAACAAAGGCTTCTTAAACGGGGATAGCGTAATTTTATTAGATGTGGCCAGGGGTATGATCATGTTTAGTAGCAATGCAAATACAGAATATTTATTGGATTTATTGGGGTTGGATAGAGTAAAAGAAAATATAGAAATACTTGGATTAAAACAACACAGTGCCATATACCCCATGGTAGCTTCTCTTTTTATGTACCAGAACCCAATGGGCAAAAAAGAAGCAGATATTTTGAAGGCAATAAAAAAATTATCGGAAGAGCAGTATGCACGTTACATATATGATATGCACAAAGCACTCAAGTACGATACCATTTTAAAATTAAAATTTCGCCCGCAAGATCTTACTATGAAAATGCAAAAGGTTTGGAGCGACCGTTTACCCGCATCTACCACAAAAGAATATGTGCGCATTTGTAGCATTTTAAATAATAGAGCCTTTTTTGATGAAGATACCTATGCCATCCTTTCATTGGTATTGGAAACCTTGATGGAAAACCCAGCAAATAAACAATGGCTAAAACATGCAGGTATGAAAGGTGGTAGTACTTCGTGGGTATTGACCAAAGCACTTTATGCTACTACAAAAAAAGGGGAACGAATAGAAATGGCTTACTTTTTTAACAACCTCACCCCAGCAGAAAATGATATGCTACAAGGGTTGATGAATAATTTCGAATTATCCGTATTGACCGATGAAAATTTTAGAAAGAAAATAGCAGACGAGTTTAAATAACGGTCAAACTATTTTATTTTACCTTTTATCTCTTGCAATTTTAGCAATGCTTCTACTGGTGTAAGTCTATTGATATCTACCGTTTCCAAGATATTTCTTATTTCTTCAAATGTTACAGAGTGCGCATCAAAAATATTTAATTGCATTTTGGGCATGTTTAGCTCTTTTATTTTTCCTTTCACATATGGGCTATTGGCCACTCCTTTTTCGGGTTCTCCTTCATTCTTTTTTTCTAATTGTAATAATATTTCATTGGCTCTATCTATGAGCACGGGCGGCATGCCAGCCATGCGTGCTACATGTATACCAAAGCTATGCGTACTACCGCCAGGCGCAAGCTTGCGTAGGAATATTATTTTATTACCTACTTCTTTGTTGGTGATGTGGTAATTTTTTATCCTATCAAATTTATTCTCCAATTCATTTAGCTCATGATAATGTGTTGCAAAAAGTGTTTTAGGCGCATGAGGACTCTGGTGAATAAATTCGGCAATACTCCACGCTATAGAAATACCATCGTATGTAGAAGTACCTCTGCCTATTTCATCTAACAAAATAAGGCTACGAGCTGTGAGGTTATTGATGATACTAGCCGTTTCGTTCATCTCTACCATAAATGTACTCTCGCCTCCCGAAATATTATCGGATGCGCCTACCCTTGTAAATATTTTATCTGTCAAAGGAATTTTTGCCGATGATGCTGGTACAAAACTTCCCATATGCGCCATCAGTGTTATCAACGCCGTTTGTCGGAGTATGGCACTTTTACCGCTCATATTGGGCCCGGTAAGAATTATAAGTTGGTTGCTGTTGTTATCTAAAAAAATATCATTGCTTATATAAGATTCGCCCATTGCAAGGTTACGCTCTATTACCGGGTGGCGACAATCTTTTAAATCCAATTCAAACCCATCGTGCAACAATGGTTTTTTATAATTGAATTGCAAGGCATTGTTTGCAAAGCAGCATAAACAATCCAGCACTGCCATTACATGCCCATTCACCTGCATGGGTGCAATATAATCTTGCAACTCGTTCAACAATTCTTGAAACAATTGCTGCTCTATCTGAAAAATTTTATCCTCAGCCCCTACTATTTTTTCTTCATACACTTTTAGCTCTGGCGTAATGTAGCGCTCTGCATTGGCAAGGGTTTGTTTGCGTATCCAAGTTTCAGGCACTTTGTTTTTGTGCAGGTTGGTTACTTCCAAATAATAACCAAACACATTATTAAAACTAATTTTTAAAGAAGATATACCCGTGGCTTCCGATTCTTTTTGTTGTAGTTCCAATAAATAATTTTTTCCGCCGCTGGCAATTGCCCGCAACTCATCCAACTCGGCATGAATACCTGTTGCAATAAGACCACCTTTATTGGCTGTAGCAGGCGGATTTTCATTGATCTCTTTTACAATTTTCTCCAGAATATATTGACAACTGTTAAGCGAATCTCCCAGCCTTTTTAAATATTCATTAGAGGAAGAAACACATAGTTTCTTAATTTCTTCTGTTTGTGCCAAGCCTCTTGCCACTTGTAATACTTCTCTCGGATTTATTTTTTTAAGTGGCACTTTTGCAGCAAGCCTTTCTACATCCCCCGCTTGTTTGATATGCTTTGCAATTTGCAAACGGGTATCCGATTCTTTAATAAAATATTCTACCGCAAGCAATCTTTCATTTATTCTTGTAAGCTCGTTCAACGGCATCAGCATCCACCGTTTCATAAGTCTTGCACCCATGGGCGATACGGTATTGTTGAGGGTTTTAAACAGGCTACTGTTTTCATTTGGCCCTATCAACTCCAAGTTACGTATTGTAAACCTATCCATCCACAAATGCTCTTCTTTGGTTATGCGTTGCAAAGAAGTAATATGTTGCAAATTTGGATGCTCGGTATCTTTTAAATAATGTAGGATGGCACCTGCAGCAATAATACCCGCCGTCATTCCATCGGTGCCAAATCCTTTTAGGCTATGAGTACCAAAATGTTTTAGCAATATTTCATTGGCATATACATCTGCAAAAATCCATTCATCCAATGTGTAAGTAAAAAAAGAATTACCATAGGTCTCTTTAAAATACTTTTGCTTATTGCGCTGAAAAATAACTTCGGCAGGTTGCAAGCTTTGCAATAATTTATCGGTGTATTCCTTATCTCCCTCCGCTATAAAAAATTCGCCTGTAGAAATATCTAAAAAAGAAATACCCGTTTTTTCATCGGTAATATGCAATGCAGCCAAAAAATTATTGGTATTGTGCTCCAATAATTTATCATTGGTGGCCACACCGGGCGTAACCAACTCTGTAACCCCCCGTTTTACGATTCCTTTGACCGCTTTAGGGTCTTCTAGTTGGTCGCATATGGCTACTCGATAGCCCGCTTTTACCAATTTGTGTAAATAAGTATCGAGTGCGTGGTACGGAAAACCAGCCAACTCTGCTGAAGCCGCATTGGCACCATTGCGTTTTGTGAGGGTTATTCCGAGTACTTGAGAGGTAATAACGTCATCTTGCCCAAATGTTTCATAAAAATCGCCCACCCTAAACAGCAATATAGCATCAGGGTACTTGGCCTTGATGGCATTGTGTTGTAACATTAAGGGTGTTTCTGTAACTGCTTTAGCCATGGGCGACAAAAATATTGAATTTGTATTGGTTTTACTATTTGTTTATAAACAGTTTATCCAGCATTTAGTTTAACATATCCTTTATTATTGAGCCTTAAACCTAAGTCAAATAGACCTGTCTATTACTTATCTTTGCAACGCAAAAAAATAAAATCATAGAAATGAAGAAAGTATACTTTGGATTAATGCTACTATCGCTTGCTCTTAATACGATGGCTCAAACACCAAAAGGAATGGGTGCCAGCGACCCTAAGGCAAAAGTAATTTTAGATGCAGTAAGTGCAAAATTAAAAACATATAAAAACGTAGAATCAAAATTCTCCATAAAAATAGAAAATTCGGCAGGAAAATCTCTTGGAACAAAAGCAGGTAGTTTTTACTTAAAAGGTGCAAAATATAGGATAACAGCAACTGGGCAAGAAGTATTTTCGGATGGCAGCAATTCGTGGACATTGGATAAAGCCTCTAAAGAAGTTACCATTAGCAAAATAGACCCAAGTTCAAATACCATTACCCCACAAAAGTTGTTTACCAATTTTTATGACAAAGATTTTTTATATAAGCTAAATGGCACTACCAAAAATGTAAGTGAAATAGAACTTACTCCTATTGATAAAACAAAGCCCATTTATAAAATGCTTTTGTACATAACAAACAATGCCATTACCTCTGCAAAATTTTTAGAAAAAACAGGCAATAAATATACATTGAGCATTACCAGCGTAAAACCAAATGCGGTATTAGCAGATCCATTATTTATTTTTGATGCAAAGAAATATCCAGGTTTTGATGTGGTGGATTTGAGGTAAGTTGACATTATATTAAAGTAGGCCGCTTGATGTTTCAGGCGGCTTTTTTGTATCTCAATTTTTCTTCTTGTTACCGAGGCAGAACTTTCGGGAGCCAACGCTGCAATAATAATTACTTAAATTAAGCCTGTTCTAATAATTATTCAAAAAAATAGGTTTTCTAAATTTTCTTGCCGGCAACAAAATTGAGGAGCAATATCCTTTGAATTATACTTTTAGGGCTTGTTAATAAATTGTTATATTACATTTTTTTTACAAAGATTTTCTGAATTAGTTAATCTAGAAAATACCATCTAATAAATATCAAAAAGGGTCATTCGGTTCTATCCTTACAGCTTGCCAAATTTATTGTTTTATAAATATTAATGTTGCTAATGCAATACCTAAAACAACCTACCAGCCTTGGTTCTTTTAAATTTTTCACTACAAATTTTTTCAATAAAGCATTTAGTACTTTACGCTTCTCATAAATCCGCATCGAGTTTCTAATACCACATAAACGCTCAGAGACTTCCGCTATTCAAAATTTCAAACAGAAAAAATTATTTAAATAAAAATTTGTTTGGTAAATATTAACCCTATAGATTTGTTGTACCCCGCCAAACTTTTTAAAATATTTCTGTGATTGATAAAACTGTTTCAAAAGAACTTTCTTCGATAGCGCTAGATTGGTTGCGTGCAAGTAATATTAAAGTAAATGCCGCTTATACCAAAGAAGCCATTACTACGCATACCGATTACCCTGCTATGACGGCAGTAACCGACTTTTTAGAAAGTGGTGGCATGGCCTACGATGCAGTGCAGGCCGATGCCTCATACATACACGAGTTTAACTACCCATTGCTTGCACATATAAAACATCCCGGCAATGAGTACTTGTATATGGTAAACGATGCCAGCGTATGGGACAAAGAAAAAGCCATTACCGAAAACTGGAGTGGCATTGTATTGTACGGCGAAAAAGCAGCTACGTAGCACAATGAAGAAAACGACGCCGCCCAAAAGGCGGCGCAAAAAAATAAATACATAGCAGCAGCTTTTGTAGTAGCGGGGTTGGCGTTGTTTATTGGCTCGGTGTTCATTCTACTAAGAGATGACATCTTTTTAAAAGATGTCATCTCTGGAAGTATTTTTGGCTTGCTCTCCTTAGCAGGCTTAGCCATAAGCATAGCCGCACTAGGCACTGAGCTTGGCTACCAAAACAAACTCGTAAAGCAAGTATGTGGCACAGTTGGCAATGGCGGCTGCGAAAAAGTACTAGGCAGTAAATTTGCCAAAGGCTTTGCAGGCATAACTCCCGCCGATGCATCTGTAATCTATTTTGCTGCTCAGTTTATTTTATACTTGGCTGGTTGTTTTTACCATCCAATACTTACTGGAATTATAACGATATCATTTGCAGGCATAGCCGTAGCCGGATGGAGCATATATACGCAAGCAGTAAAATTAAAAGAATGGTGTGCTTTATGCCTTTGCATAGTAGCTGTTTTACTTGGACAAATTATTATTGCTTCCATACAATTGCAGAACTTGCAGTATAACATACTTTATATACCCTTTTTACTTTTTATACTTACTACAATACTTCTCACCATCATATACCTCCCCATAAAACAACTCATAAAAACCAATAGTAAAAACAAACTAGAACTTGCCTCCTTTAAAAAATGGAAAACAGATGCAAGTTTATTTATGGCACAATGGGAAAAAGAACCTACTTGCGATAATACCATTTGGGAAAATGATTTGCTGATAGGCAATGCAGATGCGCCTATACGCATAACGGTGGCTTGTAACCCGTATTGTGGACCTTGTGCAAAGGCTCATAAGGAGTTGGATAAATTGGTAGAAAAAAATCCTGATAAGGTATGTGTGCAAGTGAGAATGTTATGTATATCAGAAAATGAAAATGAGAATACTACTATTGCATTAAAAGCAATTTTAAAACAAGCAAACAATATAAATTCAACTGATGAATTAAAGAATATGCTTACAGACTGGTTTGACTGGATGAATTATAAGCAGTGGAATGCTAAATGGAACACAAAAAATGAATATGATGTAACGAATATAATTAAAAAACATGACAATTGGATGAATGAAAACAACATAAAATATACTCCTACAATTTTTTTAAATGGCCGAAAAATACCTAGCCGATACGAACTAAAAGATATTGAAAAAATTGTACCACAATTGACAGAAGTTTTTATTGTGGTGTAAAATAATTTAAAGAATTTAGTTGTGCACGGCTAAGTTAGTTGCCTTTAAATTAAAACTTATAGTGTAGTTTGCAACTGCTGCACAAAACAAATAAACTTTATTAAAATGAAAAAATTATCAAGAAATGAAATGAAAAATGTAATGGGCGGAAAAAATGCACCAATTGGAGATGATGGAATAACATGTAAAACAGCTTGTGTTAAAGCTGACTCACAGGGTAATGTAACTTCAGGTACTTGTTCAAAGTCTTCAGTCGTAGTAGGTGGAGTTACACTTGAAGGTTGTGACTGTAGTGTAAGTGGCGGATCTGGATGCTATTAATATTAAAAAGATTGGCTGTACTTTTTTATTTATAGCCAATCTTTTGACTATCAAAAAATAATAATTAAACAAAAAAAATTGAAAACTCTATCTTTAACACTTCTTTTTACTATACTCATTTTAAATACTGTATTTAGCCAATCATTTCTGACTATTCAATTAAATAATAATTTAGATCCATCTAAGATTAAATTATTTTATACAGATGGTCCAGAAAATAAATTTATTGATGCAAAATTTAGTAATAATATTTATGTTTTAAATGAAAAATTCAAGTCGAAATATTTCCGCTTAATAATTATGTATCCAGATAAAACTGGAAATTTTCAGAGCGCCTCATTTCTAGTAAGTAAAAAAAAAGCCTCTATAAAATTTAAAGAGGTTAAGGATACGATTTCTAATAAGCTTAATAATTATAGTAGTGAAAATGTGATTGAGGTATCAAAATGTAATGAATATTTAGAATTAAAAGAATTTACAAAAATTGAACTAAACGATTATAATAATATAAGAAATAAATACAATTTATCAAAAACTGACAGTAATTTATCGCTATTTAATCAATCAAGTAATAAATTAGCTTTAAAAGAATTGCAATATATTAAAAAGCATGGTAATAAATATTTTTATTTTTGGACTTTTACACAAAGTATCGTAAGCACTTTAAAGAAAGATTATCTGCTAGAATTGTATGAAATTTTTAATACTTGTTTTCCAAAGGAATTTAAGAACAGTTATGAAGGCGAAATAGTTAAAAAGCAACTAGAAGGAAATTTATACTTGAAAGTTGGAATGCAATCTCCACAATTTACAACGACAGATTATTTAGGCAAAGAAATAAGTTCAAAAAACCTCAAGGGTAAATATTATTTGCTTAGCTTTTGGGCTACTTGGTGCAGCCCATGTATCAAAAAAATACCACACCTAAAGGAAATTAGAAATAAATATTCAACAGAAAACCTAGAAATGATCTCTTTATCAAACGATACGGATTCAACTACTTTTTTAAAAGGATTAGATAAATATAAAATGAATTGGCTTCATGTTTTCAATAATGCAGAGATGAATAATCTATATGGCCTAAAACCAATTCCATCCTTATATTTAATAGACCGAAATGGAAAAATAATATTTAGTAGTTGGGAGAAAAGTATGGAGGAATTAGATTCAATATTATTAAACGAATTAAAGTAAATATATTTTTTGAACTAATTTAAAGAATTTAGTAGTGCACGACTAAGTTTGTTGCCTTTAAATTAAAACACATACTGTAGTTTGCAACTGCTATACATAACAATTAAATCTAAAAAAAATGAAAAAATTATCTAGAAATGAAATGAAAAAAGTAATTGGTGGGGTAAATGAAGAAGCAAAGCCTATTTGTACTGCTTGTACTCTTGATGCTCAATGTTCAACTGGGCATGTTTGCAGAGCCTCTACAAGTTGTATTGAAGCAAAAGTTTGTGCTTTACCATATCTCTGCTAAAAAAAATAAAAGCTATTACAAAATATTAGTAATAGCTTTTATTTTTTTTTATAATTTTTCACCAATTTAAGCTAAATCAATGCCTATCACTTCCAAAACTTATCTAATAGATAAACAAATTATGAAAAAAATCTTTTTTTTTATTTTTTGTTTTTCTATTACAACCAAGGTTGTATCTCAAAGTTTTACAGTTAATGGAATATTACATAACGTAAATTCAGGGAAAATATTTTTAGTTGCAAATACTTTTTCTAGAAATTTCTATGGAAGTAATAGTACTTTAGATTCTTCTGAAATAATAGGAGGAAAATTTAAAATTATTAAGAAATTTGTTGGTACTTTCCCGCTCGCTTACAGGTTTATTATTCAAAGTGACAACTTATTTGGAACTACTGACTTTGTTTTTATCTATCCTAAAAATCAAAGTATAATTATAGATACCGTTGATCAGCATATTGCACCAATAATAGCTAATTCTTTAGCCCAGAATGAAATTAGATTAATTTACAATCCATATTTTAAAGAATTTATAAAGGATGTTCAAAATAATAATATTTATGAAGATAGTTTGATAAACAAATTTGGAAACAACATTACAAATGAAATACTCCTTTCTTTTAACTCAAAAAGAAAGAACACTGCTTTAAAATCTGATTCACTGTTTTATGAATACTCAAAAGAACATAGAAATTCATTTGTTACTTTATGGAAATTAATTGAAAGGGTAAATAATAACGGTTACAGAAAATTATATGATACTATTTTTGGAAAACTATCCAATAGTATCAAGAATTCCATTACGGGCAGTATTTTAAGACAACAATTAAAGGAAATAAAACAACTTTCTATTTCCAATAAATTTCCAACTCTTGAGTTAACGAACATTTATCTAAAAAAAGAAAAATTAAATAAAGAACATTTTGGGAATTCCTTTACTTTAATTGATTTTTGGTTTAGTAGTTGTGGTCCTTGTTTAAAGGAATTTCCTAGCTATAAAAGTCTATATCAAATTTATTCCAAAAAGGGTTTTAAAATAATTGGAGTTTCAGTAGATTCAAAAGTTGATCAAAAAAAATGGAAAAAATCTATTTTAAATAATAATTTAAAGTGGAAGCAATTTTTAGATGAAAGTGGCAAAACAGCAAAAAGATTAACAATTACTTCATTTCCAAGTAACTTTTTATTAAATAAAGAAGGCGAAATCATTAAAAAAAATATTTCAACTTTAGATTTAAAAAAATTTTTAGATGAAAATTTATATTTAAACGAATATTTTGACAAAGTATCCAATGAACCAAATTGAGTATTCATCTTTATGCCTTCGCTGATACTAACATTACTATCCTTTATTCCCATACTTTGCTTTCGTTGTACAAACACAACAAACTTTTAGTCGCCGATACTTGGTCTTTAACGATCCGACAATGTATAGGAAATGAAAAGAAGAAAATGAAAAGAAATTACAAATAAGCTTTGCTAGTAAAAGACCAAGCAAAGGAAGTCAATGGAAGATAGAATATTTTAATTTATCTAATTATTTCCCATACAATTTTATTAACACAACTAATAATATTAATGTCCATTTTTCCTCACTTTCTCCAACGCAACCAAATGGATTGTGGTCCCTCGTGTCTATACATTATAGGCAAGCACTATGGGCGTAGCTTTAGCATAGAAAAACTGAGAGAACTTACAGAGATAGGCAAAGAAGGAGTAAACATTTTAGGCATTACTGATGCTGCAGAAAAAATTGGTTTTCGTACACAAGCGTTGCAACTTTCGTTAAACGATTTAAGAACCAATATTAAACTTCCTTGTATTTTACACTGGAGCCAAAACCATTTTGTGGTTTTGTATAAAATAAAAAAGAATGCATTTTATATTTCTGACCCTGGTAAATCACTATTGAAATATACGGAGAGGGAGTTTGTGGAGGGATGGGTGAGTGCAGCCCCTCCTATCCTTCCGCCTATTGGCGGAGAGAGACAAGGAGTAGATTTAAGCGAAGACCAATTTAATTTATCTGCTTTTAATTCGAACCAATCTTCGCTAAGTTCTTCAAGATTTCCTCCCCCAGTTGGGGAGATAGAGGGGGCCGGAATTGCCCTCTCACTCGAACCCACCCCACTCTTCTACAACAACCAATACGATGATGATTACACCGAACAAAAAAGCAAAGGTTTTGGTAGTATCGTTTCCTATTTGTTTCCTTATAAGAAACTAATTGTACAACTTATGCTTGGCTTATTGCTGGGTAGCTTGTTGCAATTAATTTTACCTTTTCTTACACAGAGCGTAATAGATACTGGTGTAAATACGAGTAATCTTCCCTTTGTATATGTAGTACTTTTTGCACAGCTAGCACTCTTTGCAGGCAGGCTAGGTGTAGATTTTATTAGAGGTTGGATACTGTACCATATTAGCAGTCGAATAAATATTAGCATACTCACCGATTTTTTAATAAAGCTTATGAAGCTGCCCGTAAGCTATTTCGATAGTAAAAAAACGGGCGATATTATGCAGCGAATGAACGACCACAGTCGTATACAGAATTTTCTTACAGGTACATCGCTTTCCACCCTTTTTTCTTTGTTTAATTTGGTAATATTTTCGGTAGTACTTGCCATGTACAACACCGGCATATTTGCAGTGTTTGCAGGGGCATCGGTTTTATACATTTTATGGATATTTATTTTTCTTAAAAAAAGAAAGCAATTAGACTATAAACAATTTGACATAGCCTCAGCCGAGCAAAGTAAAACCATGGAGATAGTACAAGGCATGCAAGAAATAAAATTGCATGGTTGCGAAAAACCAAAACGTTGGCAATGGGAGCGCTTGCAGGCACGTACGTTTAGGCTAGGGATGAAAGGGCTTGCGCTAAACCAATGGCAACAAACGGGCGCTTTTTTTATTAATGAAGGCAAGAATATTTTTATAACTTTTTTAGCAGCAAAGGCTGTAATAAACCACGAAGGGGGGATGACACTTGGCGGAATGTTGGCCATACAATACATTATTGGTCAGTTAAACGGTCCAATAGAACAAATGATAAGCTTTGTACAAAGTTGGCAATTGGCAAAAATAAGTTTAGATAGGTTAAATGAAATACATTCACTTCCCGACGAAGAACCCTTGGATAAATTACTAAGTCATACACTACCTACAGATAAATCAATTGAACTAACAAATATTTCTTTTACATACCCAGGTGCCGGCAACGAAGCAGTATTAAAAAATATCAATCTTGTGATTCCAAATGGAAAAACAACTGCTATAGTGGGCACAAGTGGAAGTGGTAAGACTACCTTATTAAAATTGCTGCTTAAATTTTATGCACCACAATTAGGAAATGTGAAAGTTGGGGGAAATGATTTGGAAAACCTTAGCCACAAAACTTGGCGAAAAGCCATAGGTGTAGTAATGCAGGAGAGTTATATTTTTAATGATAGCATAGCAGCAAACATAGCAGTAGGCGACGAAACAATTGATACTGCTAAGCTTAAGCAAGCAGCTGTTACTGCAAACATTTTAGAATTTATAGAAAGCCTACCACTTGGCTTTAATACAAAAATAGGTGCCGAGGGTTTGGGTGTAAGTGCAGGGCAAAAGCAGCGCATCTTAATTGCAAGAGCAGTATATAAAAATCCTGATTATATTTTCTTTGATGAAGCTACCAATAGTTTAGATGCCAATAATGAAACGGTGATTATGAAAAACATGGCGGAGTTTTTTCATAACAGAACTGTAATTGTAGTAGCACATAGATTGAGCACGGTAAAAAATGCCGACCAAATAGTGGTATTAAACAAAGGAACAATTACCGAAGCTGGCACACATGCGGAGTTAATACAATTGAGAGGAGAATATTTTACATTGGTGAGGAATCAGTTGGAATTGGGAGAATAATGAATGTTTCGTGAGACACGAAACATGGCGTAGAGTTGGGAGATTGATTATTTATACACATCTTTTCTATGATCTACATCAAAAATAAAAATGGTTAATATTTTGTCATGAATTTCATAAACGATACGATATACCCCCACTCTAATCCTGTAAGCACTTTTAAATGCAATCAATTTTTTACAGCCAATCGGTCTGGGGTTATTTTCAAGATTAACAATTGCTTTTTCAATAGCAGTAAGGTAAGGTTCGGAAATGGAACTTATCTTTTTTTGTGCACTTTTTTTAATTCTAACTGTATATGGCAAGACGATTACTTTTTAGATTTTCTAAGTTTTTCAAAAAAAGCCTTTGCTTCCATACTGGTTTCATCTCTACGTTTCGAAATCATTTTTAAATCTGCAATATCTTCTTTCATGCTTAAATATTCTTTTTCAGGAATAACTGCATATCGCTTTTTTTCTATTATTAAAGTTTGCGCTTTCATAAAAAATAATTTATACAAATATAATATTTATGCCCGAAATAATTAAAACACCCAATCTACCTTCAAATAGTGAAGGGAATATAAAATTACTTTCTACAGAAGTACAGGAAATTATTTCACAAAAGCCAGGTTGGATAGTGCGAAATGGCATTGTATTATTCTTGGGCATAATTGGCTTAATGCTAGCAACAACTTTTTTTATAAGTTACCCAGATGTGGTAACTGCGAACGCAACTTTTTCTACTTTAAACGCACCAAAAGAAGTAAAAGCTAGAGCAGAGGGCAAACTGGTAAAGCTTTCTGTGGCAGAAGGTAAATTGGTAAATGAAAATGAAATAATAGGCTTCTTGGAAAGCAGGGCAGTACACAATGAGGTAATAGCCCTCTCTCAAATTATAGACAACGCACAAAATAAAATTAATGCAAATGAATGGAGTAGTTTATATTTTTCTTATAAAAATTTAGGGGAAGTGCAACAGCCGTACCAAGTTTTTATGCAGGCATTTAATACCTATAAGCAATATTTATCGAGCGGCTTTTACAACAAAAAGAAAAATATGCTACAACAAGATGTAAGTTATTTGCAACGGTTGCATACCAATCTTGAAGAACAAAAAAAAATGCAGCAAGAAGATTTGAGCTTGGCTGGAAAAACATTTGATGCCAATCAAACATTGAGCAATGAGAAAGTAATTGCCGATTTTGAATATAGAATTGAAAAGAGTAAATATATTTCAAAAGCGATGGCTATTCCGCAAATCAATTCATCGCTTATTACAAATGAAAGTAGTAAGCACGAAAAAGAAAAAGAAATGGCGCAACTAGAAAATGATATTGCGCAACAAAAAGGAATATTTATAGAGGCATTACATACTTTTAAAGCACAATTAGACGAATGGAAAAGTAAATTTTTACTAATTGCTCCTATTGCTGGCAAGGCAAGCTTTACAGAATTTATAGAGGAAAATAGTCAAATAAAGATGAATCAAACGGTGTGTTTCATAAACCCAGAAAACAGCACCTACTTTGCAAAAGTTTTTATACCCCAAACAAATTTTGGTAAAATAAAAACTGGTGAGGAAGTATTGCTAAAACTACCTGCTTATCCTTACAGAGAGTTCGGTATTATAAAAGCAAAACTTGATTTTATTTCTTCTATTCCAACAGACAGTGGATTTATAGCTAAGGTATCTTTGCCAAATGGATTAATTACTAGCTATAAAAAACAATTACACTATATAGAGGGTTTATCAGCACATGCAGAAATAATAACAGCCGATTTAAAATTAAGCGATCGATTATTTAATGAGTTGAGGGCTGTGTTTAATAAGAAATAAAATACGCTACAATCTATTTAGGTGTAAATAAAATTATCGCACTCAAAAGTAGATAATAGCGATAAAAAAATAACTGCAGAGAAAAGGAGAGCAGAGAGATTAGACAGAGATTCTCTGAGTAGTCTCTTTTAACTCATTTCTCTACGGTGAAAAAATAAGTAGCAATTTTAAATGCACCTATCTATTTCTCCCCCCACCTATAACTTTCCTGCTGAAGCCCTGCCAAATCAATTATTCTATCTACCACTGTTGCAGCCACCTCTTCTATCGTTTTAGGTAAGCTGTAAAATGATGGCGTAGCTGGGCAAATGATACCACCGGCAAGTGTGATGGTTTCCATGTTTTTTATATGTATCAGGCTATATGGTGTATCCCTAGCTACACATATTAGTTTTCTTCTTTCTTTTAAAATTACATCTGCCGCACGGCTTATCAGATCATTGGATATTCCATTGGCAATCCTGCCAAGCGTACCCATACTACAGGGCACAATAATCATGGTATTGTAACGCCCCGAACCTGAAGCAAAGGGAGCAAAAAAATCTTGCTGACCGTAATATTTTACATCAAAATTCTTGTAGCTTTCATCTCCCAATTCTACTTTCCACACGTCTTTTGCATTATCCGTCATTACCAAGGCTAAATCTTCTATTTGGTCTTGAATTTGCGATAATTTTGTTAATAATAGTTTTGCGTATATGGAGCCGCTTGCGCCTGTTATTGCTATTACAATTTTTTGTCTTATTTTTTCGTTCATTTTACTAAGTTAAACCATTTACGAATGAGGTACCTATTCAGTTTTATAATTTTATTAATAATCGGTTGCGCTATTTCATCTTTTACAAAAAAAACCGAAGCAAAGATAAATTGGATTACCATTGAGCAATTAAGTGAGCTATACGCAAAAAATCCAAAACCCATCTTAATAGATATATACACCGATTGGTGCGGCTGGTGCAAAGAAATGGATAGAACCACGTACAAACATGAAAAGCTCACTGCTTATGTAAATGAGCGTTACTATGCGATAAAATTTAATGCAGAGTCGAGGCAAACCATTACTTTCAACAACAAACAGTACAAATATAATAAACAATATAAAACAAATGATTTGGCCATTTATTTAACAGGCGGGCAACTTTCGTACCCCACTACCGTTTTTATGAGCGGCACCAATGCACAGCCGGCACCTTTGCCGGGTTATCTTAAACCCAAGCAAATAGAAGGACCGTTGAAATATTTTGGCGAAAAAGCAGATGCTAGGGAAACTTTTGTTGCGTTTAACAAAAAGCTTCATACCGAATGGTAGTTTATCTTTGCAAAAAAGAAAGATGAACAAATTAGATATACTATTAAAAGAAATAAACGCTGCTGCATCAGATAAAAAGCTACTCAAAATAACCCTTGGCAACAAAAGAAATAAAACGGCTGATGTAAAAAATGTTTTTATAAAACCCGCTATCATAAAGGATGTTTTGATGCTCTCTTTTGTGTATAGGCACCCTACAAAAGACATTACCAAAAACTTTTCTATTGAAGAAGGCATATCCACCATTAAAAATCTATTAGCAGAAAGTTTTTTTAATGCAGATGTGTACAATACTACAAATACCATTTATTACAGTGTAGATAAAACTGGCAAAGAAAAAATGGTAACAAAAGCCATTGAAACAATTACAAATTTGCCGGAGCTCTTGCACGATAAAGCGAAACAACGCATTATACAAGCCAATGCATTTTATTTGAAAGAATTGGGCATTACTACCAATGAAGGGAACGTAAAAAAAGAAATGCAGCACAAGTACAAACAAATAAATAGATATGTAGAAATTATAGAAGGTATATTAAAAGATACAGAGCCAACAGATAACTTTTCGGTAGTGGATATGGGTAGTGGAAAAGGATACCTCACTTTTGCACTGTATGATTTTTTACAGCAAAAAAATATAGCTGCAAAAGTACAGGGCATAGAACTTAGAGACGACCTTGTAACAAAATGCAATGGCATAGCAAAGCAAGGAAAATACAACGGCTTGTCATTTATAAAAGGAAGTATACAAGAAACGGTTTTGGAAAATGTAGATATGCTCATTGCCTTACACGCCTGCGATACGGCTACAGACGATGCCATCATGAAAGGTATTGAGGCTAAAGCCAAATTTATTATTTGTGCCCCTTGTTGCCACAAACAAATACGCAAACAAATGTTGCCAACCAATGCGCTTAAACAAATTACCAAACATGGTATTTTATTAGAACGCCAAGCAGAAATGGTAACCGATACCATTCGTGCACTCATACTAGAAGCACATGGTTATAAAACAAAAGTGTTTGATTTTATTGAGGAAGAAGACACTCCCAAAAATGTAATGATTGTGGGTACAAGGGCTACTGTTTCGGAAAATACTTTTACAGAAAACATGGAAAAAGTAAAAGCGCTTAAGGAATTGTTTGGTATACAAGAACATTATTTGGAGACATTGTTTAAATAAGAATCATGCTGCCGGTAAGGCGATAAGGCGTTTTAAAATTTACCTATGCAAGTAAATATGTTACTACAAAATATTTTGTAGCAGCAAAATAAAGACGAAAAGGGAAGAAGCGTTTTAACCTGGGATGCAATCCATGAATTTTTGCAGCTAGATGCTACATTGCCCGCAGAGTTTAAACAAATTACAAATAAGTATTAGCGCAAATGAAATGTAGGCGCTGTGAGCATCAACGCAGGTGGTATCATTTGCCCGGTCTTCCCGCAATACTGCGGGACTGTTCCGTGTATAGTTGTATGCGTAAGCCACCGCGGCGGCACCCATACAACTATACACATCGCTCCCTCCACCGCAGCCCATCAGCAGTAGTCCTTTTCTCAACATTAATAGAAGCGAGTAAATGCGCTAGATTGTTTGACTATTTATTAAACACAGTTGGTTTTAAACTCCTCCTACACTTATCTACGCTTCTATAAAAGCTAAATAGAGCGCTGCAGCTGAAATGTGCGACCTGCCTTTGCCGGCAGGCAGGCGCCACTAATGCTGCATATCTGTTGTTCTAGCCCGGCTAAAAATGAAATTTTTAGCCGAAGGCCTTTCAAGATAAAATATTTTACAATCTTACAACATGCAATAGTATCTTCATTGTATGGCAACTGAAAATGCACAAAACCGAACCCTCGGTTTGTTTCAATCTACGGTTTTAAATATGATAGACATGGTGGGCATTGGCCCCTTTGTAACCATGCCTATTGTAATTGGGCTATTGGGTGGAATGTACTTGTGGGCATGGGTGGCCGGTGCGTTGCTCTCTTTTGTAGATGCCATGATATGGAGCGAACTAGGAGCAGCCTATCCACTTGCTGGCGGCAGTTATAATTTTTTAAAAGTTTCCTACGGCGAAAAAGGGCCTGGCAAAATGATGAGCTTTCTGTATGTATGGCAAACCATCATTCAGGCGCCTTTGGTTGCAGCCTCTGCGGCCATTGGCTTTGCACAATATTTCATGTATTTGGTGCCGTTGGAAGTATGGCAACAAAAAATGGTAAGTGGAACGGTAATAATTTTTGTTACTTTTTTATTATACAGAAAAATTGAGAGCATTGGCAAAATAGGCGTACTGCTTTGGATGGGAGTTATTGGTACACTTGGTTGGATCATTTTTGGTGGCATTGCTCATGGCAATTTTATGCAACCGATTTTTGACAGTGCAGATATGAATAGCCTAAAAGCGATCTCTTCTTTTTTCTTTGGCAAAGCCTGTGTGAAAACCATTTACAGTTATTTGGGTTACTACAATGTGTGCCACTTGGGTGGCGAAATAAAAGACCCGGGAAAGAACATTCCAAGAAGTATGTTCATATCCATCATCGGTATTGCCATACTTTACCTAGCCATGAATGTGAGTGTAACAAGCGTAATACCTTGGCAAGAAATAAAACATTGGGTAGATACCGATACCAAAGTTTTTGTAATAAGTACATTTATAGAAAGGCTATATGGCCATACTGCTGCAGTTGTAATTACCGTGATGGTTTTGTGGGTGGCACTCGCATCACTTTTTGCTGTAATGCTTGGCTACAGCCGTGTTCCCTTTGCTGCGGCACAAGATGGTGCATTTTTTAAAATATTTGCTAAGCTACATCCCACAAAAAATTTCCCCTACATTTCGTTGCTCATATTGGCAGGCTTTGCTTTTGTATTTAGTTTGTTGTTTCGCATGGGCGATGTAATTAGTGGTATACTTGCCATGCGCATAATGGTACAGTTTATAGGACAAGCCGTAGGATTAATGTTGCTGAGAAAAAGAAAAGGTACAACAAATTTACCTTATAAAATGCCCCTTTACCCGCTTCCAGTTATATTGGCAATCTTAATGTGGTTGTTTGTTTTTTATGCAACGGGACTTGCTATTATATCTATGTTTCTTGCAGTACTTATAAGCGGATTGGTGGTATATTTAGCAAAAGCAAATCTTAAAAAAGAATGGCCTTTTGAGACTAAATAAAATTACAATTCATTCAATAAACTATCCAAGTCCAACGCCTTTGTGTACATGTGCAGTGAGCCATCTTCATTTTGTGGCCATTGGCTTTTTGGTTTATCCCAATACAGTTCTACCCCATTTTCATCGGGGTCATTGAGGTACAGTGCTTCTGAAACACCATGATCTGCAAAGCCAGTAAATGGATAACCTGCATCTATTATTCTTTTGTAAATAGTGGCCAGTTCTTTTCTTTCTGGATATAAAATAGCTGTATGAAATAAACCAGCATTGTGCAGAGGGGCAGGTTCAGCATTTTTGCTATACCAAGTATTTAATCCAATGTGATGATGATAACCGCCTGCTGAAATAAATGCTGCCTCTTCTCCATACATAGTGGTAATTTCAAATCCTAAAAGCCCACAATAAAAATCAATTGCTTTTTTTAAATCGGATACTTTTAAGTGCACATGACCAATACGAGTTTGTACTGGTATTTTATATGAATCTGCCATGTCAAAAATTTTTAAATAAAAAAATGCGAAGCAGAAACTTCGCATAAATATTTTTTACAAGGCCCCTACTTCGGCCATATCTGGTATATCGGCTGCTTTGTACATCCCAGCATCTAATTTTTTCTTTGTTTGTTCAAATGCTTCCAGTGTTATATCCACTTCTTCAAAACTATGCGAAGCAGTAGGAATAAGGCGATAGATAATATCACCTTTTGGAATAACAGGGTACACCACTATGCTACAAAATATACCATAGTTTTCTCTTAAGTCCATTACCATTTGTGTAGCATAGTGGTGTACCCTGTTATTCCAAAAGGTGATATTATCTATCGCCTTATTCCTACTGCTTCGCATAGTTTTGAAGAAGTGGATATAACACTGGAAGCATTTGAAC
>JANNGD010000084.1:0-28126 GCA_031380515.1 Ferruginibacter sp. | reverse complement strand
CAAGGTATTGTGTGTTGCATAGTACTAAAAAGTTATTATCTTTGTTTTATCAAAGTAGGAAATAGATAATACTAAATTTAAAAAACATGAATATAGATAACACAGCAAGCCAAATGCGGAAAGGAGTTTTGGAGTTTTGCATTTTATCTGTAATAAAACAAGGAGAAGCTTATCCTTCGGATATTATAGATAAAATGAGGGGAGCCAACCTCAATATTTTTGAAGGCACCCTATATCCGCTGCTCACCAGGTTAAAAAACTCCGAGTTGCTTACTTACAGATGGGTGGAGAGTAACAGTGGTCCGCCAAGAAAGTATTTTTCGCTCACAGAAAAAGGTGCGGCTTTTTACAAGGAGCTGGAAACAACTTGGAACGAAATGGCAAATGCAGTATCGGCACTGACAAAATAAAAATGAAACGTTCAAAGAAAAATTTTTCAGATTTTGTTACAATGTCAGGGTGAGCTTGTCGAACCCGTTGCACAAAATGAACCCGCTTTCGACATCCGCCTATGGCGGAGAAAACTTTTACTTTTCGCTAGTATTAAAAAAACATCAACCACAACAAACAACATTAACAAGCATAATTAAAGTATTATGAAACAAGTAATAAATATAAATTTTCAAGGCAGGGTAGTTCCAATAGAAGTATCTGCTTACGAAATCTTAAAAAATTATATCGAGAGCCTTAATCGCCACTTTGCAATAGAAGAAGGCAAAGACGAAATCATCAACGATATAGAAAACCGCATTGGCGAGCTTTTTCAAGAAAGAATAAAAGCCGGTGCTACCTGTATTGTAGATGAAGACGTAAACGCTATTATTACCAGCATGGGTAGGCCAGAAGATTTTGATGATGCTCAATCATCAACAACAGATACACAATCCAACCAAAATACTCAACAAAATCAATCGGCTTATACCATTGCATCTGGAAAAAGAAGGTTGTTTAGAGATGAGAACCATAAATTGGTAGGCGGTGTGTGTAGTGGTATTGCCAATTATTTTGATATAGATATTGTAATTGTAAGAATCATATTTCTTGTATTGTTATTCTCTTTTGGAATAGGGTTTATACCATACATCATTTTGTGGATAGCCGTACCAAGCAGCGCAACTACCGTAATAGGTAGCCGTCGCAAAAAATTGTACAGGGATACAGATGATAAATTTATTGGGGGTGTATGTAGCGGTATAGCCAATTATTTGGGAATAAATGTTTGGATACCAAGGGTATTGTTTTTGCTTCCGTTGCTTTCTATTTTTACAAGAAACCATTGGTTTGGTTTTGACGGTGATTTTACCAACGTTTTTAATGTGAGTCCTGGGGCGTTGGTTATTTATATTATCCTTTGGTTGGTGTTACCAGAGGCAACCACTACTGCAGAAAAGCTTGAAATGAAAGGCGAAAAAGTAGATATGAATTCTATTAAAGAATCGGTGGTAGAAGAAATGAAAGGCGTACAAGATAGGGCACAAAAATTTGGAAAAGAATTTGGAACAGTTGTAGGAGAGAAAGGAAAAGCATTTGGTACAGAAGCTAGTACTGTAGCTAAAAAGGGTGGGCGTTCATTAGGAGATATCATTATCTTTTTGGTAAAAGTATTTGCCTATACTATAATTGGTATTGTGGGCATCTCGCTTGTATTTGCTTTGTTTGGCTTTGGTATAGCAGCAATGGGCGTTTTTCCAATGAAAAATTATCTTCTAACAGATGGCTGGCAAAATGTATCGGCTTGGGGAACGCTTTTATTCTTTATACTAGCCCCTATGATAGGCGTTATTACTTGGATCATTAGAAAAATAGCCAAAATAAAAACAGGTAGTAAAATGCTTCGCTTAAGCTTTATCTCAATGTGGGTATTGGGCTGGATCTGTGTTACTTTGTTGGTATCTTCCGTAAGCAGGGATTTTAAGCATTCGGCAAATATTAATGAACAAGAAATATATCTACCAAACCCATCAGTAAAATCATTGGAGATATCTAACCTTGCACCGGGTAGTCGTTTTACGCACAACAGATGGTTTAGTACAGATCCATTTGAAGGAGTAGACGAGGATACAGCTTATGTAAGAAATATATCTGTACAAATATTAAAATCTGCCAACGATAGTTTTAAAGTAACGATGATAAAACTAGCCAATGGAAACACCAGAAGAAATGCGGATACACTAGCTTCACTCATCAACTTTAAAGTAGAGCAAAAAGATTCTTTGTTGATAATTGATAGAGGCATAGCAGTAAACAAAACAGATAAATTTAGAAACCAAAAAGTAATCATAACCATTTATGTTCCTGTTGGCAAGCAAATAAAAGTAAACGGAAATGTAGGAAGTAGAACTAATTTCAGGTTTGATGGGCCTTTTGGTAATAACTGGGAAAGTACAGAGTTTGAAGATATACAATTTGAAAACCTAGAAAATGGCTGGAACGATGGTGTTTGGTACATAATGACAAAAGATGGCTTAGTAGGTTTAGACGGGAAGCCTGCAGATAATTATAAAAGAAAAAATGATATACGCATAAATAGAAATGGCATAGATATTAGAGATGGTAAAAACAGGGTTCGCATAAATGAAAACGGAATAACTGTAGATGACGAAGCTACTGATGAAAATGGAGCTTATCGTTTTGATGAGAATGCGCCTAAAAATAAATTTGACACCATAAAAATGAATTTGCAAAAAGAAGAAAGCAGATACAAAGATTCATTAAGAAAGGAAAAAGAAAAAATAGAAAAGCAATTGGAGAAGTATGAAAATAGTGAGACTACCTCTTTATACAATGTTTTACCAAGTAGTTTGTTTATGTCGGTATTAAATTAATGAAATAAATTTTTGATAAAATATTATTATTAATTGCATTTTTTTGATCACATTCATTTCAATGAAATTATATCCAACAATGGGTCATTATTTAAAAATAAGTATGCTTACTGGTTTAATGCTATTGTTAGTTATTGGGCATACGCAAGCGCAAACATTGCAAGAAAAATCAACTGTTGTAAAAAATGTGAATGTAATTACAATGACAAGCACAAACAGTGTTATTAAAAATGCAACGGTAGTAATTGTAGGAGATCATATTGAATCTATAAATGGTACTATCCCTAAAGGAGCTAAAATGATTGATGGCAAAGGAAAGTGGTTGATGCCTGGGTTGATAGACATGCATGTACATTCGCCTACAGACGTAGGCCCGGTTGGTCCAAAACTTCCAACGCAAGGGGCTACTTTATTTATGGATTTGCAAGATTATATGTTGCTCGACATTGCCAATGCTGTTACAACTATTTTTGAGCTAAGTGCCAGAGCCGAACACTTTGGCCAAAGAAATGAGATTGGCAAAGGCAAAGTAATTGGCCCTCGGATGGCTTTGGCTGCAACGATTGATGGAGGAGAAGGGCAAGGGCGACGGGTAAATACGCCAGAAGATGGCCGACAAGCAGTGCGTAGCGCCAAAGCCGAAGGATATGAATTTATAAAAGTATATGCTTACTTAAATATAAATACTTATAAAGCTATTATTGATGAATCCAATAAGCAGGGACTTAAAGTTATTGGGCATGTACCCGATGCTTTTAAAGGAAAATTGAAAGAAGCCTTTGTGCCAGGATTTGGGATGGTTGCACATGCTGAAGAATTAACCAATTATGCTGTAGATTTTAGTGAAGCGGAAGCAAAAGAAATGGCACAACTTTTAAAACAAAATGGCACTTGGCTTTCGCCCACACTCATTACAATGGAAAGTATTTTGAGCCAAGTGAAATCATTAGACGAACTAAAAGCTTTACCAAGTTTAAAATACGTACACCCTCTTTTGCAGAGCAAATGGCTTACTGCCAATAAGTATAACAGAATGTCAAGTCCAGAAGAAATTGCACATTTTGACCATTATGTAAAATTTAACCTGCTTTTGGTAAAGGCTTGTAAAAATGCAGGTGTACCAATTGTTGCCGGAACAGATGCAGGTACATCCGGTGTAGTTGCAGGCTTTGCTTTACACGATGAACTAGCGCTTTTGGTAAAAGCGGGATTAACAAATGAAGAAGCATTAATGGCAGCAACTAGATTGCCAGCTCAGTGGCTTGGTATAGATAAAATGGTGGGAACTATTGAACCCCAAAAATTAGCTGACCTTATTTTACTAGATGACAACCCTCTTGAGAATATAAACAACTCTACAAAAATTGCAGCCGTTTTTGTAAATGGCAAATTGCAAGAAAAAGCAAAATTAGATGCAATGCTTATCGATTTAGCAAAAAGAAATACTGCTAATAAAGATAAATTTGATTGGCAACAAATGATGAAAAAACCTAAATAAAAGACTAGCATTTAATATGCAAATCAGGGGCAATAATATTAAAATTGATCAGTGAAATTTAATGGCACGCTAGTACGGAAGTGAATATTTATTCTTTGAAAACTCCTGCATCGAATCGCTAAAAAATTGTTATGTTGAGGTTGTATAAAGCCCTACTGGAAACGGTAGGGTTTTTTGTACTGTTTTGTAATTACATTTGCAACACAAAAATAAATACATGAAGCATACGCCTTTTACAGAAAAACACATCGCCCTTGGAGCAAAAATGGCAGAATTTGCAGGTTTTAATATGCCCATTTCTTACACGGGTATAAACGATGAACATGCTGCCGTGCGCAACAATGCAGGTGTTTTTGATGTAAGCCATATGGGAGAGTTTATGCTTAAAGGCGAGCATGCGCTAGATTTGATACAGCGTATTACCACAAATGATGCAAGTAAACTTACCGCAGGCAAAGCACAATATAGTTGTATGCCCAACAATGATGGAGGTATAGTAGACGACTTGTTGGTTTACTGTATAAAAGAAAATAAAACCTACATGTTGGTGGTAAATGCAGGCAATATTGATAAAGATTGGGCTTGGATAACTCAACACAATACCAATAATGTAGCCATGCAAAACATATCTGCAGAAACATGTTTGCTTGCCATACAAGGCCCCAATGCTACCAAAATTTTGCAAACACTTACCGATATTGATATTTTAAATCTTACCTACTACACATTTGCAAAAGGGAAATTTGCAGGAGTAGAAAATGTATTGATAAGCGCAACAGGCTATACAGGTAGCGGCGGGGTAGAAATTTATTTTGCAGATAAAGATGCTGCGGCCGATAAAATATGGGATGCCATTTTTGAAGCTGGCGCAGCATCTGGCATAAAACCGATTGGCCTTGGAGCAAGAGATACACTACGATTGGAAAAAGGTTTTTGCTTATACGGAATGGATATAAATGATGCTACATCTCCCATAGAAGCTGGTCTTGGTTGGATTACAAAATTTACGAAAGACTTTACCAACAAAGCGGTTTTTGAAAAACAAAAAGCCGAAGGCCCTACCAAAAAATTAGTAGGTTTCGAAATGTTAGACAAAGGCATTGCCCGCCACGATTATGAAATTGTAGATGCTGCTGGATATACTATTGGCCATGTAACATCGGGCACGCAAGCTCCATCGCTGGGTAAGGCAATAGGCATGGGTTATGTAGCAATCGCTCATGCAGGTATAGGTAGTGAGATTTTTGTAAAAATTAGAAACAATAACATGAAGGCGGTTGTGGTAAAAGTACCGTTTGTGTAAAAGCCCCTATAAAATTTGTTTGGGGCTAAAGCCCCTTGTTGGAAGATTCTATTATTACCGGCCTAAAGGCCAGTGCAATTCAAAAAGTCCGTTTTTCTATGAATTGCCCTGTGCTTTATGAATTGCCCTGTGCTTTAGCACAGGGACAAATTTGTCTTTAGCCAATATAAATAACAATCAAAAATTTTCTCAAAAAATATTCAACAGCTAACTTTGTCTTGTTTTAAAATCCAAACATTTATACAAAACAAACCCGAAGTCATCTTCGACCTTAGTAGAAGTATAGATTTACACCTTGTATCAACTGCAAAAACCAACGAAAAAGCAATAGCTGGCGTAACCGCTGGGTTAATAAACTTACACGAAACCGTTACTTGGGAGGCAAATCACTTATTTAAAAAAAGATATTTCACTTCAAAAATCACCGCCTTCAATTTCCCCTTTTCTTTTACCGATGAAATGCAAAAGGGAGATTTGAAAAGTTTTTCTCACCAGCACATTTTTGAAGAAAAAGACAGCGGCACTTTAATGACCAATATCATTCACTTAGAAGCGCCTTATGGCTTTATAGGAAAATTTGTACTTTGGATTTTCTTACAACATTATTTTAAAAAATTGTTGATAGAGCGCAATCGTGTGATCGCCTATTATGCAGAAACCAACCTTTGGCAGGCTGTTTTAAATAAATAGCCGCCATCCAATAATCCAACACAGCCATTTAGTAATCTACTGCCCTTTGTAATTTTTTTGGCATTTAGTTTAGCATAATTAAATTTTAAAATTATGCAGACAGCAAAGCCATCTCCTCCTATTCTCTTTCTTATCACAATTATGCATTGCACAAAATGTAGCTAACATATCGCTGCACTTTAAGCTGTACACGATGTGGTATCAACAAATTAAACCAATTTAATAGGAGTGGAACCATGTAATTAAATCAATAAAACTACAACATGATAAATAATTATTCAAACAGAAGAGATGCCATACTGCAATTATTTGCAGCAGGTGTTGGTTTTAGCTCACTACTATCTTCCTGTAGTAGTACCAAAAATACGAGTGGTAAAAATGCTGAAACCAATAAACAGCTTTCGCCATTTTTAATAGCGCCAACCACTCCAGTACAGCCAGGGCCAGGGGGATTAGATATAAAAGTATTGGTGAAAAATAGCCAAACCAATGGGCAGTTTTCTTGTGTAGAATTTGCGGTTGCAGCAAAAAAAATGGGTCCAGCGCCACACTATCACAAAGCGTTAGACGAATTGATGTATGTAGTAGAAGGTACAGGATCTGTATTGATAGAAGACACTTTATACGAAATACCTGCAGGCGGTTGGCATCTACGCCCTAGAGGAATTGAACACACTTTTTTTAATGGTACAGATAAGCCATTTAGGGCAATTGATATGTACTTCAATCAAAATTTTGAAGATTATCTAGAGGAAGTATTTCATACAATAACACCAGAAATGCGAAAGACCAATAAAGAGGCAGTAGATAAACGAATGGCTGAATTGCATACCCAATTTGGTATGGTAGGCTTTCCCGAAAAAAGGAAAGGCATAATTGATAAATATGGGTTGATAGCATAAAATTTTCTTTACTATAAAAAATACAAAATGAAACAACTATTTTTCTTCTTCTTTATTATTTTATGCAAAATGTCTTTTGCACAAAATGTAGGTATAAATACCGTTACTCCACAAGCTGCATTAGATGTGTATGGAGATGTAATTTACCGAAGTGCTGACCTGGTGGTGGCCGATGGAATTACCACTGCTCTAAATGTAAACAGCAATAAATTTAGCTATTACCGAGTAAATGGCCCTACAGCAAACTTTACACTTGCTGGCATTACACAAGGCGTAGAAGGCAGGCTGGTAACACTTTTCAATAGAAGTGGTTTTACCATGCAGTTAAATAATTTAGATGCTACCGCAAGTGTAAATGATAGGATTATTACTGGTACTAATGCAGATTTTACCATAGAAGATAAAGGAATTGTAAACTTACAGTATGATGGAGCGGAGCAAAAATGGGTTATTGTAAGTAATAATAAAGCTGCCACCGGCGGTGGTTGGGCTTTAAATGGAAACAGCGGAACCAATCCTACAAATGACTTTATAGGCACATCCGACAATCAACCTTTTATAATAAAAAGTAATAACCAAATGGTAGCAGAGTTTAGATTTGGAGCGCCAAGCAATAATTATATTGGCACTAATTTTCAACGCACTGGTGTAGGAATTATAGGTACAGGTGCGCCCACACACACACTCGAAGTAGGCTTGGCAGATTTGGCTGGAGGTAGCCAGGGAGCACTAGGGATAAGGGGAACAAGCTATATGAGTCATTTTAATTACAGTGCTACAGAAGATGTTTACATACGAGGTGGTAAAGCAGGTAGTAACGTAATCATAAGTGATATACCCGACCTAGGCAATGTAGCAGTTGGAACCAATATACCTGATGCAAATACCAAATTTACATTGCAAACGCCAGCAGATTTTTCTACAGCTTTGTCTATACGTAACCCAAGTGGCTCGGCAAAATTTAATGCTTATGTGGGTGGGCCTGGCAATGGCAACACTATTTCGCTAGGTACACCTGGTGCAATGCCAATAGCACTTTACACCAACTCTGCCAATAGAATGTTTATTACTGCTTCTGGTAATGTCGGTATAGGTACTGATAATCCTACAAACAAACTTTCGGTGTATGGAAATATAAGAAGCACTGAAGTAATTGTAGAAACTGCCAACTGGCCGGATTATGTGTTTAATAAAAATTATCAATTACAACCACTCGTTGAAGTAGAAAAATACATACAACAAAACAACCACTTACCCAATATCCCCTCTGCCAAAGAAATTGAAAAAACTGGTTTACAACTGGGCGATATGCAAAAAAGAATGATGGAAAAAATGGAAGAGTTGACGTTGTATATTATTCAACAGCAAAAAGAAATAGAGTTACTGAAAGAAAAAATAAATAAGAATAATAATTAAAAATTGTTGTTATCATGAAATTGCAAAATGTATTTATAGGATTATTGTTTTTCATTAGTAGTGCTGCATATTGCCAAGTAAGTGATGTACCGGTAGCGCTAGCATCTAGGCTTGAAGGCAAAAAAAAGTTTACAGAGATAATGAATGAAGTAGATAATTATTATAAATCTAATAATTTTCACGCAGACAAGAAGCTATTTTCACAATATAAAAAATGGAATAGGTGGGCTTGGTGGGCAGCAAGGCATTTGAATGAAAAAGGCGAAGTAGCGTACGATGCCGCAAAATTATTTGAAACAGCTGAGCAAATAAAAAATGCAGCACGTGGTGCTACTTCTAATAGTGGGCAGTGGACTGCTGTTGGCCCCTTTACCACTACTTATGGACCCAATAATAACAGAGGTACTAGAGGGATTGGCAGAATTGATAAAATTTTAATACACCCCAATTTTACAAATATAATACTTGCAGGTAGCCCATCTGGCGGCTTATGGCGTAGTAATAATAGTGGGGATACTTGGTTCTCTATTTCATCATATATACCTAATTGTGGGGTGGCTGGTTTGGCATTTGATAGCAACGACCCAACAGGGAACACAATTTTAATGCTTACAGGCAACTCTTATGGGGCTTACTTTTTGGGTAATGGTTATAATTTTAATGAAAACAGTTTGGGAATATTAATTACTCGTAATGGTGGCAACACATGGAACAAATTAGGTAATTCGCAATCCGTTTTTAACTCAAAAAGAAATTATAAATTAATTCAACTAAGGGGTTTTCCTAATGTACTTTTAGTTGCAACTGATAATGGGGTTTACGGTTCTTATGATTTTGGTAATTCATGGAGTAGAATTACACAAAATGATAGATTTTTTGATGTAGAACAACACCCCACCAATGATGCAATCGTATATTGCTCCTCTAGTTTTTCTGTTTTAATATCTACCGACTATGGACAAAGTTTTACAACAAGCGGCAATATGTCACCTATTATTTCATTGAGTAATCAAGCTGGCTTATTAGCCGTAACGCCTGCACAACCTAATGAAGTTTATTATATGCAATGCGATACCGCTTTTAATAGAAGAACAATCTATAAATCAATAAATAGCGGCAATAATTTTAATTTAATCAACAATCAAAACTTAATTCAAGCACAAGCATTTTATAACTATGCCTTTGCTGTTCACCCTATTAATAACAATTTTATGACCGCTGGCGGGTTTGCAATTTCAACATCTATAAGTAATGGAAGTAATGGAAGTTTCACAAATTTTACATCAGGTGGTGGAAGTAACCCAATGCCTACAAATTATGTGCACCCCGATATACACGACCTAGTGTATAGTCCTACTGGTGATAGAATTTATGCAGCTACCGATGGCGGTGTATTTTTAAGTAGAGACAATGGGCTTACATGGGCGGATAAATCAGTAGGGTTACAATGTACACAGTTTTATAAAATGGAAGGTTTTGATGGTGTTGAGAATTTATACATCGGTGGTACACAAGATAACGGCACTTTTTATTCAACCAATGGTAGTAACATGGTGTATGCGGGCTCTGGCGATGGCTATGCTTCAGATTTTGTAAATACTAATAACGATACTTTCTTTTTAGTTGAAAATACTGAGGTATCACGTTATCAAAGAAGCACAAATTCTATAGCATGGGTTTCCAATACAATTCCCAATGCGAACAAAGGTTTTTATCCAGATTTAATATGCCATCCAACTAATGGAAATATTGTTTACTTGGCCTATGATAGTACTGTATGGAGAACCAATAACAAAGGTGCTGCATGGACACAGGTTGCAACCTTTAGCAATAACAATGGTGGTCTAACGCCAAACCGAACATATAACGGTGGTTTTGCAGTAAGCCCACAACAACCCGATAAAATTTTTGCAGCAAGTGCCACCCAGGTTCGTATGAGTACTAACCAAGGCACAAGTTGGTCTGTAATATCGGGTACGGCGGGTTGGCCCACCAATATTGGTACCATAACCGACATTGCATCTTCCAGTAGTAATGCCGATATAGTCGTAATAACAGCAACAGGAAATAATGGAGCAAATAGGATTCTTTATTCAAGCAACAACGGTCAAAGTTGGGTTAACTTAACAGGCTCCTTACCCAATGTGCCAGTGTATTCTGTATCTTGTACAAGCAATTATGATTTGTACATCGGTACAGAAATCGGTGTATTTTATATGGCTTTTGCAATGAACGATTGGGTGCCATTTTACAATGGTTTACCCATTATTCCCGTTACCGATTTGTTTGTAAACGAAACCAATCAAGTAATATCTGCTGCAACTTTGGGTAGAGGTATTTGGCGTAGCGATTTGTATGGCAATTGTGCGCCATTTTTAACGCTTGGTAGTAATGTACAAGGCAAGTATTTTTATCAAACAGCAGGTGTTCTTCAATCTGCACAAAATATGAATGGTAGCTATGGCAATGAATTAAGGTACAGAAGTCCTGTTCAAATAAAATTAACCAATGGATTTAGGGTATATGCAGGGTCATATTTACATGCCATTATCGGGCCATGTGGGCAAGGGGTTTTTAATAGAAGCAATGTGGATACAATAAAAAACCCAGTAACCACTTTATTGCCTGATAAAAATTAAAACAAGCTGCTTAAGATAAAATATTTATTTATATTTAAAAATGAAACGTTGTATTACCGTAATATTATTTTCAATATCCACTTTATTGCACGCACAACCTTTCCAATACAAATCTTTCTCCACTAAAGAAGGACTAAGCAGTAATAATATAAATGCCATGGAAAAAGATGCTCATGGCTTTTTATGGGTAGCTACCAACAATGGGCTAAACCGTTTTGATGGAAACGCTTTTGATGTTTTTTATAATGACCCAAAAGATAGCCTAAGTATAGCCAGTAACGGTGTGCAGGATATATTTATAGACAGTAAAAAGAATATTTGGCTGGGTACCTTTGCGGGCATAAGCAAATTTAATAATCGCACACAGCAGTTTGAAAATTATGCGCCGGATACGTTACTAATGCCAAAAATTAGTCAAGCCTTTTTTGCATTAAATGAAGACGGTAAAGGAAATATTTGGATGGGTGGGTGGTACGATTTATTGATTTTTAATCCCATCACAAAAAAATTTAGCAGCAGCGGTTGGGCTAGCTTTGCCAATAAAGTAAAGCCTGTAAATGGTTATCATAGCAGGGTGGTTGTTTTAAGTATCGAAAAAAAAAGTGTCCAAGAATTTTGGGTGCTTACAACCTATGGGCTCTTTAGTGTAAATACCATTACACAGGTATTTCAGTTTTATCCAAATCCAAAAATACTGGATTATTTTGGATGTAGCATTGCATACATTGATAAAGAAAATAATTTATGGATAAGCACCTATTCAGAAGGGATTTTCTTTTTTAATGCTACCGCAAAAACTTGGGAACACTATCCATTGCCTGCCTCCTATTTTAAAGCTACTACTTGGAACATAGCTGGCGGTATTACCCCATACAGTGGAGATACACTTATTTTTTGTGCAAATAATAGTTTGGTTTTTCTTGATAAAAAGAAAAAGCAATTTTTATATGCCATTACGCATGATAAAGAAGACGAATTTTCATTGCCAAGTGCATACTATAACAATATTTTTAAAGACAGCACTTTTTATTGGCTAATGACTAATGGCAATGGCCTTGTCAGAATGGCTAAACCAAACAGCCTTTTTCAGTATAACGAATTACCGTCTTTGCCTAAAGGATTGTATAAAATTTTTTCATCAAAAAGTACAAGTAAGCTCATTGCCGGGGATTTTAGCAGTAAAACGGTTTTTTTTAGCCCCATTACCAAAGAAAGCAAAACGCTAAACCTACCAAAGGCCAATGATGCCAACAGTATTATGGGCTATGCAGAAATAAATGCCACGACTGCATTCTTGAGTACCGATAATAATTTATATAAATTTAACCCTACCAGTTTGCAATTGGTAGAAATTAAATTACCGGAAAAGAAATTTAAAGAGAACGACTATTCTGTGCGAACCATCGTGGTAGATAAGGAGAAAAATATTTGGGTAAGAAGTAGAAATCATGGAATATTTACCCACAACCCGCTTACAGGCAGCACAAAATTTATAGACATTGCAATACCCTCTCAAGAAAAAGAATATACAGCCTTGTGGTATGATAGTATGAGTAATGCTTTGATAGTTTCCGTAGCAAACGAAGGAATTTATTTGTACAACATAGACAAGAAAACCACCCAGCATTTTTTAATGAATGTACCTCCTTCCCAAAGAGGTGCAAATATCAGTTCTATAGTCGGTTATGCAAATGGGGATATTTACATGGCGGATAACTTTAACGGTTTATATTTTTTTAATGTTGTGCACAAAAAATTTAGACAGTTTACTACTTATGATGGCCTTATCGATAATATTTGCCATTGGCTTACTATAGATTCCAAAGGGTATTTGTGGGTTGCATGTTATGCTGGATTAAGCCGTTTAGATACGGGCACAAAGCAGTTCACCAATTCCCCTAATGAAAAAAATTATTCAGTGTACTCTGATTTTCTTGCTTCAGATAACAAAGGACATATTTATCAGGCTGCACAAAACGGAATTGGTTATAATACGTGGAATACAAATGATTTTTTAAACCCTCCATCTATTGGTAAAATATATCTGCGAAACAGTAAGTTGAATGAAAAAAACATTCCGTTGGATGCTGTTTATGAATTTTCTGCATCCGAGAATAATATCAGTTTTCAGTTTGGTTATTTATTGTTGGATAATGACGCACCGGTGCAGCTGGAGTACAAGTTAAATGATGCTAACTGGATATCCCTCAATAAGGAAAACAACCTTTCTTTTTCCAATCTATCCTCAAACAACTATAAATTATTTGTAAGAAAAAAAGGTTATGCCCTGGCCCCACTCTTTATTCAGTTTGATATTGCCCCGCCGTTTTACAAAACTTGGTGGTTTATTTTACTCTCTGCTTGCTGCATTTTTTTACTGGCCTACTTGTTTGTTAACTGGCGTGAAAAAAACATAAGGGCCATAGCGGCAGAAAAATTGAAAGTGCAGCAACTAAGTGCAGAGCAATATAGAAACAAACTGGAGGTAGAAAAAATCATCAATTATTTTTCCACTTCATTAACCGATAAGAATAAAGTAGAGGATGTTTTATGGGATATTGCTAAAAATCTTATTGGTAGATTGGGATTTGCAGACTGTATTATTTATTTGTGGAATGAGGATAAAACCAAGATGATACAGAAAGCGGGCTATGGTCCGAAGGGTACTGCAGAAGAAATTACCAAAAATCATTTTGATGTTTTACCCGGACAAGGAGTGGTAGGCTATGTGATACAAACAAAACAAGCAGTTTTAATACCAGACACATCTACAGACAGTCGCTACCGCCCGGACGAAATGGTTAGGTTGAGCGAAATAGCAGTTCCCATTATTTTTAATGATGAATTAATCGGAGTAATAGATAGCGAACATATAGAAAAAAACTTTTTTACTTCACAGCATCTGCAAATAATGAGCACCATTGCTACACTAATGGCAGATAAAATAAAAACAATTGAGGCAGAGGCATCAATTCAGGCGCAACACAATCAAATGCATGCGATGAATGAGCAGTTGTCCAATGCAAAGCTAGAAGCATTGCGCAGCCAAATGAATCCGCATTTTATTTTTAATTGTATAAGCAGTATCGATAATTTTATTTTGGACAATGATGCTGCCAATGCAAGTGCGTACCTCAATAAATTTGCAAAACTTATTCGCAACATTTTAGATAATAGCAGAAACAATGTAGTGTCCTTTTGGAAAGACTGGGAAACCCTTGCTTACTATATAGATTTAGAAAAACTAAGAAGCAACAACAGTTTTTCTTGCAATATTACTGCAGATCCTGAATTGCTAAATGGCCATTATAAAATACCACCACTCATCATCCAGCCTTATGTAGAAAATGCCATATTACATGGCTTAAAACCATTGCAAAATAAACCCGGTTTGTTAGAAATAAATGCATCTTTACGCAATGGCATTTTGTGGTACACTATAAGAGATAATGGAATTGGCAGGTATGCAAGTAGCCAGCAACCTAGCATTAAAAAAGACCACGATTCTTTTGGTTTGGAACTTACAGAACAACGCATCAATTTATTTAACACTACCTTAAATAATGCCATAAATATTGAGGATTTAAAAGATGAATATGGAAATGCAACCGGCACTTTAATTACCATATCATTAAAAGTATAAAAGCAAATGATAACAGCCATCTTAATAGACGATGAAGTAAATAGCAGAAATGCTTTGCTGAAAAAAATAAAAGCAAATTGCCCTACTATACAAATTGTAGCAGAATGTAGCGGTGCAGAAGAAGGTATTGTTGCTATAGAAAAGCACCAGCCACAGGTGGTGTTTTTGGACGTGGAAATGCCTCGAATGAATGGGTTTGCTATGTTAGATAAAATTGCTAATAAAAATTTCAATATTGTATTTACTACTGCCTACAACCAATATGCCATTAATGCCATAAAATTTGGCGCATTTGATTATTTGGTAAAACCGATAGATGTAGAAGAACTCATTGTTGTTGCAAAAAGATTAAATGAACAAAAACAACATCTAAACAATAGTGAGCGCCTAGATATTTTATTAAACCAATTAACACCTACCAACAAAAGCAGTATACAAAAAATAGCCATTGCTACACAAACTGGATTAGAATTTATACCCATTGATACAATCATATATTTAGAAGCTATTGGCAATTACACACAATTACATTTTACAGATGGTAAAAAATTAATGGCTTCCAAAACCTTAAAGGAATTTGAAGATTTATTAGAGCACCATGCTTTTTTTAGAATTCACAATGCGTCGCTTGTAAATTTAGTTTATGTAAAAAAATATATTAGGGGCGATGGAGGGCAATTGCAATTGTGTAATGATATTGTATTGGATGTAGCAAGGCGCAGAAAAGAAGAATTATTAGAGAAGTTGATAAAATTTGCACCTAGGATATAAGCACTTCTTAAAGTACCTACCCTCAGCTACCAACACAACTATATAGATAGTATAAAGTAGGGATATGTGAAATGCGTTTGTAAAATTGTTGCATTTATAATAGTTTTTTGGAGAAAAGTATTTTTTTAATGAGAATCTAATTAAACTGGCTAAGCACTGAATTGAATGCAAATGTGGTAAAATGCTAACTTAAGGATAGCAAGGTAAGTTGTAACAATACAACCCCGCCCAGCCTATTGTTTTTAGAAATCTTTTTACCCTACAAAAATTTGATTTAATACTTCAGTTTATTAAAGAATATCTTTACTTTTGTTTCTAAGATAAGTTGTTTACTCCCCCCCCCAATAAACATAATCGCTTCTTCGGCACCTGACATTTAAGAGCTACTTAATTTACGAACGAATTATATGTGGCATTTTGCTAAGTCCATTTAATGAAAATTACTAATTAATAAGATAATGATAAAGCTAGTGAAAGAAATAATACATATTGCTACAATTTGCCTTTTGATATTGGGTTTTATGTTAAGTGGAAGTAATCTGTTTGCTCAAAAAGTAGCCGTAATTGGTATTGACCACTCGAGTCCTGCTGCAAATGGGGGTGATTATGACGGTATTTCTTTTGTAGCCACTGAAAACCTGATTGCTGGTACTGTTTTCTATTTTACCAATGGCATATATGATGCTCCTAATACTAGGTTTAGGTCATTAAGTGCCTCAGATGATGGTAATAAATTCGTAATTAAATATACTGTACCTGCTGGTGGCGTTGCTAAAGGAGTGGTCGTTTATATTCAAGAAACAAACCAGACCAGCAACACAGTTGCAACTACTTGTAGTTCGGGTTCTTGTGGTTCAGCCACTTTCCTTGCTTATAATGGTGCGGCTTCAAATTTTTCGATTGGCTCCGTCGTGATGGGAGTTTGGGCTTATAGCGATACTGACGATAATCCGCTTAATGGTATCACTATCGTTCACTCTGTATTATTTGAGGGCTGGTTTGATTCAGTTGCTGGTGTCCAGACTGTGGGAAACCTTCCTACTAATATGAACCCTATAGGCAGTTTTCCAAATTCTATTATTACTGATGGAATATTTACAACTTTACCCACAGTAACTTTTAATACTGTAGAGTTCAAACCTAGTTTGAGAAGTGGAGCTGTTTCAAAATTGAACTTAGAAGACCCTTCTAATTACGATAAATTTGTAACAGGAGCTACTACCTTGTCTACAACGCCATTTGCAAATCTTAATTTGGTTGCCACTAATCCTAAGTTAGGAGTAACCGTTTCTCCAAGTTCGGTTACAGAAAATGGGGCAACTAATTTAACCTATACTTTCACGCTCTCTGTTACCGCTGCTAGTAATATCACTGTAAATTATACAGCAACGGGTACAGCAGCAAATGGTACAGACTACGCTTCAGTTTCGGGTACTGTTGTCATTACGAGTGGCAGTTCCACAGCTACAGTAATCGTAAATCCTACCGCTGATGCTACCCTTGAACCCGATGAAACTGTTACCCTGACTGTTGCAAGTGGTACAGGTTATGATATAGGTAGCCCAAGTTCGGCAACGGGTACAATTACAAATGACGATACAGGAACATCTGTACCAAAAGTAGCTTTGGTAGGTATTAGCCATGCTGATCCCGCTACCAATCCTACACACGTAGATGGGTTTTCTTTTGTAGCATTAGAAGATATTACGCCGGGAACAGTTGTACATTTTACAAGAAGAATTTATGATAAAACTGCTTTAACCTTTGGCAATACTTTTACCGGGACGGTTAAATGGATTGCGGGTACAGGCGTGAACAGAGGGGATGTCTATACCGTAATGGAAACATCAGCCGATGTGTTTACAGTTACTTGTTCAGATGGAAGTAATTGCGGCAGCATTACAAATATTGATGCAGGTTTTACAATACCTACAGGTGGCATTACGATGTTTGCTTACAACGATAATAATGATAACCCCACAGATGGCGTTACCGAAATATATTCAGCTTTGCATACGGGCGACTTGGCGGTTGGGAACGGTGGGGCTATTCCTGCTATTTCAAATCCATCAACTATTTATCCAAGTGCAGTGGTAGTTGATAATTTTCCCAATGCAAATCCAGGACGAACAGAATATAAATTTCCAACAGAGCGGCAGGTAACCGTTACCAGAACATTGCTTGTAAATACCGCTAATTGGTTACATGCACAATCTACTGCTATTGCACCTTCTACCGTGCGGTTCACAAATATTATAGTAACAGGCGGTGCTGCTAATCCTTTAGTAATAGTTACACCTAGCCCAAGTACAGTATTGGAAAATAGTGGTACCGGTATGGTTTATACTTTTACCTTATCACAAAATGCTACAAGTAATTTATCCATAAATTTTAGTGTAAGCGGCACTGCTACTTTTGCAACAGATTATTCGCAGGCAGGGGCTTCTACTTTTACGGCAACCACAGGTTCGGTAACCATTCCTATTAACAGCAATACAGCAACTGTAACTATTTCACCTACGGCAGATGCATTACTCGAGCCTAACGAAACCGTTATTTTAACTATAAATACAGGAACCGGTTATGATGCCGGAAGCCCAAATGTTGCTACAGGAATTATAACGAATGACGATATAAGAAATGTAAACCCTATGGTGGTAATTGTTGGGATAAATCATGGTAATAACAGTAACATACCCACAAGCCAAAACCCTGATGGATTCAGTTTTGCAGCAAACCAAAATTTAACTGCTGGTACAGATATTTATTTTGCAGATGGTTTATTCAGTAATACAACATTGGCCTTTAATACCATAGGAGCTGTGGTAAAATATACAGTTCCCGCTGGAGGTTTGGCCAAAGGCCAGGTCGTATATGTTTTAGAAACAGGAGCTGCAACAAATACTTTTTCAACATCATGTTCGGCTGGGTCAAACTGTGGTACGGCTACCTATATTACTCAAGCCACAGCAACAGATTTTAGTTTTACATCTGGCGGTGAGAATTTTTATGCTTATACTGATACTGACGGAAACCCTACCAACGGTATTACAGATGTACACTCTTTATTTTATGCCATTAACAATACTATCCCAGCTGTTGAAAATCCGATAAGTGTTTTCCCAAATGCTGTGGTAATATCTGGTTTTGGTAGTGCTTCGCCCGACCGTACAGAATATAAATTTGCTGTAAGCGAAAGGTCAGTACCAATAAATTTAGCTAACATTCAAAACACAGTTAATTACCTAATTGCACAAACCACCCAAAATTTATCTGTAGTTCCGTTTGCGGCTTTAAATTTATGTCCCGCTACTGTAACAGGGCAACCTGCCGCTGCTATTATATGTGTAGGTTCCAATACTTCATTTACTGTTACTGCAAGCGGTACCAACCTTACATACCAATGGCAAATAAATTCGGGAGCCGGTTTTACCAATATTGCAAATGGTGGAATTTATGCTGGCGCCACTACTACAACATTAAGTTTAACTGCTGTACCAATTGGCAATAATGGATTTACTTATCGCTGTATTGTAAATGATTGTGCTACTTCCAATACTGCGGCATTAACGATGAATGCATCACCAACAATCACATTGGGTTCGGTTCCCTCAATCTGTGCAGGCGCTACTTCATTTACTATTCCATATACAGCCACAACGGCAACTCCAATAACATACTCCATTTCTGGAACAGGATTTACAACAGTAACCGATGCATCTTTATCAACAACGCCTGTTATAGTAATGCTAGGTGCACCGGCAGTATTGGCTACAAACCCAACATATAATTTAACGGTAAAAAATTCAAATGGATGCATATCTACAAATGTTGCTGGCACAATCACCGTAAATGCAAGTTCACTGCCAACTACCACCCAAACAGCTACGCAAAGTATAATTAATAATTCTATCAGTGCTACAGGCTGCGCTATTATAGCTAATGTATTGCCGAATGGAGGAGCCACAGCCGTTACTGGAAATGTAACAGCCAAAGTTTGGATAGAAGCCACGCAACCAGTACAATTTGTAAAACGACATTATGAGATAATACCTGCAACAAACTCTACCACAGCTACTGCAAGAGTTACGTTATATTTTACCGATGCAGAGTTTAATGCATTCAATACACAAGCAATACCACCAGCATTGTTATTACCAATTAGTACCGATGCGCCTGCTACCATTTCTGCACGCAAAGCAAATCTACGTATAGAGAAACGTGCTGGCACTGGCGATGCAAATGGTACACTTAGCTCTTACACAGGATCGATTACAACCATTGATCCTGCAGATGCAGATATTGTATGGAATGCTACTGCCAGCCGCTGGGAAGTAAGTTTTGATGTAGTAGGCTTTAGTGGTTTTTGGGCAAAAACACAATTGGGTGTACTACCATTAAACTTAGTAAGTTTTAAAGGTACAAAAACAAGTAATGGCAATTTGCTACAATGGAAAACATCATCAGAAATTAATACATATAGTTTCGAAGTGGAAAGGCAGTTTGCAGTTGGCAATAGGCAGTGGGCAACAATAGGTATGCAAGCAGCAGTGGGTAGTGGTGCAAATGATTATAGTTATATTGATGTTGATAAATTAAATGGAACGATTTATTACCGTTTAAAAATGATTGATAATGATGGTAGATTTACATACTCTAATATCATTAAACTTAATAGTCAATCAAAAAACCAAACAACCATTTACCCTAACCCATTAACAACAAAGGCTACATTAGAAATAAGCGATAGAGCATTGTTAAACACGCAAGCAACTATTATTGATGCCAATGGAAGAATACTACAAACATTTACCATAAAAAATAATTTTGAAATAGTAGATATGAGTGGGTTCTCAAAAGGTATTTATATATTGAAATTGGCCAATGGAGAAATGCAAAGTATAATAAAGCAATAAGTATTTTGTATATGTTCTTGCTTTAATAGCATTGTTGGGTTACAGGTTATTGGCATTATGTCTCATTAAAGTAGTAAGGAAAAGACAATAGCTTTTAAATCCATGATAGCTTTAAACATCTATTGGAAGATGAATTGTAGGATTGGTATTGCATTGCTTCTAAATTTTATGTTTTGAATGTTTATAAGATTTTGCAGTTTAACTAAAATATAATTTAATACAGCAAGTACCGAAACAAATGAACATGCTTAAAAAAATACCGCACAAAGCATCATAAATGCAAAAGCTTTATTTTTGCCGTTATGAGCAAACCATCACTTTACACATGCCTTTCCCCTTCCTTATTGCATTTATATGATGTGAGTAGCAGTATTGTTGTTATAATAGATGTATTGAGGGCTACTTCAACCATTGCAACTGCATTGCACAACGGAGCCAAAGAAGTTATACCCGTAGATAGTATACCAGACTGTATTCGAATTGGGCGTGAACTTAGTTGTATTACTGCAGGAGAAAGAGATGGACAAATTGCCGAAGGCTTACAATATGGCAATTCACCTTTTGAATATCCTACAGAATTTATAGAAGGCAAAACATTGGTGCTTACTACAACAAATGGTACAAAATTGTTACACATGGCGCATGCAAGAGGTGCCAAAGAAATAATTACGGGCTCTTTTCCCAATATTTCAGCCGTTTGTGATCATTTGCGCAAAAAAAATATGAATATTATCTTGGCTTGTGCAGCTTGGAAAGACAAAGTGAATATTGAAGATACCTTATTTGCCGGAGCTGTTGTTAATAGTATAAAAGATGATTTTACCATCACTTGCGACTCTTCGCAAATAGCGGAAAGCCTTTACATGACTGCTCGAGCAGACTTATATGCCTATATGAAAGAAAGAAATGCAACACATTATCATCGATTGACTAAATACCACTTGGAAAAAGATATACGATATTGTTTAACCAATGATGTAGCACCGGCGTTGCCTATTTATGAAGAAGGGAAATTGCTAAATGGAATTCTAAATAAGTAAATAAATAAAACGAAGCCTATTTTGTATTGTCTTTTCTACAAAATGCAACCTCTTTTCGTTAAAATTATAACTTAACAATAATTTTTTCCAAATTACCCTTGCCCCTTTCGGTTTCCCTTCGTACCTTGCACAATGCGTTTGCTAAAAGGCATTTTCTTTTAGTAATAGCATATTTCCATTTTCAGCATATATAAATAATTTTATCCTTTGGCATTACCACATTTAGTTAAATACGTTTACAATAATGGAACTGACGATGTTATTCGTAGAGGCAAGAAAATCTTATCACTCAATTATGTAGAACTTGTAGAGCATGATGAACTGATGGGAAGCATTGTTTTTAGAGTAAAAGATGACATTTACAGTACATTTTACAAGGTTTACATAGATAAGTACAGCGATGCAAAATCGATGAGTTTGCGCTGTAGTTGCCCATACAATATAGGAGATATCTGTAGGCACGAAGCCGCAGCATTATTGCGCTTGCAAGATATGGTAGATAAAAATTTACTCCATAGCAGTGCTATACAGTATAACCAGATGCATACAGTGGCAAAGATGAAAAACATAGACCTCAAAATGGTGAAAATGTTGTCATCGCCATCAATCTTTCATGAGGCAGAGGAATTGATGCAATCTACAAAAGCTACTATTTTAAAGGCAGAAGATGAAAGAGTAGAGGCAGAAATTATAATCAAGGGAGAAAAATATCCGTTGGTAATTCAAAAAAATGATGAACGAAATTTTGATACTTCTTGCATGTGTAGCGAGGCCATGCATCCATTGTGCGAGCATAAAGTAGTACTTTTTGTACAGCTCTTACACAATTATGGATCTGATTATTTTGATAGTATTAAGAATAGAGACAAAGAAAAAAATAAATTACTTCAGATATATGGGTATAGCCTACACGATGATTTAGCTGGTAAGTTTGAATTTACTTACAAAGACAGTAAGCCTTTTTTGAAAGTCTTAGACCCTTCTATAAAAAGAGTTGTTGCTGTGGCCGCTCCAACCGATGTACCCGTTTACAAAACAGCACCTTCTTTTGTTCCAATAACCAATACAGTTGTAGAAGAAAAAGTTATTGAGAAAAAAACGGCGCTTAGGCTTGGTTTGGTCTTTAATTTTAATGCAAAAAATTACCCTGGTTTCATCGTAGAAGCCTTACAAGGAGAACCCGATGAAGACAATAAAAAATATTTGGGTAAAACAGAAAAAATAGACCTTACAAAATTTGTAGATACGGAGGGTTTTTCTGAAGATGATAAATTGCTTTTCCAGCAAGTACGCAAATTGCAAGAAAATGAAATAAATAAATACCTAAACCGCAATTCGCCTTTTAGTGGTATTTGGGAAAATATTATCCATACAGATGGAGACGAATTGCCAGATGAAACGAAGGCGCTTATTACAGAATACCTTCACCCAAAATTGAGAAAGATTTTTGATGAACAGGCGCATAACCCCTTCATATTTATTTTGCCGTTTTCAAAAAAATTAAAAACAGTAAACTTAAAAGAGATAGAAATAAGCGACTCCTTGCTTTCCCCCGTATTTAAAGTGGGTGCTACAAAAAACGGTTTCGAAATATCTTGCATCGTTAAAATTAATGGAGAACCCATTTCGTTTGCCGAAAACAAAGCAAGTAGTAGCCTTGTTTTTATGTATGACGATACGCTCTACACTTGGCAAAAAACCGAAGATGTAATACAAGCAGAGAAGTTTATTAGAGAAGGTAATATTGCATTAAGTAAAAAAAATTGGGCAGAAAAAATGCAATCGGTTATTCTTCCACTTACCAAAGAGTATGAAGTGGAGTTTGATAGGTCACTCGTAAAAGAAGTAAGTATTTCTACGCCAGATATAAAATTGATGTTGCAAGAAAGAGGCGATTTCTTGGTATTTCAACCCGTTTTTTCTTACAAGGGTTTTGAAACAAAACCTGGAGATAAGGAAACACTTATTATACCAGACGGCGATAAAATTTTACAGATACAGCGCAACAAAGAGGCAGAAGATGCTTTTATGAAAAAACTGGAAAACCTGCATTCAGGTTTTGTTACAAAGCAAGAAACAGGCAGTTTGGTTTTGAAGGGTGCAGAAGTGCTACGCAACAATTGGTTCTTTCTTTTTGTAGATGCAATGAAAGAAATGAAAGTGCCCGTTTTTGGTTTTGAAGCACTTAAGAATTTTAGGTTTAATACAGCCAAGCCAAGCACACATATACATGTAAGCAGTGGGCAAGATTGGTTTGATGCAAAAGTAGAAATTGAATTTGGTGAGCAGCGTGTAGGCATTGCAGATATTAAAAGGGCACTAGCAGAAAAACGTTCATTTGTACAGTTAACAGATGGTACACTGGGTATTTTACCAGACGAATGGCTTAAAAAATATTCATTGTTGTTTAAAGTTGGAGAAGGCCGTACAGATAAATTACGACTTAGTCGCTTTCATATGAGTGTAATTGATGATCTCTATGAAAACCGCAATGAAGAGGAAATGAGTTTTGCATTAGATGAAAAGTATGAGCGCTTAAAAGAGTATAAAAATATTCCAGAGATTGAACCGCCTCATCAACTAGAACCAATTTTAAGACCATATCAATTGGCGGGTTATCGTTGGCTAAGCTACTTAAACGATGTAGGTTGGGGCGGTATTTTAGCAGATGATATGGGACTTGGTAAAACTGTGCAAGCACTTACCATGCTGGATCATTATAAAAAAGTAAATGATTCGCTTATTGCAGTAGTGGTATGCCCTACAACACTTATTTATAACTGGCAAAATGAAATAAAAAAGTTTACGCCTACACTTAGCATACATGTACACCATGGTAGCACACGCAGCAGAAATGTAGAAGAATTAAAAGCGGCCAATATTATTATTACAACCTATGGCACTTTGCGCAGCGATATACAACTGCTCTTAAAAATAAAATTCGATTACGTGGTGTTGGATGAAAGCCAAGCGATAAAAAACCCATCATCAAAAGTTACCAAAGCCGCATCATTACTACATGCTATCAATAGGGTATGTATGAGTGGTACCCCTTTGCAAAATAATACGTTTGATATTTTTGCTCAAATGAATTTTTTAAACCCTGGCTTATTAGGTACGATGGAGTTTTTTAGAAATGAATTTGCAAATCCCATCGATAAATTTGGAGAGCAAGAACCAAAAGACCACTTGCGAAAATTACTGTATCCTTTTATACTGCGCAGAACAAAAGAGCAAGTAGCAAAAGACCTTCCAGATAAAACAGAACAAATTCTTTTTTGCGAAATGGAAACCGAGCAACGAAAAATATATGATGCATATCGCAATAGTTATCGAGATAAAATTTTGGGCACTATCGATCAACAAGGAATTGGTAAATCGCAACTGACCATTTTGCAAGGCTTGATGAAATTGAGGCAAATTTGTGATAGCCCTGCCATATTGAATGAAGAAGATAAATTTCCAAACCATTCTATAAAACTGGATGAGCTTACAAGGGAAATCACAGAAAATATTGGTGATCACAAGGCATTGATATTCTCCCAGTTTCTTGGTATGCTTGCATTGATAAAGCAAAAACTGATTGAGAATAACATTCCATTCGAATATTTTGATGGTAGCACTTCTGCTGTTGACAGGGAAAAAGCCATTCAGAATTTTCAGAACAACAATGAGTGCAGGGTGTTTTTAATTTCCCTAAAAGCGGGTGGTGTGGGGCTTAACCTAACGGCGGCAGATTATGTGTACATTGTAGACCCATGGTGGAATCCAGCCGTAGAACAACAAGCCATTGACAGAACGCACCGTATTGGGCAAACAAAAAATATTTTTGCCTATCGTATGATTTGTATTGATACCATTGAAGATAAAATTTTACAATTGCAAGAGCGTAAAAAAATATTGGCTAAAGAATTAATTGCAGATGATGCAAACTTTGTTAAGGCACTGAGCAAGCAGGATGTGGAGTATTTGTTTTCGTAAAATAATTTCTTATGAAAATGAAATATGCCGTCATTGTTTTAGCAATAGGATTTTGTATAGAGGGTATTGGTATTTTACAAAAAGTGCTTCATACGCCATTAGCAGATACCTTTTTAATATCAGGTAAATGTATTTTATTCGTAGGCTGTGGCCTCTTTGTTTATATGCTTTTTAAAAAGCCAAAATAAACTACAATACTTTTAACATGAAAACAATTTATGTTTTTAGCGGACTTGGGGCAGATGAAAGAGTTTTCCATAATATTAATTTTGGAGAACACAACGTTATTCATGTAAAATGGATAAAAGCAAAAGAAAAGGAAAGTATAGAAGAGTATGCACTGAGACTTTCTAAAACCATTAGTATAAAAAATCCCGTTTTATTGGGCCTTTCATTCGGTGGAATGATGGCAGTAGAAGTAGCCAAGCATATTCAAACAGAAAAAATAATTCTTGTTTCCTCTTCCAAAAACAAAAAGGAAATTCCATTTTATTATCGGCTAGCAGGTAAGGTTTATTTGCATAAATTAATAAGAGCAGGCGTTTTAGTAAAAGCCAATAAACTTACCAATCGTTTTTTTAGTGCCAGAACCAGTGCGGATAAAAAGTTATTGGCAGCTATGCTAAAAGTTACCGATGTTGATTTTTTAAACTGGGCAGTAGATAAGATTGTGCATTTAAAGAATGAGGTGGTGCACGAAAATCTAATACATATTCATGGTACTGCAGATAGAATTTTACCCATTCGTTTTGTAAAAGCAGATATCATTATTAAAGGTGGAAGTCATTTAATGATTGTAAACAAAGCTCCAATAGTACAAGCAAAAATCCTTGAATTATTAAAATAACATTCCAGTTCCTACATTACAAATTTCTTCTTCGTAAATTACTGCTTCAATTCTTTTTATGAAGCACATATTCCTTTTGTTTTTTTTGGTTTCAGCAATTCAAGCACACAGCCAAACTTTGGAGCAATTAAATAACCAACGCATTACACTGCCCAATGGCTGGTCGCTCACACCCGTAGGGAAAAGTATGCCACTCGGCGATTTACCATTAAATATCGCCGTAAGTAAATCAGGTAAATATATGGCTGTAACCAACAATGGCCAAAGTACACAAACCATACAATTGTTTGATACCAAAAAAGAAATACAATTAGATTCAATCGTAATTGCAAAATCGTGGTACGGATTAAAGTTTTCAGCAGATGAAAAAAAGTTATATGCCAGTGGAGGAAACGATAATTGGATATTGCAATATAATATCATAAACAATAAATTAAAAATTGCTGATACATTTAGATTGGATACGGCAAAGAGAAAATTGGTATCTCCTTCGGGAATTGAGGTGGATGATGCAAAGCAGATAATGTATGTTGTAACAAAAGAAAACAATTCTTTGTACATAATTGATTTGAAAACAAAAGCAATTATTGAAATAGTAAAACTTGAAGCAGAAGCCTATAGTTGCTTGCTTTCGCCCGATAAGGCAACATTATATATTAGTTGCTGGGGATGCGATAAAATAATATTGGTAGATACAAAGACAAGAAAAATTTCTTCCGCAATATTAGTAGGCGATAATCCAAACGAAATTGTATTAAACAAAAAAGGAACGCTTTTATTTGTAGCCAATGCAAATGATAACAGCGTTTCTATTATAGATACGAAACTGCAAAAAGTTATAGAAACATTAAATGCCGCCCTTTATCCCAATGCACCCAGCGGCAGCGGAACAAATTGTATGGCTTTGAGCCAAAATGAAAAAACGATGTATGCGGCCAATGCAGATAATAATTGCTTGGCAGTTTTTGATATAAGCACGTCAGGTAGAAGTTTGTCAAAAGGATTTATTCCAGTGGGCTGGTATCCTACAAATGTAAAAGTAGTAGGCAAAAAAATATTTGTTGCCAATGGTAAAGGCTATTCTTCATTGGCAAATCCCTACGGGCCAAATCCATTTCGTAGCCGAGAATCTGTAATATACCAGCAAGGAGATACATCAAAGCCAATAGGGATTCAATATATAGCTGGCTTGTTTAAAGGTACCATGAGTATTATACCTGTGCCAAATAAAAAACAATTGAGCGATTTCTCAAAAGCCGTTTATGCCAATACGCCTTATACAAAAGCAATAGAAACAGATGCATATGGCTTGCTTGGTAATCCAATACCAATGAAAGTTGGAGATAAATCTCCCATAAAATATGTGTTTTATGTTATTAAAGAAAACAGGACTTACGATCAAGTTTTAGGCGATATAAAAAAAGGCAATGGTGATGAAAGCCTTTGTTTGTTTGGTGAAAAAATTACACCCAACCAACACAAATTGGCAAACGATTTTGTATTGCTCGATAATTTTTATGTAGATGCAGAAGTAAGTGCAGATGGCCATAATTGGAGTATGGGCGCTTACGCTACTGATTATTTAGAGAAAACTTGGCCCACAAGTTATGGTGGCCGTGGTGGTAAATACGACGCAGAAGGAAACAGGGAAATTG
>JANNGD010000029.1:0-4014 GCA_031380515.1 Ferruginibacter sp. | reverse complement strand
GAAAAAAGCCTATTAAAAATATTACGCCAATGGAGTGATGTTACAGAAATTGTACCACTTGGCGATAAATGGATTGGTGGCGCTATGCTTTTGCAAACTGCCGATAAAACATTAAAGACAAAAGAAATTCCTATTGATGATTTTTTTCATAAAATAGTAATGCTGAGGGATAGGCTTAGGGTATTAGAACAAAACATAAATAGCCACAAAAAGCTTAGCGACGAGGAAAAAGTAAACATACAACAATACATTACTCGTTGCTATGGTAGCCTCACTACATTTAATGTGTTGTTTAAAAATAAAGAGCAGTGGTTTGTGGGGGACAAAGGAAATAAAGAAGATTAATTTTTTAAAAACTAACTACTATGCACAAAAAAATTATTGTTAGCTGCTTTTTTTTATGCAGCTACATTTTTGCAACCCCACAAGCTTACAAAAAACTACATTTTAAATCTATTTTAATAGATACACATAACGATATACCCACAACCGCAATTGATAAGGGCGTAAGTTTTGATGCTGATTTAAAAACAAAAACACATTCCGATTTACAACGCATGCTACAAGGTGGTGTAGATGCCCAATTTTTTTCTATTTGGTGCGATGGCCTTAAGGAAAACCCTTATGCATGGGCTAATAGAGAAATAGATACCGTAATGGCATGGGTAAATCGTAATCCATCAAAAATGATGTTGGCAACATCTGTAAATGATATTAAGAAAGCTGTTAAGCAAAAAAAGTTAGCCTCCTTATTTGGTGTAGAAGGTGGCCACATGATAGAAAATGATTTGAATAAATTGGAAGCGTTGTATACAAGAGGTGTACGATACATGACACTAACTTGGAATAACTCTACCCCTTGGGCAACATCTGCATTGGACGAAACTACCAACGCCAATACTTTAAAACATAAAGGCTTAACAGAATTTGGAAAATCTGTAGTGAAAAAAATGAACGATTTAGGCATGTTGGTGGACCTAAGCCATGTAGGCGAACAAACATTTTGGGATGCCATTAACACTACAACAAAACCAGTTTTAGTAAGCCACAGTTGTGTATATACAATATGCCCACATAGGCGAAATTTAAAAGATGAACAGATAAAGGCAATAGGTAAAAACGGAGGCGTTATTCATTTAAATTTTTACAGCGGTTTTGTGGACTCTGCTTTTGAAAAACGAAGTGAAGCTTTTACTGCAAAACATATGGCAGAAATGGATTCGTTATTAAAAATAAATCCAGAGCCCTATTTTATGCAGGTATATTTATTTGAAAAATACCCTGACGAAGTAAAAAATATGCGACCGCCACTAAGTATGTTGATGGACCACTTAGATTATATTGTAAAATTAATTGGTGTAAACCATGTAGGCTTAGGCAGCGACTTTGATGGTGTAAATAGTTTGCCACAACAGTTAGATGATGTAACAACATATCCTTTAATTACAAAAGCACTTGTTGACAGAGGCTATAGTAAAAAAGATATACGAAAAATATTAGGCGCTAATTTTTTGCGTTTGCTTAAGGCAAATGAAAAATAGTTTAGTATCTTACCGCACCTTATCCACACTTCCTTAAAACACCTAAGTTAATTGTACCCAACCAAAACTAATTTCATACGTATGGAAGAAGAAAAGGTATTGCCAGAAGGCGATGCAGAAAAAGACAGCAAACTAAATACTAGTGCCGATAATTTACAGGTAAAAGATATTTCATCTTCTACTGAAAACATTTTGCCCAAAACAGAAATTTCCGAATCGGAAGAATCTACAACGCTAAACCCTCAAATTTCAACAGAACAAAATATGGAAGTACATCACCATGCCCACGACCCTGCAGCCCCTCATCATAAAAAAAACTGGAAAAGTTATTTCTGGGAATTTTTAATGTTATTCCTGGCAGTATTTTGTGGTTTTTTAGCAGAGTATCAATTGGAGCATAAAATAGAACGAGACAGGGCAAAAGAATTGGCAACCAGTTTTTATAATGAACTGAAAATAGATTCTGCTACCATCCAAACCGTCCAAATGAATAGGGAAAAGAGAGACTCCGCATTTACCTATTTAAAGAAATATTTCCGAGACAGTTCCATTACCAATTGCTCCAAAGCATTTGCGCTAAACTTCAATTATGCATTTATAATATTCAGTCCCTATCTTTTTGAACCCAAAGACGCCATTCTTGTCCAATTAAAAAATTCCGGCTCTTTGCGCTATTTTAAAAGTATGGAATTGCAAAAATTAACTGGCGAACTTTCTGAAGCCATTACTAACATAAGAACAAGAAACGAGTTTGAATCCACCTTTTTTGATTCCTATTTGATGCCGTACTTGTTAAAACATAATGATATAGAATTTTACGATACGATACGAACCCGTTATACATTATTTTATTTTAATGCTTTAATGCAATACGAAAAAAGCGGGGAGATACTGCCTTTCCAGTTTAATAAGCCGGAAGATTTTGACAAATCAGAATCTGTCAATATTACAGGCTTGTTTCAAGTAAGGACTAATGGAACAACATCAAGACAATATTCAGACTACCAAAAATTAAATGCTCAATTGCTTGAAGAATTAAGAAAAGTGTATAAACTGAAATAGAATATCATGGAAGAACCTAAATTAAATAACAGTTCGCAAGATGCTCAGCCGCCATACAATGAACAACCGTTGAACCCTCTCTCAACTGAAGAACCGATTGCAGCTACTGCTGAAAGAACTTCCGAAGTTGAACAACTACAAACCACAAATTTATCTGCCGAAGCTTTAACGAAGGCAGAGGACAAACCTGAAACAGAAGACATGGAAGTACATCACCACTCACACGAAAGTCATGGAAAGAAAAACTGGAAATCGTATTTCTGGGAATTTCTCATGTTATTCCTCGCTGTATTCTGCGGGTTTCTGGCAGAGTATCAATTAGAACATAAGATTGAAAGAGACAGAGCAAAAAAGTATATGTACGATATGGTAGAAAACTTAAAGTATGATACCATCCGTTATAATAGAAACTTGAGGAATAATGAAATCTTGGGCAAGCAACTGGATTCTTTTAGGGCAGAAATAGGAAGGGCAGTAAATGGGCAAATAAACGGTAATCGGTTATATGAACTATGGATAAAGAATGCAAGTTTTAATAGAGTAGTTTACAATCGTACAGCCATCACTCAATTAAAAAACTCCGGTAGTTTTCGTTTAATTAAAAATGATAAACTGTCTTCATCTATCAGCGATTATTACGAGCGAAAAATATCGGCATGTGAAGAGCAAGATGAAATGCTAAGAAGATTCAGCGAAAGGCTCAACATTAGCAGTGCACAGTTTTTTTATTATGAACCCTTAGATGAAATACTGTCAACAGAAAAAACATTTGAAGAAATGGATTCAGAGGTAATTGCCAAACGAATGGACAAAGTTTTTAATAGTGATACACCGCTGGCCCTATTAAACACCAATCCTGCAGATTTAAAACTTTTATACAATGATGTAGCCCTGAAAGAAGATGCCATGAAAAGATATAACGCTTTCTTACGTTGGTCAAGAGAAACTGCTATTGAATTGATGAAAGAGATAAATCAAGAATATCATTTTGAAAAATAATGGAAGAAAATAAACACATCCACAAGGAAAAGGAAAAAAGTCCATCGCCAACAGACGACAGTCCACAGTTGAACCCTCCTTCAATTGATGAAGCCAATGTACCTGCTGCTGAAATAAATTCTGAAGTTGAACAACCACAAATTGAGCAAACCGAAATCCCGGTAACTATCGGGACTATAAACTACAAACCTGAAACTGAAAATATGGAAGTACACCATCATGCCCACAACCCAGCTGAGCCTCATCATAAAAAAAACTGGAAAAGTTATTTCTGGGAATTTTTAATGTTGTTTCTGGCAGTATTTTGTGGTTTTTTAGCAGAGTATCAACTGGAGCATAAAATTGAAAAAGATAGAGGTAAACAGTATACCTATTCTTTTTATGAAGACTTAAAAACTGATTCGTCAAATTT
>JANNGD010000014.1:0-25703 GCA_031380515.1 Ferruginibacter sp. | reverse complement strand
TTAAAAGGCGTATTTGCTGGCGGCGATGCGGTGAATGGGGGTAAAGAAGTGGTGGATGCTGTGCAAGCGGGAAAGGATGGGGCGAAGGGGATTTTGGAATATATAGGGAGATGAATGTTTCCCGCAGATTTTAAGGATTTAGGCAGAAAAAACTTGGTATACAAGAAAAGGGGATTTTGGAATATTTAGGGATACGAATGTTTCCCGCAGATTTTAAGGATTTACGCAGGAAAAATCTTGAAATGCAAGAAAATGATATTTCGTACATTATCAGAGGAGCAATTTTTAAAGTATATAACACACTTGGTCCAGGGTTATTAGAGTCAGTGTATGAAGCTGCATTAATGTATGAGTTTAAGAAAGCAGGTATAAAAGCAATATCCCAAGTGTCATTGCCAGTAATATATGAATCAGAAAAATTAGATGTTGGTTTTAGAATTGACATTATGGTAAATGACCTTGTAATAATTGAAATAAAGTCTGTAGAAAAAATTATTGAAGTTCATCATAAACAAGTATTGACCTATTTAAAGTTGGCAAAATTAAAACTTGGAATTCTTGTAAACTTTAATACGGATAATATTTCAAATTCAATTTATAGAAAAGTAAATAATTTATAATACTTAACCTTGGAACAATATTTTCTTATCTGTGTATATCACCGATATCTGCGGGAAACAAAAAAATAAAATGGCAAACTTACAATCAAATTTTCTCGGTATAAAATCACCAAACCCATTTTGGTTAGCATCTGCACCACCAACCGATAAAAAAATAAATGTACTCCGTGCATTTGAAGCGGGTTGGGGTGGGGTAGTTTGGAAAACATTGGGTAGCCAGGTAAAAAATGTTTCCTCTCGTTATTCTGCTATGGATTTTAATGGGAGAAAAGCAGTGGGCTTTAATAATATAGAATTAATATCTGATAGGCCATTGGATATTAATTTGAAGGAAATAAAGGAGGTGTTGCAACTATTTCCTGATCGTGCCATGGTAGTTTCTCTAATGGCAGATAACGACAGAAAAAGCTGGCATGAGTTAATAAAAAAAGTAGAAGATACGGGTGCCCATGGCTTGGAATTAAATTTTGGTTGCCCACATGGCATGGTGGAAAGAGGCATGGGTGCTGCCGTAGGGCAAGATCCTGACATTGCAAAAATGGTAGTGGAGTGGGTAATGGAAATAGCCACATTGCCCGTAATTACAAAACTTACCCCCAATGTACACTCGGCAGTACCTGGTGCAATTGCTGCAGTAGAGGGTGGTTGCAATGGCCTTTCCCTAATCAACACCATACAATCTATTACAGGTATAAATTTAGATACACTGGTGCCCAATCCAAATGTTGCTGGTAAATCAGTGTATGGCGGGTATTGCGGGCCAGCAGTAAAACCAATTGCGCTAAAAATGCTTACCAGTCTTGCACAACATGAAAAATTAAAATCAATACCAATATCTGGTATTGGGGGTATAACCACATGGAAAGATGCTGCGGAATTTATGTTGCTAGGTGCCTGCAATGTGCAGATATGTACGGCTGCCATGATCAGTGGTTTTAAAATCATTACCGATTTATGCGATGGATTAAACAATTGGATGGATGAAAAGGGGTATGCGACTATCGATGATTTTGTAGGCCTTTCTGTACCCAACATAACGAAGTGGGAAGAGCTGGATATCAATTATCATATAGTGGCCAACATCAACCAAGATGCCTGTATTCATTGCGGATTGTGTTACATTGCTTGTGAGGATACATCGCATCAGTCTATTAATATCGAAAGAGGTGACCCATACAATAAATACACTATTAAAGAAGAAGAATGTGTAGGTTGTAATTTGTGCAAAATTGTATGCCCAGTAAATGATTGTATTACCATGGTTGAGCAAAGAAAAGGCGATGAATATTTAAACTGGACAGAATTTGTAAAAAGAGGCCTGCCGTTGAATGACCATTAGACCAAACCTTAATTAGCCAAATCTCTTTTTATTATTTCATGATGATGCTTTACATGATAAATCGTAAAATACATCATTTCTCGTAAAGTTATTTTGCCAAACAAAGGATGAGGTAAAATAATAGTATCTAAATCCTGCTCCGAAAAATTTGTAAGTTGCAAAGACAATTTATCTATTGTAACTTTTAATAACTGTATCAGTTTTTGTTTTTGACTGATTACAACTTCCTTTGGCACAAATCTTCCTGTAGCACGACCACCCTTTTGCAATTTCATTTGATATTTAGACAGCAATTCTTCATAAGATATGCTTGGTCTATTTGCTTTGCCAAATACCAGTTTGATAATAAATTTTGGTAGCAACAATCCTTGCGATAGTGGTTTCACGCTACGATAAATATGTTCTAGCTGTTGCCCTGCCGACCATTTTTCCTTTTGGGCATATTCAAATTCCGTATTGGTTAAGCATTTTATATAATCAAGAAAAAGGGAATGGTTGCTTTTTAGGCTTTGTATTATTTCTCCTTGTTTCATGTAGTTTGATTTGTTTTAAATGAAGATACTGAAATTATGAAATGGAATTCAATGATTCCAATTACCATAAATTCTTACATTTTAATAACAAATTTTAGTATTTATTCTACAAATTTGAAAGACTGGCCTAGTATTTTTACTAAACTTTTTTGTTTTAATGGATAATTAGGGCTTTATTATAATATCTTTTTTAGTGATGCGTTTATTGATATGTATTATTATCCAGTACTTATTTTTATAAGTCGGCTACCTCAAACAGCTGAAAGTATAACCAATAAATATGGGCCTAATAATTCTGCTTCTTGTACATAACAATTACCATAAAAATGAACTATGAAAAGTTTAACTTTTGATAAAACAGCATTAAAACGATTTTATAACGACTCAACAGATGATTTCGTAGATATTTTGAAAGACTATATCAAAAGTCAAACTGAGATCCATTCGTCATTAAAAAAGGCTTACAAGGATGGAATTCATGAATTGCTAAATAGTATTTATGTGCATTCATCTATATTTTGTCGTGTGGGTTTTCCAAATTTAACAACTGAATTTTTGGTGTTTGAAGAGCTTTGTAAAAACAGTGCTGAAAAGGATTTGATCTTGGAAAAGTTTAAGAATCTCTTGACATTGATAGATGAATCTGTAATTATTGCCGAGGAGGAAATTGAGAAATTAGAGCAAAATATTTACCAGTAATTTTTTTAAGCAAATTATCACCAATAGTTAAGTATGTCTATTTGCTTGCTATTTGCATCTTTATTTGTTACTGTTTCTTTTTTTATCCTATTATCCATTATTCCTTTAAGCATAAAATAATTCATAACGGCGTCAATCCTTTGAGCGCCTACTTGTTTTTTTGGATACAATGTATTGTATTGAATTGTCACAACCTTTTCTGGATTTGATTTTAAACATTCTATTAAATCATCCAATACCTTCTTTTGTACTTCGTTTAATCGAATACTTTCTTTATCAAAATCAAAAGCAACTTTATTTGTAAAGCATTTATTGCAGGTAATGGTATCGCATTTGCAAGGTATAACCATTGCTACCTCATATTTTGGGTTTTCAATTTCAAAATTATAAGTACGAATCGCTTTGTTGTATCCATCTTTCGAAAAAACCAACTGATACATTTTGCCAATTTCTTTGCCTGTAAAAAAACTAAATACACCTTTTTCGTCAGTGGTTGCAACTTTTACGCCATCAAAAATTACTTCTACATTTGATAAAGCTACAGCACTATTACCAGTAACTACACCATATATAGTTGCTGTATCATTTTTACTTTCTATAAGTTTAACCTTTTCTATTTGTAGGTTTATTGCTGTATTTTTTTTTGTCACAGCGTTGTATTTGCTAGTAGAGCATCCAAACAAAAAACTGGTGGATACTATAAAAAGAGCTACAAGGTATTGGTCTATTTTGGTTATTGACGGCATAGTATTGCCCGTTGCATAAGTTGCAATTTTTGTTTTCATAATTAAGTTTTTGTTTTATTTGATGTACTATCTCAACAAGAAGGTTGAGTGCTTTTTTAATTTAGTACACCCATAGCATCTAGTTTAGCCTTAACTTCGGCTATAGGTATATCCTTAAATTTTTCTGTTTGTAGTATGCCTTCGTTTATTATTATCTTTTGAATAATGGTTACTACTTTTTCATCCATATTTTTAAATGCTACAAAATAGGCTTCTTCACCTGCCGGTAAATTGTGTTTAATGAAACCCCCATTTGTATATTGTAAGTTTAGGATAGAATTTCTTTTTGGTAGTACCAACATTCCTCTAATTGTATTTGAATCATCTACATGGTGTAATTTAATTTCTACCGTAGCTTTGGGTTGTTTAAATACGTTGAAATGCCCGCAATCCATCCATCCAAAATTTCTAATAGAAAATTCGTAATGCTCTTTTTGATGTAGATTTTGTTCTTGTCCATTAGCAATCCAATTCGAATAAGAAGTTAATAGATTATCATTTGCATTTTTATTCAAGTAAAATAATTGCATACCGTTTACTTTTTGTTTTGCTGGCATTGAAACCATTATTGGTTTTTTAATATTAATATCCAATGCTTCCTTATTTTGAAGTGCATTCATATATATCATACCAGCACTTTCGAGGGGATTTCCGTTGCTTACTGTATGCAAGCCATTGGCAATAATATCGGTGAAACTGTAGGCCTCCTTTATCTCTAATTGCACGAGGCCTTTTACAATAGTGTTATTAACGGAAGTAAATGTGCTTGCTTTAATGGCCAATTGGGTTCCGTTTTTACAACTTAGAAAAGTATCCTTTTCACAATTAATGATAAAAACCTGGGTGGGACTTATTAGTTTGCTAAAAAAGCGCTGCGTTATAAATGAGTTTTTGCTAATATCATCAACCTTTATTTCGGATTTAGTAGATTTTGGGCTACTTGAAGATAAATTTTTTGCCGAATTGTCTTTAAGTATTACTGCATTATCATTTTGTTGTGTAAAATTTTTAGATGTGTCAGCTAATTTTATATTATCTACTTCTGTAGTTGCTTTATTTGGACTAATAGCAATAGGTTCATATGCTGAAATTCTAACTTCTTTGTTATTTTTAGTATTGCTTTTATTGCTCAAATAATAAATGAAAGATGCAATGCCAATTATTCCAATGGTATATAGTATAATGTTAGTCAATCCAAACCAATACCTCGGCTTCACTTTTGGGATTCCAATCATTGGCGTTGCTGTTGGTAAACTTGCTTTTAAAGATTCAAAATCCATTTGGGCAAAACGGTCATCTGCTTTGTATTCATTTGCCTTTTCACTGAATAATTGATCAATATTTTTATCTTGATTATTCATTTGCGCTCATTGCTTTTTTTGAATATTGTTGTAATTGTTGTTTCAATGTTTTTCTAGCTTCACTCACATGCCATTTTGTAGTGCCTATTGTAATGTTTAAAGCAACGGCTATTTCATCCAATTTAAAACCCTCAATAGCATATAAATTAAACACAAGACTGGTACTTTTTGGTAATGCCTGAATCAATCTTAGCACTGTTTCGCTGTTTATCTTGTCATCTATGGAGGGGTCTACAAAAACTTGCTCTTCATACTTTTCATCCAACGGCACTACATTATATTTAATTTCTTTCTTACAATTATCAATACAGGTATTTACCATTATTCTTCTTACCCAACCAATAAAAGCGCCAGTATATTCATAATTATTAATATACGTCAATACTTTCAACATTCCTTGATTATATAAAACCGCTGCATCGTCTCTATTATTGGTATACCGCTCACAAACAGCAAACATTTGTGCATAACAATAGAAATAGAGCGCTTCTTGCTTGTTAGGATTGAAAACTTTGCAGCCATTAATGATATCTTGTAAATCTTGTTCCAAAAAAAATATTATTAGCTATAAAAATAGTGCTTCCAATGGTAAGACGTATTCTTTTAAAGAAAAGATAGGGTAAATGAAATATTTTTTTCTCAAACTTGAAAAGTCGGCATTATCTGCCCAATTCCAGTTAAGTTTTTGGCAATAGTTACTTCTATATTTTAATTTGATAGCTAAATTTCATAGATACAATGGGTTTTCACCATCTTAATTTTCTCCTCCCAAATATTTGCTTTACATTTGCACGACCTCCGAGAATTAATTTTCTCTTTTTTGCAGGTCAAAACTTGCAGTTTTACAAAAGATATAAGATAAAAACATTAGAAAAATAGAATTAAAGTTTGGATATAATAGAGCAATCTTAATACTCAATATTTAATACGCAATACTATTATGGCAAAATTTATTTTCGTAACAGGTGGTGTTACTTCATCATTGGGTAAAGGCATTATTGCTGCATCGCTTGCTAAGCTCTTACAATCTCGTGGGCTTACTGTTACTATTCAAAAATTTGATCCTTATTTAAATGTAGATCCTGGTACGCTAAACCCATACGAGCATGGCGAATGTTTCGTAACAGACGATGGCGCCGAAACAGATTTGGATCTTGGTCACTATGAGCGTTTCCTCAATACCCCCACTTCTCAAGCCAATAATGTTACCACTGGGCGTATTTACCAAACAGTAATAAACAGAGAACGAGAAGGAGATTATTTGGGCAAAACAGTTCAAGTAGTTCCGCACATTACCGATGAGATAAAACGCAGGATGTTATTGCTAGGCGATACAGGCAAATTTGATATTGTTATAACCGAACTTGGTGGTACAGTAGGAGATATTGAGAGCCTTCCATTTGTAGAAGCCGTACGCCAATTGCAATGGGAACTACCTGAGGAAGATTGTATGGTAGTGCATCTTACACTCATACCATACTTAAAAGCTGCCAAAGAACTAAAAACAAAACCCACACAGCATAGCGTGCGTATGCTTAGCCAAGAAGGGGTACATCCAGATGTGATTGTGTGTAGGACGGAACATCCTTTATCAGATGAAATAAGAAGAAAAGTAGCCTTGTTTTGTAATGTAAAACCCAACGCTGTTATTGAAGCTTTGGATGCATCTACCATTTACGAAGTACCATTAAAAATGTTGCAAGAAGGGTTGGATGTAATTGTACTAAAGCAATTGCAAATAAATGGATATTCGGCACCAGAACTTACTAAGTGGCGAGGCTTTTTAGATAAACTAAATTACCCAAAAAGTAGGGTAAAAATTGGTTTGATAGGAAAGTATATCGAACTGCAAGATGCTTACAAATCTATCTTAGAATCTTTTATACATGCTGGAGCAATGAACCAATGCAAGGTGCAAATTGTAAATGTACACAGCGAATTTTTGACCCAAGAGAATGTCGGAGAAAAATTACGTGAGCTAGATGGATTGCTCGTGGCGCCTGGCTTTGGGGCTAGGGGAGTAGAAGGTAAAATTGTTGCAGTAAAATATGCTAGAGAAAATAGAATGCCTTTTTTTGGAATCTGTTTAGGAATGCAAATGGCAGTAATTGAATTTGCCAGAAATGTACTCGGTTGGAAAGATGCACACTCTACCGAAATGAATGCAGCTACCCCTTATCCTGTAATTGCATTGATGGAAGAGCAAAAAAGAGTGAAGAAAAAGGGTGGCACCATGCGCCTAGGTGCTTACCCTTGTGAGATAGCTCCAAACACGTTGGCACATCAAGTATATGGTAGTACTTTAATTAGTGAAAGACATAGACACCGTTGGGAGTTCAACAATAATTTTTTGAACGATTTTGAAAATGCTGGCTTAATTGCAAGTGGTAGAAACCCCGAAAGCAAGTTGGTAGAAATTGTAGAACTCAAAGGGCATCCTTATTTTATAGGAGTGCAATACCATCCCGAGCTGAAAAGTACAGTAGAAAACCCGCATCCATTGTTTGTAAATTTTGTAAAAGCTGCCGGAGCTTATGCAGATTTAAAAATGAGCATGCAAATTCCAAAAGTAGAATCTATTCCTTCATAATATTAGAATATGGAAAATCGGCACATTCATAAAGTCAATTGAAAACACAATTACTAAAATCTGTGTAAATAAGAAAAATCTGTGAGCAAATAAAATGACACAAAAGTTGAGCATGGAGGATCTCAATAGGATTTCGCCAGAAGAATTTAAACGAAGCGATAAAACGCCGGTGGTTGCGGTGTTAGAAAATATTCGCAGTGCATATAATGTAGGCAGTGTATTTCGTACAGCAGATGCATTTTTGCTGGAAGCCATTTACATAACGGGTTATACCTGCACGCCACCTCACAAAGAAATTAAAAAAACAGCACTTGGTGCAGAAGATACGGTGGAGTGGAAACACTTTGCCAATGCTGCAGAAGCCATCATACAATTAAAAGAAAACGGGTATAAAGTATTTGCCGTAGAGCAAGTGGTAAACAGCCTCATGTTGCACGAAGTTGCTTTTGCAGCTAACGAAAAAGTAGCGGTAATTTTTGGCAACGAAGTAACGGGGGTAGAATTGGAAACAATAAAATTATGCGATGGCTGTATAGAAATTCCACAGTTTGGTACCAAGCATTCGTTGAATATTGCAACAGCGGCCGGGGTGGTGTTGTGGGAGATTGTGAGGGGGAGAATGAATGGTTAGATAATTTTAATTAGAAAATACAAACCTTTTAAGCTTACATTAAACATTCTGCAATTAAGTTATCGTATTAAAAGTACCGTTCCTTTTAAAAATACTTCTCCTTTATTATCAAAAGCTTTTAGCATGTAAGTGTAGGCGCCATTGCCAGCCTTTGACCCTTTGTAAGTACCATCCCAACCTTTGGTAATATCAGTAGTTTCAAATATTTTATTGCCATATCTATTATAAACAATAAAATACTGAAGGTTTATAAGTGCAGCTGTTGGAGGAATTCTGAATACATCATTTTTACCATCTCCATTTGGCGTAAATGAATTTGGAATAAAAGTGTTGGTTACTACTTTTACTGTTAAATTACTATTGGCAATACAATTATCTGTAGATATTGCTTTCAAATTATATGTTGTAGTCTGTAGTGGATTTGCCAAAGTATTTGCAGATGAGGTGGTACTTAATCCAATAGGAGGTGTCCATAAATAAGTAGAAATATTACCTGTAACACTTGCATTTAATGCTACAGAATTTCCAATGAAAATAGTTGGAGATGTTGGATTAAAACTAATAATTGGTTTTGGTTTTACAATCATAGTCACAGCGTCATTTACAATAATAGGTAACAAAGTACAAATATTTATGGTACTTACATAACACTTTACCACATCTCCATTTGATAAATTATTATTAAAATAGGTAGCACTATTTATACCAACATTATTACCATTTAATTTCCATTGGTAAATAGCAGTAGAACCAATATTGGTAGCTGTTGCAATAAAACCAATAGGCTTATTCGGACATACATTATTGTCAGATGCAGTAACAAGTAGCGTAGGGCTAGGAGCAGCATTTACCGCTATCGAAATATTATTTGAAAATAAAATAGGATTACTAACACAAGAAGCATTGCTATTAAGTTCACAACTTACCACATCTCCATTGTTTAAATTATTTGTTGTAAAAGTAGTTGCATTTGTTCCTGTATTCACGCCATTTATTTTCCATTGATATATTGGGTTGCTGCCTGCATTGGTTGTGTTGGCTGTAAATGTAATGGCAGCGCCTGCACATATATTTGTAGAAGATGCTGTAATAGCAATTGTAGCAGTTAATATAGGTAAAATAGCAACACTAATGGCATTGGAAGATGCTGTATTGCTTGTTAAACATGCACCTCCAGCTATTAAAATATCACACTTTATAGTACTGCCATTTGCTAAAGTATTTGTAGAAAAAATATTTGAGCCATTGTTCTGAACAGAAATACTATTTACTTTAAAATTGTATGTAACGGTACCAGCACCAATATTAGTAGTACTTGCAGTAAAGCTTACAGAAGTGCCAGTACATATTGCACCTGTTGGACTTGCTGCAATCGCAACGGTGGGTGTTGCTGTTGTGCTTGAGTTAACAAGTATTGTTATATTATTGGATGTCGCAGTTGTAGTAGTGTAACATGAACCCCCGCTTATTGTAATGATGCAAGTAGCAATATCTGCATTTAATAAAGTGGATGTTGTAAATGTACTTAATATTGAATTTTGAACGCTTATACCGTTTATTTTAAAATTATAATTTACAATATTGCTACCAGTGTTTGTTGCTATTGCTGTAAAAATTACAGACGTACCAGTGCAAATTGTACCAGTATGATTTGATGTTAAACTTACGGTAGGTGTGAGTTGGTTTGCTAATACAACTGCCAATGTGTTACCTGTAGAGCTATAGATACAGCCGTTAAAAGAATTTACTACGATATTGCCACTAGTTGCAGTGCCAAAATTTACAGTAATGGTTGTGTCACCTTGTCCACTAACAATAGTAGCTCCAGCAGGTACAATCCATTGATAACTTATGGAACCAGCAACAGGTGAGATATGATAAACTACCCCTGTAGCTCCTGTACATAATGTTGTAGGACCGATGATTACGCTTGGAGGTAATAAAGGACCTACGGGATGAAAAATCCAACCAGTATTGCCTCCAAGGTCAGTTGAATTATAAGCATTGAAAACTGCAGCACCAGTACAGTGAATATCTTTTATATGAATATAAAAACCTAAAACAGATCCAGTAGGTTTTGTAATAGTAGCGAAAGAACCTTGAGTGGTGGATTCTAAAAAAATATAATTATTGCAAGATCCTTGTATTTGAAAATGGTTATTTATAATTTGCGTAGTGCCATTTTTCAATTTATAGGTTTTTCCTGCCGAAAAATTTAAATTTGTAAATGTATTATTTGCATTTAAAAATGCATCTCCTAAAAAAGTAGCATTAAGCATAATATTTGAATGAAAAACAGAAATGTTTGAAGAACAAACTACATTATGAAATGTATTATTACCAAATAACCCTAAAAAAGTAGAACTTGTGCTTGTGAAATTTAAATCATAATAGGTTAAATTCCCACCACCAAATTGTATATTGTTACCTGAACAGTTAATAGTCGAAGTTCCACAATTTAAAACTGCAGAAGTAGAAAAAATCGTCCAACTACCTGTGCCACCATTATTATTAGCTAAATTAAATACTGACGAACCCATGTTTAATGTAGCAGAGCCTAACACAAATGCATTAAGATTTACTGTTTGATTATTTGTATTAAGAATCCCACGGTATAACCAAAGACTTCCGAGTGCTCTAAATTCATCCTGTAATGTCCATTCACCTCCATTGCCATTAAAAAAAACACTGCTACGAATAGTTTTACCTGCCAAAGTTATCGTTTTACCAGTTGATATAGCTTCAAAATGTACATCTGCTAAAAAATTTATACTCATTCCAGATACAAACATTAAGGAACCATATATCTTTAATTGATTTTGAGTTAAGCCAGTTAACGTTGGATTATTACTAACAGCTTGCCAACTCATATCTCTACAATAAGCTGTAGTTGGGTTTATTGTAACATTTTGTCCTGTAATATTAAAAGAATTTGCATCAAAAAATACATTATCATTTGGCGAAGGAGAACACCCAGATGGAGCCCCACCACTTACAAAAGACCAATGATTTCCGTCATCCCAATTGCCACTGTTGCCAACCCAATATAAATTTTGTGGAGAGGGTGAAGTAAATGTCCAATTTTGGTTATTGCCAAGATCTATAGAATTATTAGCAGCAAAACTTGCTCCACCAGTAGCAATAATATCTTGTAAAATTCCGAAAGATATATTTAAGGTTCCTGAAGGCTTGCTTACAGTAGCTTGACTACCCGGAATAGTTGAACTAATATCGATAAAAGCACCACAATTGCCTAGAGCATTAAAAATTCCACTTATAGTTTGCGTAGTACCGTTTCCCAATTTATAGCTTTGCCCAGCCGAAAAATTTAAATTTGTAAAAGTATTATTTGCATATAAAAATGTTTCTCCTAAAAAAGTAGCATTAAGTATAGTATTTGAATTAATAAAAGTTATTTGCGAAGAAAAAACAACGTTATGAAATGTATTGTTTCCAAATAGTTGAGTACCTAGAGGACTAGTATTTGTGAAATTTAAATCATAATATGTTAAATCCCCCCCCTTTAAATTCTGGTCTATTACCTGTACAATTAATTGTTGAAGTTCCACAATTTAAAATGGTAGATGATGAAACAGACCATGATTCTGTGTTTGCTCCAAGTGAGTTAGCTATATTAAATATTGAGGAGCCCATATATAATGTTGCAGCTCCTGCCTCAAATGCAAGAATATTTACTGTTTGGTTATTTGTATTAAGGGTTCCTCTATTTAAAGTTAAATTATTGATTGATCTAAATTCATCCAGTAATGTCCACTCACCCCCAATGCCATTAAAAAAAACATTGCTACGAAAAGATTTACCTCCCATAGTAATTGTTTTTCCGGTTGATGTAGCTTCAAAATTAACTTTAGCTAAAAAATTTATATTCATGCCAGATACAAAAGTTAAAGAACCATATATCTTTAATTGATTTTGAGTTAAGCCAGTTAACGTTGGATTATTACTAACTGTTTGCCAATTCATATCTTTACAATAGGCCGTTGATGTGTTTAAAGTAACACTTTGTCCTGCAGAGTTAAAAGAATTTACATCAAAAAATACATTATCATTTGGCGAAGGAGAACATCCGGATGGAGCCCCACCACTTACATAAGACCAATGATTGCCATCATCCCAATTACCGCTGTTTCCAACCCAATATAAATTTTGTGGTGATGGTGAGGTAAATGTCCAATCTTGGTTATTGCCAAGATCGATAGAATTATTAGCAGCAAAACTTGCTCCACCAGTAGCAATAATATCTTTTAAAATTCCGAAAGATATATTTACAGTTCCTGATAGCTTGCTTATACTAGCTTGACTACCCGAAGTAGTGGAACTAATATCAATTAAAGCTCCACAATTACCTATAGCGTTAAACACTCCATTTATAGTTTGCGTAGCACCACTTCTCAATTTATAGGAATGTCCTGCTGAAAAATTTAAATTTGTAAAAATATTACTTGAATCTAATAATGCATCTCCTAAAAAACTTGCATTTTGTATACTATTTGATTGATAAAGAGAAATTTTTGAATTAGAAAATACATTACGAAATGTATTATTACCAAATAATTTTGAATTTGTAGAATTTGTGCTTGTGAAATTTAAATCATAATATGTTGAGTTGCCCCCTCTAAATTGTGGATTATTAGCTGTACAATTAATGGTTGAAGTTCCACAATTTATGATGGTTGATGAACAGGACCAAGAATCTGGGATTGCAGGATTTATGGATCCGCCAGATACGTTAAATATTGAAGAGCTCATATTTAATGTAGCAGAACCCGCAAAAAATCTAATAAGGTTTACTGTTTGATTATTTGAATTAAGAATCCCACTATTTAAACTTACACTGGGTGCTCTAAATTCATCCAGTAATGTCCACTCACCTCCAATACCGTTAAAAAAAACACCGTTGCGAAAAGCTTTACCTGCCATAGTAATTGTTTTACCCGTTGATGTAGCTTCAAAATTAACCATTGATAAAAAATTTACATTCATACCAGATACAAAAGTTAGCGTTCCATAAATCTTTAATATATTTTGAGTTAAGCCACTTAAAGTTGGAGTATTAGTAACAGCTTGCCAACTCATATCTCTACAAAAAATAGTAGAGGCATTCAAAGTGACAGTTTGCCCAGCAGCATTAAATGAACCTCCATCAAAATACACGTCATCAACAGCTGAAGGTATTTGATTATGCAATGTAGAACCACCAGATGTAGTTGCCCAATGGCTTAGATCTGACCAATTGCCAGTACCGCCCACCCAATAATAATTTAATGCAGATGATTTAAGGGTAATAAAACAACAAATGCATAATAAGAAGAAGATTCGTTTTACTGTTACTTGTAGAGGTGAGATAATAAGGGGAAACCAATTTTTCATATTTAAATAAGTCAGTATGGTATTACAAATGTACTTAAAAATTAATTTGATTATCAATGGAATTGTGTCGTTCTAAGCAAATGCTTTAGCACTAATTGTATAAACTTTTGTAGTAAATGTTTTTTTTCTTTGCCTTAGTATCTATTTCTTCTTACAAAATCATTGCTTCAACTTACCTTTATTCATATTTCCGTTTAAAATTGTTATGTACAAATGCCTACCATCAAAAACTATCTCTCTCTCATAAAGTTTTCGCATACCATTTTTGCAATGCCTTTTGCGTTGATTGGATTTGGGTTAGGAATAAATAATTTAAATATTTCAACATTAAATGAAATATTGTATTTATTTCCACCTTCTTTAGCTGAGAAGTTTCTTATTTATTTTCAATACAAATGGCATGTATTTATTCTTGTTATCCTCTGCATGATAACAGCCCGTTCCGCAGCCATGGCATTCAACCGTTACCTCGATAGACAATTTGATGCCAAAAACCCCCGCACCGCTATCAGAGAAATACCTGCTGGGATTATCACAGAAAAAAATGCTTTGTACTTTACTATTTTAATGTGTATACTTTTTGTTGTTTGCACATTTTTTATCAATCGCATTTGCTCTTATTTAAGTCCTGTGGCATTGTTTGTAATTTTATTTTACAGTTATACAAAGCGGTTTACTTTTTTGTGCCACTTGGTATTAGGCATTGGACTTAGCCTTGCACCCATAGGAGCGTATCTTGCGGTTACAGGCGCTTTTGCATGGCTACCTATTTTATTTTCTATAGCAGTAGTTTGTTGGGTAAGTGGTTTCGATATTATTTTTGCCCTGCAAGACGAGGCCTTCGATAAAGAAAACAATTTGTACTCTATGCCATCCGTTTTGGGAAAAGCAAAAGCACTTCATATTTCAGAAGTTTTGCATGCCATAGCAGCATTGGCTATTTGTTATGCAGGTTATTATGGACAGTTTCACTGGTTATACTGGATTGGCGCTATTGTATTTTGTGGCATGCTTATTTACCAGCATTTAATCGTAAAGCCAAATGATTTAAGCAGGGTAAATATTGCTTTTATGACGGCTAATGGTATCGCTTCTGTAGTTTTTTCTCTTTTTGTAATTGTAGATATGTTTCTTTTTGCTGGCAATTGAGACCAAATTATAGAGATTTTTTTGGCAAAGGAATCCAATCAAGTTTGTTATAAACTAATTAAGAAATGTATATCAGCATCGAATAAATGAGAAGCAATATTTTATTCAAAAATTATTTTTCTTTGCTTTAAACTTTTTTATTCATATCTGGTCATAAATAAAATAAAAATCTAAAAACCATATTTATGACAACGAAAAACTTTTTAACCTTATTTGCAATTGTATCAATTACAATAGGTACAGTATCATGTAAAAAAGATAGTACAGATGACATCACCGCAGCAGAAATAGAAACAACATTTGAAGCCACTGGAAACCAAGCTGTGGCAGATAACCTAAATCAGGACGATGGAGAAGTAATGGAAGAAGCAGCAGCAAGAAATGGGATGCTGGGAGGGCTTGGTGGTTGTGTGGGCATACTTACAAATAATTGGATTGGCAGTTGTGCAGTAGTAACTGTTACAGGTGCTTTCCCGGCAAAAAATATTAAAATTGACTTTGGTACTGGTTGTACTTTCCCTACAGGTGCAAATGCGATTACCCGTAAAGGGATCATCAATATATTATTGACTGATTCCCTTAGAGCGCTAAATAGCAAAGCAACTATTACTTTTGACAACTATGTTGTAAATGATTTTAAAAGAGAAGGCACCATCGTTCGCACCAACACAACGCAAGCGGGTGCAAGTACACGTAGCCATAACAGAACAGTTACGGGAGGTAAGATAACAGCTCTAAATGGTAGATACTGGTTGCACACTGCCAATTTAGATATTACCCAGACAGAAGGAGTGACTACAATATGCGATATAAGAGATGATGCATATACCATTTCTGGCACAAGAAGCACTACCAATGCAGAAGGTAGAACTAGAACCAGCACTACACAAACTCCTTTACAGAAAAAAGTAAGTTGCGAAAATATTGACCAAGGTATTTTAAAAATACAAGGTCCAAATCACGTTGCCATTTTGGATTTTGGAAATGGCAATTGCGATAGATTCGCTACGATATCTATTGACGGAAGGCCAGCAAGAACTATTTTTTTGAGGTAAGAAAAATGTAAACTAAAAGAAGCCGCTTTATCCTTTAAAGCGGCTTTTTTGTGCATTGGATTGTCTTCCAACCAATGCCCCCCGATTAAATATCTAGATTCGCTATCTAAATAATACAATAATGTATCTAAAATGTAAGTATTAGAGACATTTCTAATTATACTTTAAATAAAAATTTCAAAAAAACAGCTAAAGCCCTTGTTTCAAAGCCTTTCCGCTATTTATTTTGTGATCCGGATTGGATTCGAACCAATGACCCTCCCGATTAAAAATAGGGATGCACTATCCAGCTGTTGGCATTCATGCATTAGTATTTTGTTTATTTGTATTGTAAAAAAAATACCGAAAGCCCTTGTTTTAAAGACTTTCGGTTTGTGATCCGGATTGGATTCGAACCAATGACCCTCAGCTTAGAAGGCTGATGCTCTATCCAGCTGAGCTACCGGACCTCAGCATTGTATTTTGGGATGCAAATATAGGGGATTATTTTTTCTGTAAAATAAACTAAGTTGTAAATGCAGCTATTTTATTAAATAATACATCTTACAATTATAAATTAACATTATTTGAAAAGTAAATTTATAATATTGTTAAAATTTCTTGATTTCTACAAATTAAGATATTACATTTGCTTACTTATGCTCTTATCATTACTAATATGATAATAGTCGTCTTTTTGTGAGATAACCTTTTAAATTAAAAATTAGCATTTATGAAACAAAAACTTACATTGTTATTTTCATTTTTAGTAGCCGTTACTTGTGTATCTGCACAAACAATGGATACCAAATCTTCTTCTCCTAAAAAAGGAACCCTTGTTGGAGTGCATTTTAATGCATTAGACATTAAAACACCTCTTACATTAAAAAGTTCAGCAGGTAATAGAACTTTCTCCAAAATACAGGATATGGATTTAGGTTTTTCTGTATCTTATTGGAAAGGTTTAACAAACAAAATAGATTTTTCGGCTCGTGCAGGTGTAGTTTTCCATGATTATGCAGGTGATGATAGAAACGAATTGAACCAAAAAGATAAGCCTGTAGGAATTGAATTAGAGCCTACATTGAATTTTAGACCTTATGCAGACAATGCGCTTATTTCTCCTTTTTTAACCCTAGGTCTTGGAGCGGGTTATTACACAGGAGAATTTGGTGCTTATTTACCAACTGGTGTAGGAGCGCAGTTTAATTTTAGTGGTACTAGTTATATTTTGGTACAAGCTCAATACCGCTTTGCCCTAACCAAAGATATAATTAAAGATAACCTTTTCTATTCTCTAGGATTTGCACAGAGCATATCTACCGAAAAAAAAAAAAAGTAATTGAGGTACCAGTAGTTGCTCCTCCAGTTGTTCTTGACCGTGATGGTGATGGTGTTTTAGATGCTAATGATAAATGTCCTGATGTAGCTGGAAAAGTAGCCTTACAAGGTTGCCCAGATGGAGATGGAGATGGCATAGCTGATGCAGACGATAAATGTCCTACAACAGCCGGTTTGGCAAAGTACCAAGGTTGTCCTATTCCTGATACAGATGGTGATGGCGTAAATGATGAAGATGATAAATGTGTTTCTGTTAAAGGTTTGGCTCGTTACCGAGGATGTCCAATACCAGATACAGATGGTGATGGTGTAAATGATGAAGATGATAAATGTATTTCTCGTCAAGGTCCAGCTTCTAACCAAGGATGCCCAGAGATTTCAAAAGCAGTTGTAGATAAAATTAATTTCGCTGCTAAAAATGTTTTCTTTGCAACAGGTAGTTTTAAGTTATTACCTAAATCTTTTAAAGCTTTAGATGAGGTTGCAACTTTGTTGAAATCTGACGAATCTTTAATGATTGATGTAGATGGACATACAGATTCTCAGGGGACTGAAGAAAAAAACCAAACACTTTCAGATAACCGTGCTGCCTCTGTAAAAACATATTTAATTAGCAAAGGAATAAACGAAGATAGATTAAAATCAACTGGTTATGGTTCTACTAAGCCAGTTGCAGATAATAAAACTGCTGCCGGTCGTGCCAAAAATAGAAGGACTGAATTAGGCGTTAGAAATTTCTAAACTATACAATAGCATTATTAAAAATCCCCTTTCATTATTTGAAAGGGGATTTTTATTTTTAACTATTTTAGGAATTTAACTAAGGCTTATTTTTCAATATAACTTCGTTTTAAAAACAATAGTTAACTGAAATCTTTTATTTCATTGTACAATGTATCTCTTTCAATTGCAGTCCTATTTGCTTGTTTTATTAATATTACAAGTTCTTCTGTAGTCATAGTAGGAGTTTGTTCTTCGCTACCAGCCATGCTATATATTTTGGTAGAATCATCAATCGTTCCATCAATATCATTTACACCAAAAGAAAGAGAAAGTTGTGCATTTTGCCTTCCCAGCATTGGCCAATAAGCCTTTAGGTGAGGAAAATTGTCTAAATATATCCTTGCTATTGCATACAATCGCATATCCTCTGTAATGGTACTTTCGGGTATATGGCTCATATCGTTGTTGCTATTGCGAAATTTTAGCGGTATGAATGTATTAAATCCATTTGTTTTATCTTGTAATGAACGCAATTTGCTCATATGATCTACCCTATGCTCATATTTTTCTATATGGCCATAGAGCATAGTAGCATTGCTGTGCATACCAAGATTATGTGCCGTTTCATGTATATGTAACCAGCCTTCACCAGTAACTTTATCTCCAGCTATTTCTTTGCGTATTTCAGGATGAAAAATTTCGGCACCTCCACCAGGCAAAGACTGTAAACCCGCATTTTTCAATGTTTCCATACCTTCTTCCACTGTTAATTTTGCTTTTCTAAACATGTAATCTAGTTCTACTGCCGTAAAACCTTTTACATGTAAGTCTGACCTGTGTGCCTTTATTTTTTGGATAAGTTCAATAAAATAAGCTAAATCCATTTTCGGATGTACGCCACCTACAATATGAACTTCCGTAATGGGTTTGCCATCATAGCTCTTAACAATATCAAGCATTTGATCAATGGTTAATTCCCATCCCTCTTCTTTTTTTGCGTATAATTTTGAATAGGAACAGAACTTGCAGCTAAATACACACACATTGGTAGGTTCTATATGAAAATTCCTATTAAAATATGTTTTGTTACCGTGTAATTTTTCTCTTACATAATTGGCCAAAACGCCCACAAATGGCAGGTCAGCCTTCTCAAATAAAATAATGCAATCTTCATCCGAGATCCTCGTTCCATCTTTTATTTTAGAAGCTATTTGTTTAAGTGATATATCCGTTGTGAAGTTTATTAATGTATCGATAGGATTAGACATCTAATTATTTTTTGCAAAATTAAGAAACAATCAATGTAATAACTATTCGATAAGCGAAATGATTACATTTTTTTGGTCTACATTATATTCAAATATTTGCTTCCTAATTTTATAGTTAGATAGGCTATAAAATTTGCCAAAAATCTAATAGCTTCTTGCAGGAACATTTTTGTACCGATCAACTTTTGATATTGCTTTTTGAAATATTTTTGGGTGAATAAAAAAAAAGCTACTTGCAAATAATAATTTGATATCTTACAAACCATAAAGTAAATATTTCTGCTAATCAAAACCAGTTTTTATGAGTATTAAGTTAAGGCTTATAATATTAAATTTTTTGCAATTTTTTGTTTGGGGAGCTTGGCTAATATCTGCTGGCGATTTTTTATTTAAAAGCGGCTTCAGTGGTACACAAATAGGTGCAGTCTACTCTACATTAGGCTTGGCTTCATTATTTATGCCATCTTTAATGGGTATAATTGCAGATAAATATGTAAACGCAGAAAGATTATTAGGTATTTGCCATATTATTAGTGGTGCATTCTTAATAGTAGCAGCAGGAAATATTAATCCTAATATTTTATTCTGGATTATGTTTTTAAACAGCTGTTTCTATATGCCTACAATTGCCTTAAATAACTCTGTTAGTTATAATATTTTGGTAAGTAATAATAAAGACGTTGTAAAAGATTTTCCCCCTATTAGAGTTTGGGGAACTATCGGCTTTATTGCAGCAATGTGGATAGTAGATATTACTGGTTGGAAAGACTCCAATATGCAATTCTATTTTAGTGCATTTCTTTCTGTTATAATGGGAATATACTCCTTTACTATGCCCAATTGCATACCAATGAATAAAATAAAAGGCACAGGATTGATGTCAAAATTGGGATTAGATGCCTTTGTTTTATTAAAAGAAAAGCGAATGTTCATATTTTTTATGTTTGCCTTATTATTGGGTGCGGCACTACAAATAACCAATACATTTGGTGGTCAATTCTTAAGGAGTTTTGGATCTACCTACCCCGATTCTTTTGTCGTAAAGCACGAGATTCTTACTTTATCAATATCACAAATTTCTGAATCTCTTTTTATTCTTGCTATCCCATTTTTTTTGAAAAAATTTGGAATAAAGTATGTTATGTTTTTTAGTATGTTGGCTTGGGTTTTGAGATTTGCATTATTTGGAATAGGAAATCCTGGTAATGGTTTATTTTTCTTGATGTCATCTATGATTATTTATGGAATGGCTTTTGACTTTTTTAATATCTCTGGTTCTTTATTTGTAGAAAATGAGACAAATTCAGACATTCGGGCAAGTGCTCAAGGGTTATTTATGTTTATGACAAATGGTGTAGGTGCAGTAATTGGAAGTTTTGGAAGCGGTTTAGTTGTGGATCATTTTACAACCAATAATATAAGAGATTGGCAAACAATTTGGATGTGCTTTGCTGGTTATGCATTAGTTGTAGCTATATTTTTTATGTTATTGTTCAAATATAAGCATGATCCTAATGCAATAAAAGCAGCAGTACATTGAGGATTTTTATATCATTAAAAAAGCCACTTTATATTTGAAGTGGCTTTTTTTATGATACTATTCCTTTTAATTTTTCTTCTTATTTACTATTTCATTAACTCCGCCCACGCAGCTTCCAATGGTCTACTGATGCCATCCCCTTTCCATTCGGGAGAATTAGGTATAGATGTTGTTTTAAGAAATGCTTCTTTTGTCATTCCAGCATCTATACTTTCTTTTGTAAATTTTAATACATTACTGAGGTAATCCCTAAACAGTAAAACATCTGCTTTATTAATTATAATATCAAAACCATCTGCAGCATGCCCACAAACATACATGGTATCTTCTTTAAATTTTGATGTAGCCTCTGTTAAAATAATTATCCATTCACCAATATTTGCACCTGCAGATTTATCTACAAAAGGATGACGGCGATTAAATACAAGATCCCCTACATGTACAATATTGGCTTTTTCAAAATGTACAAAACTATCACCATCGGTATGGCCTCTTCCAAAATAATGTAGCGTTAGTCTTTCATTTTTAAGTTTTCTACTCCATACTTTATCATATGTGATATCCGGATATAATTGTTGTGCTTCCTTTTTATTTTTAATAGCCGTAGTTTCTTGATTTTTTAGAGAATTTTTATGTGCAACTACATATTTAGCAAGTCCTTTAAAAGCAATATTACCTGATGTATGGTCACCATGGTGATGTGTATTTATCAAAAATTGAAAAGGCTTTGAAGATTTCTTTTTTATTTCATCAATACAATGTTGTGCTGTATCTGGAAATTGTGCATCCACGACAATGGTTCCTTTTTTGCCCAGCATAAATAAAATGGTTCCTCCTTTTTCAGAAAAAACACCCATATTATCTGTAATCATTTTTATTTTAAAACTGGGGTCTTGTAAAAAGGAAGCAAGTGTACTTTTGCTTAATAACGCTAGAGCTCCTAAAGTAAGGGAAGAGTTTTTTAAAAATGATCGTCGTTGCATTATTTTTTTTAGGAAAGTACGAAATATTTTTGCATATCGTTTTTAGTCTAGCATTATTTTAGCATATGCAAATGAAATTTATACTAATATTCTATCTTTTTTAAGTTAGGAAACTTTAACCAAGTACCTATTACTACCAATACAGACATTGCACCTCCAAAAACCAGTGCTGGTAAAGTTCCCATCAATTTAGATGTTATGCCACTTTCAAACTGGCCGAGTTCGTTGGAAGAATTGATAAAAATCATGTTGATAGATGATACCCTACCTCTCAATTCATCTGGAGTGTACAATTGAGAAATCATGCCTCTAATTACAACACTAATGCCGTCGCACACGCCTGCAAACGCTAATGCCAAAAAGCTTAGCCAATATACTTTCGATAACCCAAATACGATGATAAATATCCCGAAACCAGCAACAGCAAGCAACATTTTCACTCCTTGTTTTTTTCGCATAGGCATAGCCAATAAAATGAGTACACTTACGAGGGCTCCTATATCCATAGCAGCATTTAAAAAGCCATAGCCAATAGGGCCGGTATGCAAAATGGTTTCTGCTATTTCTGGTATAAATGCAACTGCACCTCCAAATAACACAGCAAATAGATCCAATGAAATAACACCCAGCAGTGTTTTGTTGGTCCACACAAACCTAAACCCATGTTTGATAGATTGTACCATCGATTCTTTTTTCTCGGCAACAATTGGCGGCTTCGACTTTATTTTTAAAGACAATATAGTAGCCATTAGTAGGAGCGTAGTACTTACAAAATAGGCATTGGAAATACCTGCAAATGCAATAAGCAAACCACCCGTTGCATGGCCAGTAATGGATGATATTAAGTAAGTAGAAGAGTTGAGTGAAATTGCTTTTTGTAGTATGACTCTAGGAACAATGGCAGCTATCATACTATTCGAAGCGGGTGATCCGAAGGAGCGTATTATTCCCGTGCAAAAAACGGCTCCTAAAATAACTGATAACTTTGTGGCAGACGTAAAATTAAATGCTGTAAAACTTATGAGCGCCAATACAGCTGCACAAATTACGTAACAAAAAAAAGCAGTAGATAGTATTTTTTTCTTGTTGTGCGTATCTATATAATGACCAGCGTATAATGCAGAAACTACTGCAGGTAAAAACTCTGTAAGCCCCGCTATACCTACCATGTAAGTGTTAGAGAGTTTAAATACTTGGTAGATAACAATCGTAGATATCATGCGCATACCCAGCGTGAAAAATAATTTTGCACTAATAAAATGCCAAAACTCAAGGGGTAGTTTATCTTTATTAACTGATATCATTTTTAAGGTAGCGTAAGGTAGTGTTGCCCATTTTCATATTCTTTAGCCAAAGCGTCTATTATAATTTTTACATGCGCTGGATTATCTAAAAAATCTGCGTTGGACGCATCTACAAAAAGTGTTTTTATATTGTGTTGTTTTATGTACTGTGTATAGGTTTCTTGTAAATTAAAAAGATAATCATTGGGTATATCTTGCTCGTATTTCCTATTTCTTTTTTTTATATTTTCTTGCAACTTATTTACTGGAGTGTGCAAATAAATTAAAATATCGGGCTGTACAATTTGCGGATTTATTATGTCAAATAATTTTTGGTATAACCTAAATTCTTCATCCGGTAAATTTACTTTAGCAAATAACAAACATTTAGTAAACAAATAATCTGAAATAGTAACCGTTTGAAACATATCCTTGGTTTGCAATAAATCTTTCAATTGCTTATACCTCTCTGCCATAAAAAATAGTTCAAGTGGAAAAGCATATTGCTGCGGACTTTCGTAAAATTTGGGTAGAAATGGGTTCTCAGCAAATTCTTCTAGAATAAGCCTTGCGTTAAAATGTTGACTAAGTATATTGGAAAGTGTAGTCTTGCCTGCGCCAATGTTACCCTCTATTGTTATAAAATTATAGTTCATCTTATTGCAAAATAAAAGGAAACTATAAAACTGTTATTAAATCTTTTGCACATTTAGTTCATCAGGGCACTCTTTTAGGAGCTTATTTACCGTCTTTTGGAGCAATGGGTGGTTAAAAGAAGCGGCTATTTCTACCAACGGAACCAATACGAACCTACGATTTTGAATTTCTGGATGTGGCACAGTTAGGTTCTTGGTTTTAATAATTTCATTGTTGAAAAAAAGAATATCTATATCAATTGTTCGTGCCGCATTTTTGAAAGTACGGGTTCTACCCATGGATGTTTCAATTTTTAATGTATCCCTTATTAATTCAGCAGAACTTAGTTTTGTTTCAATTTCGAGCACCTGATTTAAAAAATCTGCCTGATTATTATCACCCCATGCAGCCGTACAGTAAAATGAGGAGCTTTTTTTAATAGTTCCAATACTATGCTCAATATGATCTTGGGCCTGTAACAAATATGCTTTTGTATTGCCCATATTGCTACCAAGCAGGATATATACTTTATTCATGATTAAATGCTAAACAGGCGTTTATCTGTTCTAAAAGATTTCACTTCTATAATTTTTACTTTTTTAAAATCTTTGTGTAATGGGTTTATTAAAAAATTATGTTCTTCTTGAATAACAGCTGATGGTACTTGGATAAAAAGATTTGTCATTGACTTAACGAATTCATTACCCATAAATTTTGTGTAACTAATATCCTCCATCCATTCTGTTTTTAATTTATCTAATTCAATGTTGTTGGAAGACACATTATCAGGCAATGAAATTTTTACAAGGCTTAATGGTATTGAAAAGTCTTTAAATTGATTGTTAACGAGCATTTCCAATATGGTAAGGGAAATATGTTGTGAAGTGTACAAAATAGGAATACCTTTCGAATTCCACCTCCCACCAAACAATTTGGCCCCAGCCCCAGAGATATCATTCTCATAAGCAGTATGAACGATTCTATGTACAATCATGCGAATATACCATGTTGTATCCTGCCCAGTTGGGTTAATACATTTTGAATGCCATCAAAAGTAACAAGAGAGTTGATAGACAAATTACCTTCTAGCATATATGGATTTCGTTTTATCCAATTGTAAAAATTGTCTGTTTTTCCAAAAGTTGTTTTTGCCTCTTTAATGATTGTTTCTAAAAGGGCAATTCTTTCAGCATTTATAGGAGCAAAAGAACTATTGTTTTTTGCATAACGTTGCAATGTTCGTTCACTTACATGCAAAATCATTGCCCACTCAGACATTGTAAATGGTATTTTATCAGCTATTTTTTTAAAATCATTGTACGTAAATTCTTTTAAAGCATCTGTTTTTCTTACATTACCATACAATACGGTAGGCTCCTCAATTTTTGACAAAGCGCCTTCCCGTTTTGTAGGTAAATTTTTTCTTATCTTTTTCATTTATCCGACATTTGTCCCACAATTTACGACATTTGTCATAAATTTCAAATTTTTTTATCCTTTTTTTCTTATAGCTTTACATAATATTAATATGCTTATGAAGTATAGTCAGTTAAAAGCCATGTTTGCCATTACAAAGGCAAGCTTACGTTCTATATTAAGTACACCATCTGCCTTGATTTTTAGTATTATTTTCCCTTTCATTTTTATTATAGTCTTTGGGTTTATTGGAAATGGAAATGGAGTTCAAAACTTGAATGTAGTATTGGCAAATGATTCTGATTCAACTAGCGAGTTATTTAATGCCATTAAAAATGCAGAAGGTGTAAAAATTATACAGTACAAATCGGTGGCAAATTT
>JANNGD010000193.1:0-7814 GCA_031380515.1 Ferruginibacter sp. | reverse complement strand
ATTTCCGTACACTGCAGTACCCGCTTGTAAATGGCAGTTTTGACAATTTAGTCCGTTGCTTATTTTTGCAATACTACCATTTGGACCAAAATATTTTGAAGTATGCACAATTAATTCCTTACCATATTCAACCGTCGCTTTTTGATTTGCTTCTGTTATAGAATCAATATCGGCTGCCACCCAATATGCAGTTGTGCCTTTTTGAGTATCACTTATTGAAGATGGTTTTTTAATAACTTCTTCTTTCGAATTATTAGAATTCTCATTATAGAATAATACAATGGGTATAGCAATTAGGCTAATTACAAGTACAACTACAATCATTACGAGTTTGCTTATTATTTGAATAAGCTTTTCTTCTGTATTACTGATATCTTTTTCGTTACTCATCATTTTATGAATGCTATATTAATGTGGCAATTTATCTTTAAAAAATCCATATAAATACGTGCCTACTAATGCAAAGAAAAATACAATGGTCATAGATAAAAAACCATATCCGATATTTACAACCATTGGCCCTGGGCATGCACCGCTTAAAGCCCACCCCAAACCAAATATTGTTCCACCAATTAAATATCGAATAATTGATTTCTCTTTAGGAAAAAATTGAATTGGATTACCTTCTAAATCCCTAATGCCAAATTTCTTTATTAATGCTACGCCAATAACACCTAGTATAACTGCTGTGCCTATGATACCATACATGTGAAACGCTTGAAACCGAAACATTTCTTGAATCCTAAACCATGAAATGGCTTCAGATTTTGCCATTACGATTCCAAATACGATTCCAAGAGCTAAAAATTTTAAAAACTTCATTCAATTAAAATATTAATGGTAAAATAAAAAATGTCATTATTAATCCACCGATAAAAAATCCAATTACTGCTATCAATGATGGCCATTGTAAATCGGATAATCCACTAATGGCATGTCCAGATGTGCAGCCTCCTGCATAACGTGAACCAAAACCTACCATCAACCCACCAAAAGCCAATAATAAAAACCCTTTAATAGAAAGAATTGCATTTAAGCCAAAAAGCTCTGTTGGTTGCAATGATGTAGGTGCAGCAATTCCCAACTCAGCTAGATCTGTTATGGTAGCTTGCGAAATATTTACTGGCAAATCCGTTGACAAAAATTGTTTGGCAATAAATCCTCCAACAATTGCTCCAATTAAGAATACGATATTCCATATTTGTTTTTTCCAATCGAAATTAAAAAACTTGGTTTTTTTCCCTAATCCAGCAGCAGCACAAATGGTTCTTAAATTAGATGAAAAACCAAAGCTCTTGCCAAAATATAAAAGGAAAAACATAATACTTGCTATCAGTGTTCCAGAAAACCACCAAGACCAAGTTTGTGTTATAAATTCTCTCATTAGTAAGTATGTTTTAATTTAGATGAAATGAAATAATTGGTTTAAAAAGATGGTTGACTAATTTTTCGGTGGCGCTATGATGAAATAGTCCGCCCTTGCCGTGTGTGCCGATGCATATTATATCCATATTCGTCATTTGGTCGAAATGTATAACTCCATTTTCCACATCTTTATCCTGTATCAAATGACATTCGTAATTTTCAATACTGTTTAGCGCAGCAAATGATTTCATATTTGCAAAAACCATTTCTTTTTCATCTTGCTGGTTTCCAGAAGTAATTTGAAGTAGGTGAATTTTGGTGTTAAACGCTTTTACTAGCTTATGCAATAAATGTAAATCCTCATTTATTGGATCTTTAAAATTATGCACCAATAAAACATTTTGTATGTTCAAATCTGACCGGTCACACATCAAGGAAAGCAAAGGAACTTTCGATCTACGGGCAATAATTTGTGTTTCGGAACCAGCAAGTTTTTCTTTTAAACCCCAAGCACCTTTTGTACCCATTACAATCAAATCAAATTTATTTGCTTCAGAAAAATGTACAATGGCATCTGTAATTTTACCCAAAACCAAATGGGTATTTATTTCAGCGCCATATAATGTTTTAAGGTTTGCCAATTTTCTTTCGGCAATTTCTTTTTGCTTTATTACATAATTCACATCAATTTCGCCACAGGTTTGAATGATACCGTTTGTATCCATGGATACTGTATCTGGCACGGCAAGAACATGTAAAAAATGTATTGCTACAGATGCTTTTTCTTCGAGCTTTTTTACCATGAGGTATGCAAACTCAGCTTGTACCGAAAAATCAGTTGGGATGAGTATTTTTATTTTTTCCATTTTTATAAATTACAATTATTTAAAATCATTTACAAGAAAGATTTTGCCAAGCGCCTTTGTTTTCAATATTCTTAACGCCTTTCTGTTCAAGCATTTCCTTAGCTGCAGCGGCCCTGCTTCCACTACGGCAAACTAAAACAATCTTATCGTATGCTCTTAATGTTTCTATTTTTTTATCCAAGTCGGCTAAAGGATAATTGACGCTGCAGTTTGCATGGCCATCATTTACCCACTCATCAACCGTTCGTACATCTACAATAATTGTTTTAGCAACGTCTGTATCAATGGAATTTGTTTCAGTTACATTTGATTCCTCATTGCGGTTTATACACGACAATAAGCCAAACATCAGCGTAACTGCCACAAGACCCAATTTAAAGTATTTCATTATACAAATTGGTTTACATCCTGCCAGGTTCCGCCGTTTACCACCTTGGTAAATCCATTTTGCTCCAAGATCGATTTTGCCTGACCGCTTCTGTTGCCACTACGGCAAAACACGATAATATTTTTTTTTCCTTTAAATTTTGCCAGCTGCTGTGTAATATTGTCTAATGGAATATTAACCGATCCTTTTACATGGCCCGAATTAAATTCTCCGGGTGATCTTACATCTACTAAAAAAGCTCCTTCGCTAATAATTGATTTTAAATCAACCGCGGGCGCACTGCTGAATAATTTCTGAAATAGGTTCATTTTTTTATTTTTTAAACTGTGAATTTTTTTATTACGCCAACCAGTCCTGCTTTTGGTACTACGCCGCTTTGTCGCCACAGCGGTTTGCCATTTTTAAAAAGTATCAGTGTGGGCACACCCTGTACCTGGTATTCCTGTGCAGCCTGCGGACTTTTATCTACATCAACCTTGATAATAGTGACAGCATCCCCAACTTCTTTTTTTACATCTTTAAGAATGGGTGCCATCATTTTGCAGGGGCCGCACCACTCTGCAAAAAAATCTACCAGTACCGGTTTATCAGTGTTTATGATCTCGTTAAATGTCATGATTTGTTTCTCCTTCTTTTATAATTTCTTTTTTCCTTTCCTTTTTAAATATCCCAAACAACAGAGAACCCATCATAGCTCCATAAAGGGTACTGTTAATTGGTTTTGATGTGATCATGCAGGTACCCGATGAACAACCAACCTGTTGCCAGTAAATATATCCTGCAAGGGCACCAACGGAAGCGCCAACAAAATACAGTGCATTATTTTTAAACCACTTCTTCATAAATAATATCTTTTGTTGCATCCTGATTTTTTTTAGATGGGGCGGCGCAGCCAGCCGTGCCGCAACATCCAATATTAAAAACCGGCATTACTGTAAATATAATTCCTGCAAATGCAAACAGCATATCTTTTGCAATTACAGCCTGTACCAATATGGCAATACCCATTGCCAGGCGTAGAAACCGCATTAATGTCCAATTTGATAAAATAGTTTGTTTCATTTGTTCGATTTATTAATGCAAATCTAAATGCAGAAAAGCGGTATTTAGGTTACAAAGGTTACAAACTAAAAGAGCAGCTTATGGCTGCTCTGTTTTTAACATAATAATTGCTGATTTATACAAACAACATATGCACTCCCTCGCCCTGGCTTTGTTTATAAAAATCACCTACCGTAATTACATCATCCACCCCTTCATACAAATCTTCCTTTTTGTAGTGAAACATATCCATCGCCAGTTTGCATGCCCATAGCTTAACGCCTGAAGCAGTCATGATATCCAAAAACTCATGTATATCCGGCATATCAATTTTTTCCATTTCCTTTTTCATCATGCTGCTTGTAAGCGCCTCCATACCGGGCAAACCACCCAACATGGTTGGCATATGCATGGCAGGATTGCCCACTGTAGCCACATGCAGGTGTTCCAGTTTCTTTTTATGCACTGCTTCCAGTCCGAAAAAAGTAAAAAATATTTCAGCTGCTATTCCTTCCATACGGGCGCCATTGGCCAATACAAAAGCAGCATATACATTTTCCAATGTTCCTTTTGATAAGATGATCATCATCTTTTTTATAGCACCATTATTTTCACTCATAATTGACAAATTTTAATTGATTAAATACAACTGGCGGGTTTGGGTATGCCGGCAATTTTTGTTGCGGTTTTTAAAGGTGCGTTTGGAAATAACTGGTAGAACTCCTTGATGTCAGTTACACCACTTTTACCAATACGCCTGATGCTTAGTGCTACCTGGTTCTTTTGTTCGTTTTGCAGATACTTTAATATTTCCCAATGCCTTGCACTTAAAGGAATATTGGCTTCTGCTGCAAGGGCTTCACCTACTTTTTCATCCCATTGGCTAAAGTCTGTTAAGTATCCTTCTTCATTTACGGTAATGTTTTTACCTGCTAATGTCTTTTCCATGATTTTATATTTTAAAGATTTAATAATTTATGCGTAATGTTTTCCTTTTTCAGACATCGTTGCTGATACAAATGGAATATGTGTTCCTTTCAACAATACATTCCAGTATATCCACCTGAAAGCCAGTTTTCCCATATGATTCATCCTGCTTTCTTTTAACAAGCGCAACGGACCAATGCCAGGGAATGGGAAACTTCCTTCAACCGGTTCGTGTGTATAATTAAAATCTATCAGTAGTGCTTTGCCATTACCGGTTTCTATAAAGCAGTTTGCATGTCCGTCAAATTCTTCTTTCAATGGTTCGCCATGTACAAAGCGAAGAATGTTATCTGTTAATATTTCTGCTTCAAAGTGAGCCACAGAACCGGCTTTGGAAGCTGGTATATTACTGGCATCGCCTAAAACAAAAATATTTGCATAATCTTTAGACTGAAGCGTGGCTTTATTGGTAGGCACATAATTCAGATCATCGCCCATGCCGGATCTTTCCATCAATTCATCTCCTTTATTGGTTGGTACTGTTACCAGCAGATCGAAAGGAATTGTTTTACCACCATAATCCACCATTTCTTTCTTTTCATTATCTACTTTTTCTATGGCAAAATCAGGCTCTATGTTTATACCTTTTTCATGCAATAAATGTTCAAGCGCTTCGGTAGCTTTTGGTTTGGTGAATGCGCCGCTTAATGGAGTAACATAGGTAATCTCCACTTTATCACGCATGTGTTTGTGTTTGAAAAAAGAATCGGCTAAAAAAGCAAACTCCAGCGGTGCTACCGGGCATTTGATGGGCATCTCTGTAATATGTACAACCAATTTACCGCCTTCCCAATCCCGCAGTTTATTTCGCAAAGCTAAAGATCCTTCAAAAGTGTAAAAATCAAAAACAGATTTCTGCCACTCAGATCCCTTCATACCTTCGGTTTCTTCAGGTGCAATTTTAGCGCCTGTTGCAATGATCAGTATATCATACGCCATTTCATCGCCGCCGGTAAGTTCTATTTTATTGGCGGCTGGCAAAATGCGGTTGATTTTATTTTTAACCAGTTTTACATCTTTTGGTATAAACTCTTCAATAGTCTTGATAATATCTTCGGGTGCATAAATATCAAAAGGCAAAAAAAGATAACCAGGTTGATAATGATGTTCTTCCCTTTCATCAATAATGGTTATTTCCCAATCAGGATGTTTTAGCTGATGATGCAGGTGATTGGCCATCATGGTGCCTGCTGTTCCGGCTCCTAAGATTACAACGTGTTTCATATAATTTAGTTTTAAACTGGTAGTACCAGTTCTGTTATTTTAATTTGGGGCTTAAAAACAATTTTTGCTTTTACTGAATTAGAGATCAAGCAAGCCGCTTCTGATTTTTCTAAAATACGGATGGCTTTTTCTTTGTCTGCATCCGGTGCAATGGTTAGCACAGGAGATAAAACCACTTCACAGATCATCAGTTTTCCATCTACTTTTTCAAGTGTACCAATGGCATTGCTTTCAAAATGGATAAATTCGAATTTGAAATTTTCTGCAATGGCCAGAAAGGTTGTCATCAGGCAACTGTTTACTGCAGCTACCAGCAAATGCTCGGGAGACCAGATGCCCGGCATACCTTTTGGAAATTCGGGTGGCGTTGCCACTTCTATTTTGGTATTTAAAACGGGAGAACTCATGGGGCCTTTCCTGTCGGCTTCCCAATTCACTTTTACTTCGTAATGATAAGTGGTTTCCATAACATTTTTTTAAGTTGATAATCTAATTACAACACAAAATTGTATCAAAAAAAATGGCTGCACTGTAACTTATATCACACAATACCCAACTATGATGAGCTTCATACGCTATACTGATGTTAGTCATATAAAGGCACTGCTTTCATGTCATAATTATGCTGAACGGTCAGAAATTATTTTCGTAAATGCCTTTTTTCAGTAGTGATTGCTTATAAATAACACAAATCCGGATCGGTTTGATTAATATTGTAAAGTTGAATGGAGGAATAAAACACTGAGCATTGGATGATGTATTCAAAATCATATCCCAATAACAAGATGGCAATATGTTAGTTTCAATACACATTACACATCTTGGTTTTACTTGGTTATATGGGAACGTTATCAGGAGGCTTTCACTGTAGTCACGTGATGCCAGCATGAGTCTACTATGTTGATAAAAAATAGGATATTAAAGCTATTTTCATAGGCTTAAGGACTACCAATTGAAATAAGCTGTGCATTTTAAATTTATTTAGTTTTAATTTTTTCAATTGGCAGTGGCTTTGTGCAAAAAAACCAATCAGCACAGGTCATCTCCCCTTCATTTTCCATTCTTTCTTTTGCAACGCCACAAGAGCCTGCTGTTGGCACAATCACATCATCTCCTGGTTGCCAGTCTGCTGGGGTTGCTATGCTGTAAGTATCGGCAGTTTGCATGGCAATCAAAGCTCTCTTTAATTCATCAAAATTTCTTCCCATAGAAAGTGGATAGTAAATTATGGCACGTATCATTCCTTTGGGGTCAATAAAGAAAACCGCTCTTACTGCTTTGGTTGAACTTTCGCCTGGTTGAATCATCCCATATTTTTTTGCCACTTCCATTGTAATGTCTTCAATCAAAGGAAATTTAACTTCAATGTTTTTCATTCCTTTAAATTCAATCTTTTCTTTGATTGTTCTTAACCAAGCGATGTGGCTGTATAACCCATCAATTGATAAACCTACCAATTGACAATTCAAAGCATTAAATTCAGGTTCTCTTTTAGCAAAAGTTATAAACTCGGATGTGCAAACAGGTGTAAAATCTGCAGGATGGCTAAAGAGAATTACCCATTTACCTTCATAGTCAGCGGGGAAATTTATTTCACCCTGTGTTGTTATTGCTTTAAATTCAGGTGCTTTATCGCCAATACGTGGCATAGCTGTCGTTTGTTCCATTGTTTCCATTGTTTCCATTGTGTTTAATTTTAATTGTTACTAATATTATTTTAAAGTATTATTATGGTTTTATATTGATTTTATGTATAGCTTCTTCATCCTGGGTTTTTAGGGTTACCCAAAAAGTACTACCAAGGTTTAAAGTCTTTATTCTCTTTTTTACTGAATTTTCGCCTGTACGCAAACCTTTAAATTTTTCATCAATTGGCCAGAAAGGTTGTCATCAGGCAACTGTTTACTGCAGCTACCAGCAAATGCTCGGGAGACCAGATGCCC
>JANNGD010000150.1:0-11812 GCA_031380515.1 Ferruginibacter sp. | reverse complement strand
CCATAGCAGATATCAGCATAATTTTTTTGCAATAATTGCAGCCAATAATCATCGGCTATAGAAAAATTAAGAAATCCTTTTATTATATTGAATCCAGTAAAAAGGGTAGGGTATTTTGCTAATAAATCATTGCCTAGCGCTTGCCCTAATGCTTCGGGGCTTTTACCTGTTTTCTTCAGTAGGGAAAATAGTACAACGGTATAATCGCCTTCAAACTCGGGTTTTGTGAGGTTTATTTGAAAATCTTTTTCAGTAAATGTTTGATTGTAAAGGTTTTTTAAACTTTTTACTACCGCCTCCTGCAGGTTTTGTACAATACTCATATGTTCAAATGTACTAAAAACAAATCTTTTTTTCTAATAGAAAATAGCGAAGGATGAAATGTTGATAAAATAGTAAAATTTCAACCGTTTGTGGGCATAAAAAAACCTCCGTTTTTGGCGGAGGTTTTAAAGACGAAAGTTAATTTAAAAGAAAACTAAACTATTTGAAATGTATAAAAAGCCATTATTTGTTCTAAAAACAGTGGGCTTTATCAGTATAGTGGTTGTTACTGGTGGTGTTGCTGTATTGGTTGTTGAAACGGTAAAATAACTTACTCCTGGATTAGAAAGCGTAATGGTAAATCTTCTTCCTGATAGCAAAGTATTAAAGACTTGAGGTGTACTTGATCCTGTAAAATTTCCAGAACTAGTGTTTCCAGTTACTATAGCTAGAGCTCTACTTGCAAACATTGTTGTAGAAATAAAGGCATCAAAAGCGGACAATGGAGAAGTAGTTGTTAAAACATTTCCAGATTCGATAATTAAAAATGGTATCATACCCGCATTATCCGTTGCTATTAATAATTGATTTAAATTATCAAACGAATTAAAGGTATTAAGTCTATCTGCCCTTCTTAAAAGAGCGTTGTAAAGGGAATACTCAGCAGCACCGAGTATTTGTGAGATAGTATTATAAGCTATTGGTCCACTAGCGATAGTATTTACGGGAGGATTAACATACTCTATGCTGTCAACTTTACTACATGAGGTTAATAAAAACAAACCCAGTGCAATTGAAATGATTTTTTTCATATACTTATTTTTAGTTATTATTCTGATTTATGAAGAATTGATTACAATTTTGTAACATTGTCTAAAACAACAAAAACATATTTTGGAAATTGTCCAATACGAAAGAAACCACCACCTTCTTTCAAAGCAGAAGTAATTTCATTGGAAAAAGGATAATTTGTAATATTAAAAGTAGCCGCTGGTCCATTAAAATAATTATAAAGTAAATTAGTATTTGTTGTACCAATTGCTGAATTTGCAGCTGTGATATAGGAAATGGCTGGTGGTCCACTAGCTTTTAAAGCAAAAAAGCTTAATGTATCTCTTCCGGTAATTCCAGTGTAACCAGAAAGTTTTAAATTTCCATTCAATACGCTCTGAGCTTCTCCAAAGCTGTTTGGACTATTGAAAGTAAGTTTGAATTCTGCATTTACAATAGAAGCCGTTGTAATACTTGTAAAAGTAGGTTCAATCCTACCAATTAATTTGTATGATTCAGCTGGAGCTAAAGTTGTATTATCTTTATTACAAGAGCCAAGTAGCATAGAAGTAGCTAAAACACCCAATGATACTATAGTTAACATATATTTTTTCATTTTCATTTTTTTATTTTTTAAATAGTGGGTTTTTTGTATAAGCTTAGTTAAAAATATATCTTAAACCAAATTGCATAAAGTAAGTTGAAGCTGTTGTAAGGGTTGTTCTAAAAGTAGAAGTAGGAACACCACCAGCAAAATCAGATCCTAGTTGGAAAGTCGGTTTTACCGTTCCTCCAGCTACCAATGAGTTAATGTTAGTAGGTACCAAAAGTTGACCACCATTTACTGCTAATGATTTAAATGCACCCCAATCTTTATTTACAAAATTTCCAAAATTGAAAATGTCCAAGCTAAATTGAATTGTATTTCTTTTTTTACCAACATTTACAAATACATCTTGCAACAATTTGAAATCAAGCTGGCTTCTCCATGGAAATAAGCCTTCGTTTCTTTCAGCATATTGACCTTTGCGCTTGCTTAGGTATTTGTCTTGATCTACATAAGCAAAAAAGGCATCACTTTGTTGTTGAGGTGTTAGTGTTACTGCAGAAGCACCCGTACCAAAAGTTTTTGTTACAAATGTTATTTCACTTGCATCTTTCGGAACATACATAAGATCATTGTTATTGCCATCCCTGTTAAAGTCGGAAGTATAAGTGTATGAATACCTACCTTGAGAAGAACCTTCGTAAAATAAAGAAACAGTTGTTTTCAAATGCTTTAAATATTCTTTAGCATAAGAAACAGATGCAATTATTCTGTTTGGAACTACAAAACTTGCAGATGATAATGGAGAAAAGTTAGATCCATTAACAGTAGGTGTTCCTTGCCAAGCCGAAGCTGGTTGGTCTCCACCCCCATCAAATAAATTGGCCGCTACCGAACCCGTGTATGCTATCATAGCAGAGAAACCTTTTGAAAATTGTTTCTCAATTTTTGTTGTAAGTGAAGCATAGTATCCTCTTTTTCCATTTTTCAAAACAAAAGTATTAAAAGCGCCTGTTCCACCAGCTGTTGGTATACCTGCCGCATTTAAAGAATTAATTTGTCTAGAACCAATAGTACCAGGATACATCATTCTATTATCAGCATAGCCTGCCACATTCAATGCTGCAGGTGCTACTAAATTTGGATTGTCAAATATTGCAGTATAAAGATCCCTATTGACAATACCTTCCATTGTCAATATCCAACCTTTTGCAAAAGTCTTATCAAAAGCTAAACTAGCTTTAAATGATTGTGGGAACCTAAAATCATTTGCCAAAGCAGAAATTGATGAAGGTACAACTGTACCAGCCGCTGGGACAGTAGATGGTAAATAAGCAGCAGGATTTGGATTAAATGGACCAGGTACGGAAGCTCCGCCAAATGTTTGGTTTACTTGCAATAAACCTGCATCTCCAGATTGGCTCACAATCCATACAAACGGAACTCTTCCCGTGAATATCCCAGCACCACCTCTCACTTGCATTGAGCGATTTCCATAAACATCCCAGTTGAAACCTAATCGAGGTGATAATTGTACACGTTTTTTTGGCAAAGCTCCGGTATTAATTTTTTCTCCATTAGCAAAGGACATAGCAGCTACTAGAGGATGTGTTTTTATTTCATCCACATCTGGATAAGTTGGCAAATCTGCACGTAATCCCAATGTCAATTTGAAGCGATCACTAACCGAAATTTCATCTTGAGCAAAAGCAGAATATTGTGCAAATTTGAAACTAGGGAAGGCTTGTGCAAATCCCGGAGACAATGAATAAGTTATACCAAAGTTTGTTGGTAACTGACCTGTTTCAAAATCTTTCCAAGAATTAAAAGTGTAGTAACTCATTGCAGCACGTTGGAAACCATTGATGGTTTCATTGAAATCTATTTGAATTCCACCAGTTAACAAATGCTTATTTAAATTAACAGTAAAATTATCGATAAATGAATATGATTTTACCTTGCGTAAGTTACCTAATGAAAAGGGCTCATATCCGAAAGATGTGTAAGGAGTAGGAGCTGTTGCACTTGTACCAGTACTGCTCAAAATATCTACAAAAGGAAAAAGGGCACTTTCCGTTGTTCTAGAATCATCTTGATTTGTATAAGTAGCTCTTATAGTATTAGTAAATCTTTTACCAAAAGTTGAATTTAACTCAGCAGCAACTGAATAAAAATTGGCGCCCTGAAAATAGTTTGAATTTCTAAACCACAAAGCATTTTGCCCAGTACGAGTACCAGAATAATTGGTATTAACCAATCCAGAAGTTGACGTACTTGGGGTATTTGGTGTTCCACCTTCTACTTGGTTATAACGAACATTAAAACGATGGTTTTTGCTAATATTCCAGTCAATACGACCAAGTATTTTTGTATTACCATTTTTTAGTGCATAGTTGTCATACTCACCTGTTTCGTATCCGTAAGTGGTCTTTAAATAATTTCTGATATAGTTCATTGAATCAGCTGTAGGTCTTGCCACACCAGTATTTGTTGCGCTAAAAGGATTGCTAGGAGTAGAGGCTACCCTGTTTTGAACGATTGTTGGTCTATCTTCTGTTTCATAACTTCCAAAGAAAAATAATTTATTTTTAATGATTGGACCTCCAAAACGAACGCCGTATTGTTGAAAGTTAAAAGATTGTCTGATAACTTTATTATTACCTACATCTTCTCCTTGCTCATTACCGGTTCTAAAATATTTATAAACAGAACCAGAAAATTGGTTTGTACCCGAACGTGTAACCGCATTTAATGAACTTCCAATAAAGCCAGACTGGCGTACATCGAAAGGAGTAATGCTAACCGAAATTTGATCAATAGCATCAAGCGAAATAGGTGAGCCACCCGCTGGTAAGTTTGAACCAATACCAAAGTTGTTGTTAAAATCAGCTCCATCTACTGTTACGTTGTTTTGACGAAAGTTACCACCACCTACAGACGAACCGTTTGATTGAGGTGTTAAACGTGTTACTTCATTCAAACTACGAGAAATAGTTGGTAAACGTTGAATTTCTGAACGACCAATGTTGGTAGAAGCACCTGTTCTGTTGGCACTCATTATGGCATTTTTTCTTGCCGTAGATGTAACCACAACCCCTGTAAGCTCTGTATTGTTTTTTACCAATTTAGGGTCTAAAACTGTAACATCTGCCAATTGCAAATAAATATCGTCAAATGATTGAGGCGTATGCCCTGTAAAGGTTATAGTTATTGTGTATGGACCACCAGATCGCATATTAGAGATATTGAAACGACCACCAGCGGTAGATGCGGTGCTGTAACGAATATTAGAAGGAGTGTAAATTGCAGAAACAGTAGCTCCAATAAGAGCTTTACCTTCTTCGTCTTTCACCACACCCGATAAACTACTGGTCGTAACCTGGGCCTTCATTGCAAAAGGCATAGCAAACATTGCTATAAGAATAGGGATAATTTTTTTTAAGTACATATTTTCTTGGTTTTTTATGGCGCAAAGAAACTAAATAATTAGTGAATAACGCCAAGTTTTATTAACAACTTATTATGAAGTTTATAAATGGTATAATCTAAATCGTAATATGATGTCATTTAGATGCTTTTCGATAAACGAAATTGTTGAGCTAATCATATTAATTACTAGGTAACTTTGCAAAAAAAAAGCATGTTGAATAGTATTGAAGAAGCAATTAAAGATATACAAGCGGGTAAAGTAATTATTGTTGTAGATGATGAGGATAGAGAAAATGAAGGTGATTTTATTGCAGCTGCAAGGCATGTAACACCCGAAGTTATAAATTTTATGAGCACACATGGGCGTGGTCTTATATGTGCTGCTATTACAGAGCAAAGATGTGCAGAACTTGAATTACACCCAATGGTATCTAATAACACCTCCTCACATGAAACTGCTTTTACAGTAAGTGTTGATTTACTTGGAGATGGATGTACTACAGGTATCTCTGCACACGATAGGTCTAAAACCATACTTTCTTTAATCAATCCAAATACAAAGCCCTCAGATTTGGGAAGGCCGGGGCATATTTTTCCGCTAAAAGCAAAGAATGCCGGTGTATTAAGAAGAACAGGGCATACAGAAGCTACAATTGATATAGCTAGATTGGCTGGTTTTGAACCAGCAGGTGCTTTAGTAGAAATAATGAATGAGGATGGAAGTATGGCCAGATTGCCACAACTAGAAGTAATTGCACAAAAATTTGACCTTAAAATTATCTCTATAAAAGACCTAATTGCTTACAGGCTTAAACATGAAACGCTTATAAAAAAAGAAGTTAGTGTACAAATGCCTACAAAATATGGTCATTTCGAATTGATTGCTTTTACTCAATTGAATACAGGTGAAGTTCACCTTGCAATAAAAAAAGGAACTTGGCACAAAGATGAACCTGTACTGGTACGTGTGCACAGTAGCTGTGTTACTGGCGACATTTTGGGTTCGCTCCGATGCGATTGTGGAGACCAGTTGCAAAATGCATTAAAAATTATAGAAGCAGAAGGTAAGGGAATTGTATTGTATATGAACCAAGAGGGTCGTGGTATTGGATTGCTCAATAAACTTAAGGCATATAAATTACAAGAAGAGGGTAGAGATACGGTAGAAGCAAATATAGAACTCGGATTTGCCAGCGATCAAAGGGATTATGGAGTAGGCGCCCAAATATTAAGGGAATTGGGAGTTACAAAAATGAAATTGATGAGTAATAACCCTCGCAAGCGTGCCGGACTTATGGGATATGGTTTAGAAATTGTAGATACTGTTCCTATTGAAATAGTACCCAATAGCCACAACCAAAAATATTTGTTTACTAAAAGAGATAAAATGGGGCATGAGATTTTGGAAGGAAAGTAAAGAATGCTTATCCTTTAGTGGATTTAACTTTATTTCTTAATACTTCTAACTGTTTGATTCTTTTTTTGCTTCTAAAAATATCCCAGAATCTGTCAACTTCTTTTCTATAGCCAAGTTGAATTGCTGAGCGATTACGTTGCCCAGAAGTAAGGTCAACACTCGTTCTATTGTAAATTGTACCAACGATACTACCATCTTTGTTTATAAGCCATTCTAGCGTAAAATCTGGTGTTATTTTATTTCCTGTGTTGTATAATTGTGCAATGGCATTGTTATAATCAAGGTTACCGCCAACCAATAGCCTGATATTTTTACGCAATTTAAACTGCAAGCTAGAACGGATATTTGCTTGCAATTGATTTGCCTGTTGTGTATTAAGTGATGGATTTAAATCTACTACAAAAGACACAACACCTTTTGTAGCTTTTTCCAACGTTTTATTTAACAAACTTGTAAGCCATGCACTTACAATTCCTCCAATTGTACCAGTGGCAATAGAGGGTATACTTCCACCATTAAAAAAAGATTGGTTGGCACTTATAAACTGGTTAAACAACAATAAACTTGCTACTTGTTTGTTCATTTCTGTTTCATCAGTCTTATAATCTGCCAATCTTTTTAGCACCAAAAAATCTTTGGCAAAAGGGCTTTTTTCTGGAAGCCTAAATTCAAAATCAATATCAGGCTTTTTTAAAGTACCTGTGAGGTGAGACAACACTGTAATGTCTTCTTGCAATCGTTGTGTGTTACTTAAAGAAGTAAAGCTTGAAATGTCTACGTTTTTTACAAGGTATTCAGCGTTCATATCAATTACAGCTAGTAAAGGATCGCCAGACCAAGTAATACTACCGCTATTTAAAGTAAATGGTCTTCTCAATAATGATTGAAAATTAAATGTATATTGTCCTTTGGTAATTTCGTATCTCCCCCTCATACTCAAAGCTTCATTTGTTCCAACTTTAATATTAAGTTTACCATTCCCTTGCCCTTTTATTATGTCGCCGGTAGCTTCATCCAATATTACATCAATTTTACAAGCTGGATTTGCAGTAAGATCTAATTCTATTAATAAGTTTGTAACGGATTTTGATGAAATATCTCTATCCATCAAAGATCCAAACTGGATGAAATCTATATAATCGATTACATTGCTTTCTTTGCTATCGCCTGTTGGTAAGTATACATGACTACTGTCTGTAAGGCTTGGTTCTCCTTCAATGTTCATTTTCATGTTTGCTATATCACCATCTAGTGTCATGTTTGCCCGACCTATAACGGTGCCATAAAATTGTTGGTTGTCTTTTTTGGTGGTATTTAACAGCAACATTTTTGGAGTAGAAAAACGTAGTTTTTCAAAAGAAAAATTATCGAAAAATTGGTGGTATATTTTGCCACTTACCGTTCCAGTATTTCCCAATGTATCTTTTATTTGAAGTGTACCTATATCTATTAGATCTTTTCCAAATCGCAGTGCCTGTTTGTCGAAATTATAGCGCACTTGCGTATACCCAACTTTAAAACTACCATTGGTTATAGTTGGATTACCAATAATGGAAAGCGCCTTGTTCGTTTGAACTAATTGTATTTCGCCATTGGCAGTACCTTGAACATCCGAAAAAACTGTTTTTAAATAGGGTTTTAAAATAGCTAAATTAAGCTTGTCTATTTTTACATACGTTTCAAAAGAATTACCTAAAGTATCTTTAAAATTGCCTTTTCCACTGATGTCGAATTTATTATCTTTTTCATCTACATTTCCTTTATAGTCAAATGCACCGGTATTGGTATTTACATTAGCATCAATATTTATTTTGCCAATATTATTTCCATCTACGTTTGTACTATCTGCAAACCCTTTAAAATTGATGGATGGTTTACCCAGCAAATCTTTAATGGTAAGATTACCCGTTAGCATACCTTTCAAAGAAGGTTTTTTGGGTAATACAAAAGCAAAATCTTCTATGTCTATATTTTTTAATTTTGCAATCAAATCTGTACTATTATTTATTTGAGACTGTTCAGTAAATAAAATTATTTCCTGATTTTCACTATAAAACTTTACTTCGCTTGCGTCAATAAATTTTTTACGCAACACCAGTTCTCCATCTTTTTCCAATTGCCATTTCTTTTTGTTTATAATAAAAGAAGAAGGGTAGAAGTGTATTTTTACACCATCGTTCATGGTTTGTATACTGGCATTTAATTCTGCATCGCCAAAGATTTTGCTTGCACTTGTGTTTAGTTTTATTACCGATAGATCATTGTTTGTTGCAATTTTTAATTTTGTAAATGGAAGGTGCAAACTATCTTGTATGGTAATATCTTCAATAGCAATATCTGTCATCAAAGTATCTTTATTACCCATAGCTATGAGCGTTGTATTATTTATTATTTTGCCATCGTAAGTAAATTGAGGTATAGAAGCGTTCAATTGAAGATCGTAATTCTGTAAATTAAAATGACCATTTACGGTACTGTTGTTAAAACCACTTAATTTTTTATCAAAAATTTTAATATACTCATCTATCTTTTTTGTTTGTATAGAAAAGCTAAAATCTTGCGTGCTATTTACTATATACGATGGTGCTTTTATATATGATGGGTAATATTTGGCCAGCAAAACAGTGACTGCGTCAGGCAGTTCCATTATTTTAAAATTTCCTGTTACGTTTGCGTCTATTTCATTTGTATTTAAGCTAAGTGATTTATTCCCATTTATTATTTCAGAATTTATATTTAAAAAGTCAAAAGATAATTTATTATTGCCTTGCAGCAATTTTGCATTGGTAACTTTTGCATTACCCAAGAAATTATCAATGTTATTTCCAGTGAAATTTAAATCTAAATCGCCCGAAAATAAAAAGGTATCTTTTACAAGTCCTAGGCTTTTTAAATCTGCTTTTTCTACATTTGCCTGTAGTTTAAACCCAGGACTTTTTTCCATAAAATTTATAGCACCATCAAGGCTAGATATTTTAAGATTTGGGTCATCTATCGATGCATGGCCCATGAATAATTGCTTCTCAAAATCACCATTTATTGTAAGGTTTTTGTAAGTATAATCACCAACTTTTATGGAACTTATTTTGCCTGCTAATTTTTCTTTTAATTCGTTTAAAGCAAATCCAGTACCATCTACTTTTACATCTAGCGCTATCGAACCCAAAGAAGAATTGTTTATAAATGAACCAATATTGAATCCTGTACTAGAAATAGTTCCTGTGTATTTTGCAGGTTGGCCAATAGGCGTTTTCATATTTACATCTGCAGTAATATTTCCTAAAGCAGTATTAAATGTACCATACGCCACAAAATCCCTGATAAACCCTGTAAAATTTCCTTTAAAATCTATAGAGCCAAGTTTTGGTATGGAGGGCTTTTCAATGGTTTTAATTTGAGGAACTATTGAAACCAAGTCTGTATAATTTGTATGCAGTGCTTTTGATTGAAAATCAATAAAAGTTGTATTAATATCTGGTAACCCACGCAATGCAATATTGCCTTCCAAATAAGTATTGCCAGTACGTATTTTCATTTCTTTGGCAGAAAAGTTATCTATAGGACCATCTGCCTTTCCTTCTAAATAAAAAATTCGCTTCCAGTTTTTAAGCGCTGGTGCAAATAGGGCAAGATCATCGCTGTTAATGGTGCTTTCTTTAAATTTTGCATGTAGTGTTACACTGTGTAAAAAACTGCTAAAATCCTCACTAAAACGAGTATACTCCATCGCATAATAATCTCTTAGCCTACTATTATTTATTTGTAAGTCCAAGTTGTTAAATTCCATTAATACTGGAGTAAGCCTCATATTGCTTTCCAGTTTTTTGATGATAAGCCCACTGCGTTCTTTGGCGCTTAATGAAATTTTTACTTTTAGTGTGTCATGTAAAAAAAGCAAGTTCTTCATGCTGCCATTTAAGCTCGAAAAGAATAAATGTTGCCCATCAAACCTGTCTGTGAACGGAAGGGCATTGTTTTTATCGTTTCTAAAAAAAGCATCTTTCAATTCCAAGTTGTCCATCTGTATTTGCCAGCCACTTTGGTTCCATTTAAATGCTCCAATTACGGGTATTTTTTCTATTACTTGCTGGAGGTTGTTTTTCGGTGGTCTGTTACCATCGTAATCGCTTTGTGCAAATAAGGGTTTATCTAAAAGTATTTCTTTGATGTGTATCTTTTTATTCTTTAAATCAACAAGTTCCATTTTTAGGTCTAGTTTTCCTATGTTTGCTATCATGTCTTGGCCAATCCACCCATCAATTTTATTAAATTTTACATTGGTTATATGAAGTTCTTTTAAATCAATATCCGTCTTATTTCCACCCCCTTTTTTGGTAGTATTTGAGCTAGAAAAATAATCTATTAAAAATTGATAGTTCCATACAGAATCCCTTCTATTCATATTTACAATGGCATCTTCCAATCCAATATCCTCTATGGTAATTTTGTCTTTAAAAATGAACCAATCGTTTGCATTAGCGCTTATAATACCTGCGTATAAAAGCGTATCTTTTTTTAAATCCTCTACCATTACTCCTTTTATCAGCAATTTATTAAAAAACCGAAAATCAACATTATCGACGGTAACTTTTGTATGTAATCTTTCAGAAAGATTGGCAGATACTTTTTTTACAAGCCAAGTTTGAACTGGTGAAAAATGCAACACGCCATATAGAAGCAATAACAACAACAAGGCACTGAAGAAAAGTAATTTTCGTTTAATACCTTTAAATACCAAAGCCCAAATAAAGGCCCATACCAGAAGTAAAATATAAAAAAGCCATTTATTGGCATCATACAAGAAAAAGTACATACCAATAAGCACCGCCCAAAACAGTAGCACAAGTGCAAAGCCCATTAATATTTTTAAAAATTTTTTCAGTCTATGTCAATTAGTGGTAAAAATAAACAATCGAGGCTAATAAGCAATTACCTTACCACAAATTTATGGTATTGATAATGAAGGGAGTAATGAAGTGTCTAGTAAATTAAAAAACCCTTGAAAACTTATCGTTTACAAGGGTTAGTTTTTGCGGAGAGCTAGGGATTCGAACCCCAGGACCTGTAACAGTCAACAGTTTTCAAGACTGCCGCAATCGACCACTCTGCCAGCTCTCCGCGGCAAAAGTAAGGGTTCAAATTTTAATAACAAAACTGTTTGCATCTTTTTCATTATTTATTTCATTATTTAATCAGTTTGCTTTCTTTATTTTTGCTTTAATGACGCAACTTTCCACGCTTAACAAGTATTTTAAAAAATATAAATTTTTATTTCTTTTAGGGATACTTTTTGTAGTTCTTACCAATTATTTTCGAATACTGGCTCCCCAGCTTACTGGATATGTGGTAAATGCAGTCGTTTTTTTTTTTAAGGGTAAGACAGG
>JANNGD010000139.1:0-30629 GCA_031380515.1 Ferruginibacter sp. | reverse complement strand
GCTGGAACTTCGGCAAACCTAGGAGCTACTTATGATAACACAACTTGGAAATTCTATAAGAGTGGTTTAAATATCATATCTTTATCTCAACCTGGCTAAATTGTTTCTGTTGGTGGTCAGGCTTCTTTAGGTCTTACTATCAGAAGAAATTCTGGTGTACCAGCAGGAACAAATCAAAGTGTGAATGTAACTGTTGTAGGTGGTGCAGATACCAATTCATCTAATGATGGTGCACTTTCAGGAATAGGAACAATTAATTAATTACTAAAAATATATTTAATTATTATTTAAAATATAAAAGATGAAATTCATAAAATTATTAATGCTTTTTTGCATAGGTGCTTTTTTTGTAGCATCTAATGCATCAGGCCAAGCAAATCCATCAATAGCAGTTCAGCCTTCAAATGCGGGTATAGTAACTGTAGGTGGTACAAATGATCTTATAATAACTATTGCTAATACAGGTACAGCCAGTATTGCAGTAGCTAAACTAAGACCTATCATTACTGTACCATCATCAGTAGCTTTTTTAGCATCTGGTCTACAAACAGGTTTACCTGCTGGTTGGACAATTCAAACAAATTCACCTACTCAGCTTCGTGTTTGTAACACTACAGATGTTATTGGCGGAAGTGAGTCACGTACTATTATATTAAAAGTACAAGGTGTTACAATTGCATCTGCTCAGACTTTTACCGGCCAAATAAATTTTGGTAATGGTACAACTTGTGCGGCTGGAACTCAAGTAACAGGTAATGCTACCGCAGATGATTTTGCTACTTCTACAATAGAAGTTACTGCAGCAGCAGCTTGTTCTATCACTGCATCTGCAACAGCAGGTACAATAGCTTGTAATGGTGGTACTACCACACTTACAGCTGCAAGTACAGGTGGCGTTGGAGCGGTTGAATATAGCATTGGTGGTGCTTTCCAAACAAGTGCTACATTTACAGTGCCAGCAGGTACTTACACAGTTGTAGCAAGAGAAGTAGCTACACCTACTTGTACAGCTACAGCAACTCCAGTTGTTATTTCTGAACCTACTCTATTAACAGCTACTGCTTCATCTACTCCAATTAGTGCTGTAGGTAGCACAAACGGTACAGCTACTGCAGTTGCTGCAGGCGGTACAGCACCATACACTTATTCTTGGAATTCTACACCAGTTCAAACTACGGCAACTGCTACAGGTTTAGGTGCAGGTTCTTATACAGTTACTGTAACTGATGCAAACGGATGTACAGCTACAGCTTCTACTACAGTTGCTGTTGCAGTTTGTAACATAGCAGTAACTGCTACAGCAGGTACTATACTTTGTAATGCTGGTACAACTACAATTACAGCTACTGCAACTGGTGCAACTGGTGCAGTTCAATACAGCCTTAACGGTGGTGCATTCCAATCTAGTAACATCTTTACAGCAGTAGCAGCAGGATCTTATACTGTAACTGCTAGAGAAGTGGCTAATATACTTTGTACTGCTACATCTTCTTCGGTAGTGGTTTCTCAACCTGCAGCTTTAGTAGCAGCAGCGGCACCTACTGCAATTTTATGTAATGGTGGTACATCTACTGTTACAGTTACTGCTACCGGCGGTACAGCTCCTTACACTGGCACTGGTACATTTACCCGTACAGCAGGTGCTTACACATTTACCGTTACAGATGCTAATGGTTGTACAAATACAGTAACAGGTACTATTACACAACCAACTCTTGTAGTTGCAGCAGCTACTTTTGCTCCAATTACCGTATTTGGTGGTACTACTACCGTAAACGTAACAGCTACAGGTGGTACAGCTCCTTACACAGGAACTGGTGCATTTGTACGTGCTGATGGTACATTTACATTTATAGTTACTGATGCGAACGGTTGTACAGGTTCTACTTCTGTTACAATTGCTCCATTCTCTACTCCTGTAACTGCAGACCCAGCAGTTGGACAAATGAACTTTACAACTATCGCAAATGCATCTCAAAGTGCAAATAGCTTATTGTTTACACAAGATTATAAGTTAAGAATTCCTTTCTATAACTTGAGCCAAACTGATATTGTACCAAACGGAACAATTAGTCTTAGAATAAATCTTGGTTCAAAACTTAGCTTGGCTACTGGTTTCAATTTGGCAACAGCTCCATTGAGCACTTACTTCACATTTACTTCTGCAATAGTTGCTGATAGCGTAATCATTACTGGTACTCAGATTGCAGCAATTCCAGAAGATTTTGCTTCTACTTTAGTATTTAATGTAAAAGGTAGATTGTCTTGTACTGCAAATGTGTCTACTAGAATCAGTGTTGTTAATTTAGCAGCATTATTGATTGATGAAGACTTACAAAATAACGCAGCTACAATTCAGTACACATTGCCTGTTACTGTAACTACTACACAAGTGAACGTAACTTGTAATGGTGCAGCAAATGGTATTATCAATGTAACATCTAGCCCAGGTACTACAGTTGTAATTAGAAATTCATCAAACGTAGTTGTATCCAACACAGGTCTTATGCCAGGTGTTTATACAGTAACTGCTACTGCAGTGGGTGATGCACCTTTGAGCAACACTTGTTCAAATTTTACAACAGTTACTATTGTACAACCAGCAGTATTGGTAGCAGCTTCATCTACTACAGTAAATAACCTTTGTAACGCAGGTACAGATGGTGTTATAACCGCTACTTCTACAGGTGGTACTGCTCCGTTTACTTATACAATTGCTGGTCCTACAGTAAATACAACAGGAGCTACTTCTGGTATATTTACAGGTCTTGCAGCTGGTACTTACACTATTACATCTACAGATGCAAATGGTTGTACAGCTACTACAACTTCTACAGTAACACAACCTACAGGTACAGCACAAAATATTTCATTGGGTTCTGATATTACATCAAGCTTCTTTGCTACTTCTGGTGTAACGCAAACCATTGTGTATAATGTAGCGGAAATAGCTGGTAACCCAGCTGTTGGTGATACTATCAGAATTACAAGAGTATCTGGTTTCACTATCAACTTGAACACGGCTATATTTAGCGCAGTAGTTGGATCTACAACTTATACTTTGGATAACTCAAGATGGAAGATTGATAATACAGATCCTTCTTTTGTTTCTATTATCTTAACTAATCCAGCTGGTCCTGGTCCTGGTACTTTACTTTGTAACCAAAGAGTAAATGTTGCAGTTACTTTAACTCGTAACACAACAGATATTTCTACATTTACATTGAGTGCAAGGTTGAGAAGAGCAAACGGAGAATTGATTTTGAATAATAACTTGAATTCAATAATCATGACTGCGGAGTAAATGATATAAACGGAGGAGAAATTTTCTCCTCCGTTATTTAAAATATTTTAAAACATTTTTATGAAAGTAAATTTCAAAAAAAGCGCTCACATAAGCTTAAAAGGCTTGCTGTTTAGTGGTTTGCTTGCAGCTTCCTTGAGCAGTGTTGCACAGCTAAGAGCAGTAACCCTCGATCCTAAATTGGGTTCGATAAAGATTACTGATATGACTGGAAACCAAATAAATGAAAATTTTATTCAGCCTGGTCAATTAGTAAAATTAGTAATACCTGTTGCAAATACTATGCATGATGCAGCAGTGCCAAAAGGTAGTTGTAAAGTAAAAATTGGCTTGGGTTCAAAACTGGTATTAGATCCATTATTGGATTTATCTACCGTAAATTCTAGCAATTATTTTACATGGTCTGCAACCAATGGAGGTGGACAGTCTCAACTTACTGGTGAGTTAAATACTGCTCTTCCAGCAAGTTTTAATGAAGTAGAAGTAGCTTTTAAAGTAGTAGGTAACCTAGTAGGTCACTCTACCATAACAGCAAACTTTTTAATTACAAATCACAACACGGTTACTGTTTTATCTGATAACGATGGAAGTAATAATGCTTCATTTTTGAAGTATGAAATTACCAATCAAACGGCACCAGTGCCAGTTACAACTATAGATGAGTTGGTAAAAGCGGATTGTTCTTTCAAAGTAACATTTAGCACAGATAGAGAATTAGATTTAAGCAGCTATGAGGTAGAAATAAGCAAAAATGGCGTAGATTATGTAAAGGTTTATCAAACCAATGCAACCAATCTTGCAGCTTATGTAGCTACTGTTTCTATTCCAAAAGATATGCAATCACCTGTTCTTTATGTAAGAGTAAAATCTTTATCAAGCGCTGGAAGGGTTCTTTACAGCAATGCTAAAACAGTTGCTGGTATCTGCGGCGGAAAGTGGATAGTAGATATGTTCCCTAATCCTGCGAGAGCAAATGATTATGTAACTATTAGAGCAATTGAAGGTTCATTTGATAGAAAATATACCATTACCTTATTAGATATGGCAGGTAGGGTTATAGAAGTAAAGCAAATAGAGCTTAACAACGTTCTTAATTTCAAATACAGAGTAGGCGACTTTGCTTCTGGTAAGTACAATCTTAAAATTGTAAGTTCAGATGGTACACAAACGGCTACATTGCGTTTTGAAAAACTATAGTAAATAGTTAAACCATTTGGGGGATGGTTTTAAACATGCATGATTCTTCATGCATGTTTTTTTATGCAAAAAAGTTTCATTAAGTTTTCTTGTTTCGTTCTTCGCAAACCTTATAAATATTGTGCTTAAATTTTGTTGGTTTTTATAAAAGTGCATTTTAAAGTGTAGTTGTATTATGCTTCTGTAAAATGCAAATTACAAATGGTATAGTGAGTGAATTTTTTTTAAAAAAACAAACAACATTTAGTAACATTTAGATAATGATTACATAATGCTGTAAACACAATTTCTTTTGAGTATAGCGATACTTTTGCACAATAGAATATTAAAGAATGAACAAGTAATAGTGTAAATATTTTTTCTGTTTACTTTTTTAATAGAAATCTTACTCAATATAATATCATTTTCAAATGAAGCTATTTAATCACTTTATCCTTACAATCCTAGCTTTTTTTACAAGTATTACAGCTATTTCTCAAAATGTAGCAATAAATGTGGTTACCCAAAGTTCAGGAGTTGTAAAAAAAGGAGATGTCATCTTTTTTGAGATTTATATAAGTAATACAAGCGCAATCAAAATCGTTCCTAATTATAAACTCCGTCCGCAAATAAGTTTTCCAACTACACTTGTTAGTGTTCAAAAAACCGGGCATGTGCTACCAAAAGGTTGGACAATTATTTCGAACAATAATGGCGTTGTAACCCTTTCAAATGGCACGGACAAAATTGAGCAAAATGAAAGTCGTAAAATACTTATTTCTATTAAAGGCAATGAAATTGGAGGCCCTTCTACCATTTCGGGTAATCTGTTATTTTCAAATGGTATTGAACCCGGTTCCATACCAGGTATTACAACCGCTGGCGATAATTTAGGAGATAATATTTCTACCTCTACAGTAATGGTAGTAAAATGAAACCAATCTAAAATAAATTCTATAAATTTTATTTACCAATAAAAATGAAACTATTAAAATTAATTATACTTCTGTTAGCTAGCAATTATATTGTTTCTACAACATTTGCACAATCAAATCCTAACATAGCTGTGCAACCATCCAATGCTGGTATAGTATTCGTAGGAGCTACAATTGATATTATTGTAACAGTAGCTAATACTGGTACCGCTAGCATAGCAATTTCTAAACTAAGACCCATAATTACTGTACCACCTTCGGTAAATTTTTTAGATAATTCTTTTCAAACCCCTGGTCTACCTGCTGGGTGGTCAATTTTGACGAATAGCCCAACACAGCTTCGTATTTGTAATAGTTCTGATGTTATTCCTGGAGGTGAATCACGTACAATTGTACTTAAAATTCAGGGTATGGTAGTTGCATCCGCTCAGACTTTTACAGGTCAAATTAATTTTGGTAATGGCACTACTTGTGCAGCGGGAGCTTCGGTATCAGGTAATAATACAGCCGATGATTTTGCTACATCTACTGTAGAAGTAGTTTCTCCTTGTGGTTTAATTGTATCTGCTACGGCAGGCACAATACTTTGCAACGCTGGCAGTACAACGATTACTGCATCAAGTACAGGTGTAGCGGGGGCTGTAGAATATAGTATTAATAGTGGGGCTTATCAAGCTAGCAATATATTTACGGGTTTAACTGCAGGCTCATATACAGTATCTGCTAGACAAGTTTCTAATACATTTTGTGTAAATAGCACCACTATAACAATTGTAGAACCAGCTGCTATACCAGCGCCAGTGGTAAGTATTGTACAACCTACTTGTGCAGTAGCTACTGGTATTGTAACCATAACTTCTGCCACAACAGGATTAAATTTTAGTATAGATGGAAGTTCGACTTTTGTTAATTACACAGGTCCGATTTCACTTTCTAGTGGGGCGCACACTATTCAAGCAAAAAATAGTAATGGTTGTCTTTCTCCGATTACAAATATTACAATAAATGCACAGCCCGCCACACCATCTGCACCAATAATTGGCACAATTTCCCAACCTAATTGCTCGGTCTCAACAGGCTCTGTTGTTTTAAGTGGTTTGCCTGCGGGTAATTGGACAATTAACCCTGGGAATATAACAGGAAATACTACAACTACAACATTGACGAGCATACCAGCAGGGACTTATAATTACACAGTAACTAATAGTGTTGGATGCAGTTCTATCCCATCTACGAGCGTAACTATAAACGCTGTAGTGGGAGCACCTACAGCACCTACGGTTTCTATTATACAACCAACTTGTACAGTTTCTACAGGCATTATAACAGTTACATCGGCTACGGCAGCTTTAACTTTTAGTTTGGATACTGGACCTTATGTATCATATCCTACAGGAGGATTTACAGGTATTACACCAGGTAATCATACACTTATTGTTCAAAATATTAGTGGTTGTCTTTCCCCATTTACTAATATTATTATTAATACCCAGCCTGCTTCACCACCAGCTCCGGTTGTTAGTGTTTTGCAACCTACTTGCACTGTTTCTACAGGAACGATAACTGTTACTTCACAAACTACAGGATTACAATTTAGTTTAGATGGAGGAGCGTTTGCAAGTTATCCACCTGCAGGATATACTTTAGTGCCTACTGGAATACATAATATAAGGGTACAAAATACAAGTGGCTGTGTTCCCTCTATTACAAATAATATTATTGTAAATGTGCAACCAGCATCTCCGTCAGCATCAGCATCTGCAAGTACCATAACTTGTTTTGGTAGTTCTAGTACGCTAACTACTGTTGCCACTGGTGGCGTTTTGCCGTATGAATACCAATTAAATACGGCACCTTTTCAAACTGGAAATACTTTTTCTGTATTGGCAGGAACATATTCTGTAACTGTAAAAGATGCCAATGGTTGTACTGGAACTACTAATAATATAGTTATTGTACAACCAACAGCTATTGTTGCGTCTATCACTAGTGGTTTAATTGCATGTAGTGGCGGAAATACTTCACTAACAGTTTCGGCAACTGGAGGTTCAGGTGCTTTAGAATATAGCTTAAACAATTCTCCAAATTTTCAATCGAGTAATATTTTTAATAACGTATTGGCAGGGTCTTATTTGGTTAGAGTGAGACCAGTTACAAATCCTACCTGTATTACGACAACAACTCCTATAATTGTAACCCAGCCAGATAGTTTAAAGGCAAGATCGTCTGCACCAGCAATAAGGCAGTGTGGAGGAACAACAACAGTAGAAGTGCTAGCATCTGGCGGTAAACTTCCCTATACAGGTACTGGTAATTTTACAAGAGGGCCTGGTAAATGGACTTTTTCTGTAACAGATGCCAATGGTTGTACAGCAACTTCGCAAGTCACCATTTTGCCACCTGGTTGTGTTTATGTAAATGTATTTCCTAACCCTGCACAAAATAGTATTACTGTAAATCACCCAGCTTCCGAAACGACTGCTTCTATTCAGGTATTTGGAATGAATGGAGCCTTGGTAATTTCTCGGCTTATTCCCCAAAATGCTTTTATTACTACTGTAGATATAAGTACGCTAGCAAGTGGAGTTTATATGTTGGTTTACGTTAATGGTAATGAAAGAAAGGAAATGAAATTTATTAAAACAAACAGAAAATAATTTCTTAAACATAATAGCAATTCAAGATGAAAAAAAATAAATTAGTGTTTTTAACTTTAGCAATTCTTTTTAAAGCTGCTATAGTTATAGGTCAAGCAAATCCTGGAATAGCTGTTGCACCTTCAAATTCTGGTATAGTATCTGTGGGAGCTACAAATGACCTTACAATAACCATTTCAAATTCAGGGGTTGGTAGTATTGCTGTATCTAAACTAAGACCTATAGTTACTGTACCACCATCAGTAGCTTTTTTGCCGGCTATTCAACAAACGGGTTTGCCTATTGGTTGGACAATTTTGACTCTTACACCTACACAACTTCGTGTTTGTAACAGTTCTGATGTTATTGGCGGAAATGAGTCACGTAATATTATACTAAAAGTTCAAGGTGTTACAATTGCATCTGCTCAGACTTTTAATGGCCAAATAAATTTTGGTAACGGTACAACTTGTGCGGCTGGAACTCAAGTAACAGGTAATGCTACTGCAGATGATTTTGCCACTTCTACTATAGAAGTTACAGCAGCAGTAGTTCCTTTAACACTTACAGACTTTAATGCTACTTTAAAGGATTGCCAACCGCTATTAACTTGGACAACAGAATCTGAAATAAACACAGATCGCTTTGAAATAGAAAGAAGCAATGCTGGCAATAGCAATGATTGGAAATTTATTGGTACTGTTGCCGCAAATGGAAACAGCTCTTCAAAAATAAATTACAGTTTTAACGATAAAGCTATTAATGTAACATCAGAAAAAGTTTTCTATCGTCTAAAGATGATTGATAAAGATGGCAGGTTTAACTATTCGAATATTTTGCCGGTACTGGTTAACTGTAAAACAGGTAATCTATTGGTATATCCAAATCCTGTTCACGATGGCAAACTGAATGTGAGCCTTTCGGGAATTGTTGGATATGCAGAAGCAAACTTAATAGCAACGACTGGTCAAGTAGTATTAAAAAGTAAAATGAATAATGGTACAAATTATTTGAATGTTTCGAACATGGTTGATGGAGTGTATGTTTTAAAAATAAGTGATAACAATGGATTTGAAAAAACCATCAAGGTTTCTATCAAGCATTAAAATAAGCACTTTATCTTAATATTAGATTAGCTTACAATAAGCCACCATTATTACAATTAATGGTGGCTTTTTTATTAGGTAAAGATTTATACGTTTATAGAAATTATATTCCCAATGCTTGTTAAACTAATAATTATATATAAAAAAGTTGTGTCCTTCGATTGGGGATGAAGAAACCGAGTATCTTGGAACAAAAAAGCCGCTAAACCCAAGAAATTGAACCAGTTTCGACATGCCTGTCTGACAACAAACTGGCCCAGCTTGACATTGAGATTAATTAAACAGATGAATGAAGGTTTTACATTAAATAGACCATGATGATGTAGAAAATAGAAAATAATAAATCCCTTGTTAGTTGATACGACTATTGTTTATAAACCTATATGTTTATTTCTAAAACAAGAAGTAACACATAATCTAAATTTTATTTTAGATAAAATGATCTAATTTGTTTCAAGCTTCACAATCTTCTTAGATTGTAAAGTTGAAACTTTCTACGGAAAAGTAAAAAGAAAATTGATGCGAATTAGAATCATCACATTATTCACAAATATTTTGTAGTAAAAGAGGTATAGTCTTTAAAAAGTAAAATGCTGTTGAGGTAATATTTCTCCTAATTGATAAAAAGGCGTTTTGGAAAAGTTAAAAACAAGGCTTTTGTATTTTCTTGCATTTAAGGTTGCCTTTTACGTTGTACTCACCAATAAGCTTTTTTTTGTTTTCATTTTATTGGCCGTAACTAGTGATTGTGATTTTAATAGTTCTTTCTTTTTCTTTTTTTGCAAAATAATTAACCTCCTTACAGATTGTTTGTGCTCTTCAAACTGCTTTATTAAGGCAGACATTTGTGAAAGTGTTTCTTGATAGTTATCATAAATTTCGTTCAACTTTTTCTTATGTGCTAAAATACTTTCGTATTGGTATGGGCATGGAACGTCTAGCACGTTTTCAGCAAGCAGTTTGTTTATATAATCTTCTATCAATTTATAATGCGATCGCAGAATTCCTTGCATATTATTGTTACTCTTATCAGAAGTCATTTATTCAATACCTTCTGTCTGTTAAGTTTGGTTTTAACTTGTTTAAGATTGATTTTGTTTTTCTATCGACACTTAATCTTTTTAAAAAGCAAAGCATCATTTTATCTATATTTCTTATTTTTCGCCTCGTTATAATTTCAAAACTTTTAAAACTTCCGAAGCTTCGGTTTCTTTTTTAAATAACTTAATCAAATATTGCCCAGAAGCCATTCCTTCTACATCATAATACAACTTAGCTGTATTAATCAATGTTATTTCTTTTTGTAAAATCTGCTTACCTGTATAATCAAATAAGGAAATAATATACTTGCCGTTAAACAGGCCATTGTTTTTCTCTATAGTGACAGTGCTTATATTTTTTGGAACTGGATTTGGATATAAAGACACGGTAGATTTTACATCACAGATGCTGGATAGCTTTCTAATTTCGCTGTATTGAAATTTACCGTCATAGTCAATCGATTTTATACGGACCAAGCATGTAGGTACTTGATATTTTTCTGGCACATTAAAAATATAATTATAACCGCTAGCGTTAGTAGCTGGTAATGAACCTATTTTTTCAAAATTATTTAAATTTGCACTTATTTCAACTTCATACCTAGCTACATTAATTTCGTTTTCTATGTTAAAATCCACTTTAATGGAACAGTCTTTTTTGGTAGCTCTTATATTAGTAAAAGTTACAGGTACTACAGCCGGTACTACGAAATAGAATAATGAAGAAGTATTGTTGTTCCCATTTTCATCTGATAATGTTATGGGGCTATTATGATTGGTAACAAGAAAATTAGTGGTAATAGTGGAGCCACCCAATATATTTCCAAATACATCAAAGGAAGCTGTGTCCGAATAATTTGCTGGCAATTGGGCAATCAGTTCCCCTGTTATTTGAACCTGACCACCAGATGAAAGTGCTGTCCATTGAAAATAATTACTAGTATTTACTGTGTTTAAATTAAATGTTGGGCTTAATACCATTTTGGAACCTAAACCAATCTTTATTTTGCAAGTGCCTGAAGGAAGTTGATTGCCGAGGTTTAAATTATAAATTGGAATTTTTAATTTTACAATACCATTTTGGGGAAGCTGCAATTCATTCGTAATTACATTTAATGTGGAAGTTATTTTTATTGGACTAAGCGCCGGATCGGCGGTTACTTGAGAAAATGCTGATAGATTCAATAATAATAAGAAGAAGGAAAATAATATTTTATTCATAAAATGCTTTTTTTATTTATAATGATTAAATTATAAACAGGTAAAAATAGGCTCACTCAGTAAGTTTGATTTTGTGTAGTTTTTACAAAGAAATTGGAACACAAAGTTAAATGGCTTGTTGATTTAGTATATTATGTAATCATTACCTAACTATTAATTATTTTGGAGAAGACATGTAATATTGCAAAATGAAAAATTGTTTGTAATAAAATTCTTTAAATAACGTTTCATTTAAAATTAATGAGCTGTATTAAGAAAATATTAATCGTTATAAAATCGCCTCGTGTGCATCTCATTGCCAAGCAAATCGTTCCAAATCAAATGAAGGATTTTCTATCAGATTGTCTGCAAAGTGCATCATGCTATCTACTATGCTTTTGGTATTTTTTGTAAAATTTATTTTTTGTTGGTTGTTGTTTGCAATCCAATCATTAAACAAACTGGCAAAATTATTGTTTAAAGACGCAACGGTTTTTACACCTAATTTTTCCAATGCAGCGGCATTGCATAATTGTTCATACTGCCCTTTGATAGGCAGTACCAATATTTTCTTTTGCAAGTACAAGGCCTCAGCCGGAGTTTCAAAGCCCGCACCAGTAATTATTCCATAGCAATTGATAAGGCTTTCATTAAAGGCGTCTTTATCAATAGGTATAAAAAAAATATTCCCTAATTGCGTTTTTGTTTTCACTTCTTTAGTGAACACATGAAAGGTAAAATCTTTTATTCCTGTTAGATAGTTGGATATGGTATTGTCTGAATAGGAAGATAGATAAACCGTTATATGACCTTCATTTTTTGGTGTTGCATTCCATATTTCTTTTTTGATGATAGGAGGTAAAATAAAATCATCATATTGTTCAAAATGTAAGCCTACATACTTTGTAGCTCGTGCATAATTTTTTAAAACCAACTCACCTATAAAATCTTTGTACTTTGGCCTAGGGGTATCATTACTCATAAAACTGGCTTGGTGACCAAAATTTATACTTTTTACATTTTTATATGCACAAGCCATTGCAGTAATGCTTTCAAAATCGTTTATTACCAAATCATATTTTTCTACAGGCAGTTGTTTTACTTCATTGAATATTCTTTTTGGTTGCAATGCTTTTATAGTGTCAAAATAACTAAGTCCGCCCTTTCCGCTATAAAATAAACTTACACCTTTGCTACGGTATTGCACATTGGCGTTCATTTGTAAATTACTATTACTGCCACTAAGAAAAATATCTACATTTCCATATTGTTCTAAGTAAGGTAAAATTTCTATTGCACGACTTATATGACCATTGCCTGTAGCCTGTACTGCATAAAATATTTTCATGTGTTTATTATTATTGTTTTTATTGTTGCTTGGAACCTGTCTACTACTATGCACGATTGCCAATGAATATTTCGAGTGGTATCAACTTTTTTGTCTTATTTCTCTACTTCTAAAATTTGGTCAAATGAAATTTCTCATTTCATCATAGAGAATTAATGAGTTTATATAATAATTAACTTCATCCGATACAACATTTAACTCAGGTTTTTTTTTGTTCACAATCCGCATGGGTAATACTTCCTCATTGTATAAATAAATATTCCACTGTTTATTATTGTATTCTAAAGCTGATAAGTTTTCTATCCAATCGCCTGAATTTAGATAAGTAACACTTCCTTTCTCCGTTTCTATGATGCGCTTTTCGGGTTGGTGTATGTGCCCACATATCACGTAATCGTATTTTTTTTCTATAGCCAGCTCTGCAACAATATTTTCAAAATTATTTATGAAAGCAATTGCTTTTTTTACGCTGTTTTTTACCTTTTTGGATAATGAAATTTTTTCCCCGCCAAAAGTTTTTGAAATAAAATTTACGAACCTATTGAGTAGAATTAATAAGTCGTACCCATGCCCCCCAAGCTTGGCTAATATTTTAGCACTGCCTTTTGTACTGTGGTCAAATACATCGCCATGAAAAACCCATATTTTTTTCCCATCTATTTCCAGCAAAAACTTATCTGCTAAAATAAAGCTACCCATGCTCAAGCCCGAGTAGCGGCGAAGCATTTCGTCGTGGTTACCAGTTATGTAAATTACCCTGGTACCTTTGGTAATAAAATCTAAAATTTCTTTTATAACCGCCATATGCGCTGCTGGGAAATATCTTTTGCTAAACTGCCAGCCGTCTATTATATCGCCATTGAGAATTAATATTTGAGGAGAAATGCTTTGTAAATAAGTAAGTAACTCTGTAGCGTGGCATCCATATGTTCCTAAGTGTACATCAGATATCACCACTACATCTATTGCTCTGCGTTCCATACAAAATGTTTAGCAAAGGTTAAATAGTAATATAATCAAATAGTAACTGTAAGGTTAAATGAATATTAGGATTACGCTAAGAAATTGTTAAGCAAATACTTTAATTTAAATAAGATTTTAATCTCCAAATATAAAAGTTTCTGCAAATAAAACCGTTTCGTTTTTGTTCAATTATTATTGGAGGTAAAATTGTTTTAAAATATTTTTTATATAATATTCTTACATCCTCATAGTTGTTAGAAGGTACAATACAATAAGCATCATCTCCGGTTTTTAATTTTTTTCTATTGTTATTTATCCAAGCATATTGATGTATATCATTTGTATCTCCTATAGCTATAAAATTTTTATGTAAAGGCATGGCTATGTATTTGTCTACATGTGCTGCAGGAAACCATTTGTTGCAAATAATACTTGCATCGCTTTTCATTTCCCTGGTTAAAATATCTTGTTTAATGATTTTTTTAATTGGCTCTTTTATACTTTTCCAACCATACATATCTAATGTAAAATCCCCCTCTCCTAAAGATACTTTTTCTTTTTTACCCAAAGTGCCGGGATAAAAATTTACAACTATAATTCCCCCAATGATTATACCTATCAGCAAACCCATAGCATATTGCAATGGTTTTGGAAATATCATTTTTGTGATTATGTTAGCTGGTTTTTTTTGTGCAAAATAAGCGGCTGTTAATAATACAAGTGTAACAAAAGAGGGTGCGGTCCAATGGGGTAAAATTGTATTAAATAGTGCAGCTATCGTACATATAACTATTAAAGGAAAGCTACAAAAAAACAACAGCTTTTTTTGATAAGACGATATGCCTATTTTGTTTCTTAGCCCAGCAATAGTAGCTATTAATATATAAAAAGCTATTATTGGATTGTAATAAAAAATTTGCCCGGCAAGAAACGTAAAGAAAGACGAAAATTCCACTCCCGATGAACTGATGGCAACTCTTTTTCCATGAAAAAGATAGGTTACAAAGTGGTTGTTAATATTCCATTGTATTACTGGGTAAAATAAGAGCAAAGTAATAAAACCGGCAATATAAAGCGTGGGTTGCATAAGCCATTTCCTATTGTAACAACAAACATATCCCAAAAAACCTACCCATAAAAAAATGCTATGTATTTTACACAACATGGCAATACCAACAACAATCCCAAAGAGGAGCATGTTTTTTTTAGCAGATTTGTCAATCGAATTTGTGCGCACAATGCACAGTAACAAATACAAACCACTAACCCAATATGCCGTTTGTGGCGAATCTGGTAAAATAAAAGTGCCAGCAATAATACTACCATATAAAGTAGCGGTATATATAACGACTGCTAAATAGCCCGTATAGCTGTTGTTCAATTTTTTACCACATAAATATAGTAGATAGCTAGTAACAGCAGCAGATATTACTGCACCAATTCTTATAAATAGTGAATTGTCTGCAAATAGATTGAATGTGGTAATTCTAATAAGCCATGCCACCATTGGGGGGTGATCAAAATAATTCCATTGGAGATATTGTGCATACATGCGGTAGTAAACCTCATCATTTCCAAGTTCTATGCAGCATGCAACAATGCATCTTAGTATGCTGGATATTGCAATTAAAAAGATTGTCTTTTTTTTTAATTCATCTGTCATTTACTTAAAAGTAAAACTGAGGTTAATGAAATAGTTCCATAAAAAAACCATGCAAATAACTGCAAATTTTGTTACATAAAAATTGCCTTTTACATATTTTACAAGTAAAAAAAGAAGAAAATTATTTATGATTAAACCAGATACAGATACCATTGCAAATTTAGAAAACTGTATACTTATATTTTGCACTACTTCATTAAAAGTCCAGTAACGATTTAATAGAAAATTATTGGAAATAGCTACACAAAAGCCTAGCGTATTAGATAAATACTTATTTATGATTAGCTTTTCTTTACATAGCCATGTAACAGAAAAATCAAGCAGCATTCCGCCAAATCCTACCATACCAAATTGAATAAATTGTGTATTTAAGATACTACTCATAAGTGCCAACAGTGGTGGTTGAAGGTAAACGCCTTGTAGACGACCGAATTAATCTATATTGTTTCTTAAAAAATAGCTTGATGATTTTTGAATTCCTTATAAGGTAAAACGAAAAAACGCCGGATAAACTACCAATTGAAGCGCCAATAATTACGTCAATTAGAAAATGCTGTGCAAGGTAAATGCGAGAATAACCAACTAGAATGGCTAATAATAGTAGGGGCAACTGCCATTTTTTATTTTTTAACATCAAGGCAAGTACAGTTGCAATGGCAAATGCGGTGGCAGTATGGCCAGAGGGGAAACTCGCATAATTGGCATGTGTAACTCCATCTATAAAATAAAGATACTGCCCAGGTTCAAAATATAACTTTGGCCTAGGGGAGTGTATAAGATTTTTTATGATTTGTGCTGCTATTCCAGAAAGTAGAAATGAATATGACAAAGCTAAAGCTAGCTGTTTGTTTTTTTTATAAAAAAAGATAAAAGCAATTAAACAAATGGCAAAAATACCATCTCCAATAAAAGTAAAGTTTATAAAGAAAACATTGAGCCAAAAAGAATGATAAATATTTAAACTGATAAAACTGAATGCTTTATTTGTTGTAATTAGGAACAGGGAGGATAGCAGTATAAAGAATAGCAATGAAACAAAATACTTTTTATGCCTAGTAAATAAAGAAGTACTTATTGATACAAATTCCATGGGTGCAAATTGTAACAAGTATGTTGCCTGATTGTAAAATCAATGTTACCTAATCATTATGGAATTTTGATGGTTTTGTAACCCAAAACGATTTAACTAACTTTATACTAGATAGTTAAAACTCTTAATTGGTTATTTCCTTAATAATAATGGTAGTATCTTCTTTATATAAATCATTAAGGGCAATTACATATGCCCAGAAATCTATCTTAATAGTTGCCTTTTTTTCTTTTATTAGAATCATTCTTTCTTCGTTTTTAGATTTAGGAAACGATGAATCATATTATTGGACATACAGCCAGCACCTACAATGGAATTATTTTGATCACCCCCCAATGGTTGCTATTTTTATTAAAATAACCACACTTAATTTATGGCTAGAAGAGTATGTCTTTTTTATAAGATTAGGAAGCTTTATGGGATGTGCCATTGGTTCTTTTTTTATGTATAAAACCATAATGACTATCAGTACAGATAGGGCAGCTTTTGTAGGTGTTTTTTTATACAATTGCTCTTTTTATGCTGCTATTAGTGCAGGAATTTTAATAACACCCGATACAGCACAAATGGTTTTTTGGACTGCAAGCTTGTACTTTATTACAAAAATATTTGAAGATGAAAACAGGGTAAAATACTGGCTGTTATTTGGTATAGCAGCCGGACTGGCCATTATGAGTAAAGTACATGCTGTTTTTTTGTGGGAAGGCATGTTTTTGTATATATTATTTTTTAAACGTTCATTATTTTCAAACCCTTATTTCTACCTAGCAGCTTTCATTACTGCCATTATCATTTCACCGATTTTAATTTGGAATATTAACAATGATTTTATTACTTATCGTTTTCATAGTGCACGTGTAATAGAGGATGGAAGTATAACACTGAATTGGTTTGGGCTATTAAAGGAAATGGTAGGGCAGCTTGTCATTAATAATCCATTTAATATTGTGTTAATAATTATTTTTTTCTATAGAACAAGATTTAGCGAAAAAGTATTTTCTGCGGTTACAGTATTTAAGTTTATAGCCTTGTCTTTGTTAGCAGCTATTTTTTACATTGCATTATTTAAAATTTCTCTGCCACATTGGAGTGGCCCTGCGTACATTACCCTTATTCCAATTGCGGCAATTGGCTTTTCTGACATGAAATTTTCGAAATATAGTTTTATCTTCAAGGCTGGTACGCTGTATTTTTTGATATTTATAATGCTTATTGTTTATTGTGTAAATTTTTATCCAGGTACATTTGGAAATAAGGACGAATTAGATTTAGGGAAGTACGATATAAGTTTAGATGCATACGGCTGGAAAGAAGCAGGTGAAAAATTTGCCACTCTTTACAATGCTGAAAACGCCGCTAGACCTATAAAAGATAAACCCCCTCTTATTTGTAATACTTGGTGGGGTGCACACGAAGAATATTATTTTGCATTGCCATTGGGCATAAAAATGATAGGACTTGGTACTACGCAAGACTTGCATCATTATGATTGGAGAAACAAATTTAATTTAATTGATACCAAAATGGATACTGCATATTGTATTGTTCATTCTGATGACTATTATGATGTAAGAAAAATAAATGATAAGTATTATAAAACAATTGACTCAATAGCAACTATTGTAATTTTAAGAAACAATAAGCCTGCGCATAATTTTTATATTTATCGTTTTTGCGATTATAGATAAAAGCACAAAAGTTTATTCTAATAGCTGATAGCTGGCTTGTAAATAGCCGAACGGTATAAAATTTAATGATTCATTTTTTTTACTAAAATCATGCTTTAACTTGCTCAATTGCATTTGGTTTATTTATTAATATTTACATAACCTTATAATAATTTTTTATTCATATTGATATACTTTCTTGCAATAAAGTATCAATATGAAAAAACTTATTGCCACTAGATATATTTCTTGGATAATAATTCTTTCCGTTACAATGACTGCTTCAGGCACTATGTTGATTGGGTCCATAAATACAATAGCCTTTACAAGTCCTTTAGATAGTTATTTTTGGAACACTATACTGGTAAATATTACTTTTATGGGCGATGCTTACTTTGCTTTAGGGGTTGTATTGTTTCTTATGTTTTTTCTAAGAAAAAAGAATCTTTCTTTGAGGCTATTCCTTGCAGTACTTTTTACATTGATCATAACTCAAGCAATAAAAAATTATTTTAGCGAACTACCCCTACAAGTTTTTTTTGAAGCAGGTACAAGAGAGAATAGCGGTGAGAATATTTTATACAGGAATTTTATCTCATCACACGTAGCTATTGCATTTACATTAGCGGGGTTCTTTGCATTGTATTTTAAAAACTGGCTGTATAAAAGTATACTTTTTGTACTGGCTTTTTTGGTATCTTTTTCAAGAGAGGAATTAATGGGTGAACCCATTGAAACAATTTTGTTAGGGATAGCGCCGGCTTTTATTGCTACTTTATTTATTTACAAATTTGTTCGTAAAAAAACCAACAGCGACGTTTATTACTATCGTTTAAGAAAAGATAGAAAAATTACAGGGGAACAAATAGTGCATAGTTAATCCTTTCGAGCGGGCAAAGTAAACCCAAAACTCGAACCTACATCTAGCTTGCTACGTACATGTATGCTTTGGTTGTGTGCCTCTATAATATGTTTGCATATGGCTAAACCGAGACCACTACCACCTGCTTTGCGGCTGCGAGCAAGGTCTGTTCTGTAAAAACGTTCAAAAATTCTGGGTAAATGTTCTTCAGCAATACCATAACCATCATCGCTTATTTCTATCAATACATTTTTTCCATCTACGTTATAAGCACTTGCTTCTACTGTTCCATTTTCCTTGCCATATTTAATTGCGTTTTCTACTAGGTTTATTAATACTTGCCTAATCTTTTCCTTATCTGCATACAATGTAAGCGGAAAATCACACTCTTTTTTTATGATGCAGGTTATTTTTTTTGCTTCGGCTTTTAGCTCTAAGGCATCAAAAACATCCTTTATTAAATCTTGTATTACAAACTGCTGAGGCAGTAGTTTTATTTCTCCACTTTCCAGTTTTGATATCTCATCTAAATCATCCAATAGCCCTACAAGCCTTACTACATTTCTAGCTGCATTTTTTAAAAACTTTTCATTTACCTCACTGTTATGTAAGGCGCCATCCAATAAGGTATCTACATAACCCTGTATAGCAAAAATGGGTGTTTTTAATTCGTGGCTAAGGTTTTGCAAAAATTCTTTTCTAAATGCCTCGTTGGCTTGTAAAGTTTCTATTTCTTTTTTTCGTTGTTCTGCCCATTCTTCCACATCTTTTCTTACTTCATCAATTCCTTTTTGTGGAAGTATATTTTTGTAATAAAACTCTTCTCTTTTGGTTGCTTTCGTCTGATAGATCAGTTTGTAAATTAGTTTGATTTTTCTGTAAATAAATTTTTGCAGGGTAAATAATATCAAGGCATAGCTACCTAAGAAAATTAGGAATAAGGATACAATAGCTTCCCACCAAGTTTTACTGATTAGATAGATAATTAAACAAATGGGTATTGATAAACCCGCAGCAGTGAGCGCCGCTAATTGTTGTGGAGATAAATTTTTAGTAGAAGGCATTGAATACTATGTTGACTGCAAGATACAAGAAAAGGAGTTTGCAGAGGGCAGTTTGCAGTTTGCAGAAAGCAGTTTGCAAAAATAAGTTGGAAAATCAAAGGGCTATTTGCCAACTGCCAATTGGCAACTGCTCACTGGCAATTGGCAATTGCCCACTGGTCTCACACTTCAAATTTATACCCCACACCCTTTACAGTACTTATACAATCAATGCCAAGTTTTTGTCTGATTTTTCTGATATGTACATCAATTGTTCTATCTCCTACAATTACTTCTGTTCCCCAAATTCTATTTAGAATTTCATTGCGTAAAAAAACTTTGCCTGGTTTTGATGCCAATAATGCTACCAATTCAAATTCCTTGCGTGCCAAAATAATTTCTTCTCCTTTTAGATATACAATGTACTTTTCCCTGTCTATTTCAAAGTCACCCACTTTTAAAACTGCCGGGCCTTCATTGTTTATACGGCGAAATAGGGCATTTACCTTGCTCAATAAAACCTTTGGGCTTATTGGTTTGGCAATATAGTCATCCGCTCCAGTTTCCAACCCTTTTATTTCAGAACTTTCATCGCTCATAGCCGTAAGAAAAATAATGATGGTAGCAGCATATGCGGGTTGAGAGCGTAAAATATTACAAACCTCTATCCCATTTTTATTGGGCATCATTACATCTAAAATAATAAGATCTGGCTTGGTTTGTTTTGCTTTCTCAATAGCCTCGTCGCCGTTTTTGGCAGTTATTACTTCATAACCCTCTCCTTTTAAATTAAAAGAAAGAATCTCAAGAATATCTGGCTCATCGTCGGCAATGAGAATTTTTTTAGCTAGGCTCATAATTAAAATGTTACGCAAAAGTAAAGTATCTATTTGAGGGGTATCTAACTTATGGTAAGGTTCTTGCATTATTAAATTGTTAAGCCCAAGGCAACTTATGGCATAACTTAACAGTCTTTATAGTAATTAAGAATAAATTTTGCATCATATTTGCAATAGAACAATACTTTATGAAGCATACATTTTTTACAATTTTCCTATTTCTATTCATTTTCAATGCATCGGCCTTTTCCGATACAAACAATATTCCTTTAAGCAGAAAAAAATGGCATGAAGACATTCGAAGAGAGCAAATTAATTGCGAAAAACTAGACAAAAAAGAAGATGGCTTTTTGCGTATTGGAAATAACGACGAAGTAAACAACCAAGTTACTGATGCGCTGTTTAGAAAACCAAACGAATCTAGACAGTGGATAGAAACCAATGATGCCCAATTTCCGACCAACAATGATAAAGTAAGGTATTTGAAATATGTAGCTGATTTATTGGTCTATTTTAGGGTATATGTAAAAGACAAAGAATTGAAATTGGTAGAACTTCCTATGCTGTTGGAAGATTTTGAAAAAACCATGAAAGCAAAAGCAAATGGACAATCTATTCTTGATTTATTGGAAACCCAATCTTATGCTATCGCAAGAATAAACCAACAAATATTGGGCGATGAAAACGAAAGAGCAGGCGCAGCAGCCATTATATATTTAAAATATGTTCAGCTATTTCCTAATAAAATTTTAGAAACCATTGCGCCTTATGCGCAAGAAATTTATGCGGATAGTTTAATTTCATTGGCTTGTAAACTCAATCCAGTAAAATTTTATACATACGCCCAGTCAAAAAATTCTATCGTTGGCAAACTCATTCATGCCAATAAAGATAAAATGGTAATGCAGGTAGCCGCACTTAGCCAAACAGACAATGCGTTATTTTATTTCCCTTTTTTAGATGATTTATTAAGTGGTAAACAAAGCATAGATAGTATTAAAAAATATGTAGGAGATGGAGAAGTAGGCTACGATAGCGTAGGCTATTACAAATTATTGGTGAAAACAGCTATCACTTACTCAAGGAGAATGAGCAAACCTTATTTTGATACCGCCATTGCATATCAAGGTACGAATGGGCTATTGAGCACTTTACAAAAAAAAGCAAAACAGCATTTTGTAGACCAGATAAATAATTTACACGATCAAAACAATCTAACCATCCGGATGAAAGCAATCCAGCCACTGGAAGCAGAAGATATTTATTACATGATGGTAATGTGCGAAGCCGATATATACACAAGTAGCTATAAGCATAGTTTTACTAGGTTGTTGCAATTAATGGGCGCAAAACCTCGAGGCGACTCTCTTTTGCTTGCCGTAAATTTTGATCATTTTCGCAAGTTTATAAAAATGGCTGCAAATTATAATAGGCTTGATACCTTTTTGAAAACAATGCCTACTTCCAGATCGGAATTGGTAATGAAAGCATTTGTGCTAAACTTAGAAAAAAGTAATTTAGAAGATGCTGTAGATGTGGCAGATTCTTACAGTAGCATTACAGATACGAAATTGCAGCAAAGTATGTTGCAAAATGTTACTGATAATGAAAGGGCTGCTATTGAAAATGATAATAAGAAAGGTAAAATAATATATGGCTTACTTAAATCTATTTTTTTATCGCTCAATGATTCCACTGTTAACCTTACCAAAGAAATTGGCATACCGCCCATTTATGATGTGGCCAATAAATATATGCAGGATAAAAACGGCTGCATTGTAGAACAAGTGTTTTTTTATGGAGATAAGGATGGAAAAGCATATTATCCTTCGTTTAGAAATTCATTTGCACCCAAAGATTGGAAGGTAACCGACAAAAAAGAATGGATGGAAGCGATATCTACAAATGGCAACGTAATGGTTTTTGCTAATAAGCCATTGGAAAGCGACGCCAATTTGGATGACACAGCACAAATTCATTTGGCTAATTATTTTAAAGAAAAAGGCTTAAAACCAAATGTAGTAGTACATCGTGGCCATAGTTATTGGCTAAATCGTACCATGGATCGTATGCCAGGCGATGCTAAGATTGTTGTACTAGGCTCTTGTGGTGGTTACCAAAACTTAAATAAAATATTAGAAATTAATCCAGAAGCACATATTATATCTACGAAAGAAATTGGTGCTGGCGATATTAATCGTCCAATACTTACTTATATGAACCAAGTATTTGCAAGCAATGCAGATCTTTCTTGGCGCAAAATGTGGCAAAGTTTAACCAAAAGTTTTTCTACCGATCCTAGTAAAGCGGTAAGAGAAAGTTGGGAAAGTTATGTACCCCCATACAAAAACCTTGGTGCCATATTCTTAAAAGCATATACCATAAAAATGGAAAATGAATAGGGTTGTATAATCAACGCTAGATAAATCCATCTTTATTCATATTAATAGGTTTCAATTTGGTACGCAAACTAAACTTCTAAACCCTCTAAACTCGAGCATTGTAGCCAAAACCCCCCCGTACTAATTACTAAACGATTAATAATACTATCGGTATTCTTGGTTAATCTTATCTATTTTTGTGCCCAAATACGACACGCAATTTGAAAGTAAAAACACAAGCACATGTAGCATTATTGGCCACCAGTATTTTCTTTGCCATAAATTTTACAGCAGTTAAGTATTTAATAAATGGAGGCTTTATAAAAGCTTTTGGCTTAAATTTAATTAGGGTTGCTGTTACCGCTTTTTTATTATGGGTATTGTATTTTTTTAAGCCACAAAAAAGTGTCATTCAAAAGAAAGATTATGGCCGGTTTTTTCTTAGTGCACTCACCGGCATAGCCATCAATCAATTGCTTTTTATAAAGGGTTTGTCGCTCACTTATTCTATACATGCATCGTTGCTGTTGCTTACCACACCCATTCTTATTACATTTATTGCAGCCTGGTTTTTAAAAGAAAAAATAAATACCAACAAACTAATTGGCCTTTGCTTGGGCGTTTCTGGCGCATTGGTGCTTATATTATCTAGAGAAAAAACGGGCAATCCCAGCGATGTGGTTTGGGGCGATATACTTGTGCTGTTAAATGCCATTTCCTACACTTTTTATTTTGTGTTGGTAAAGCCTTTAATGAAAGATTACAATCCAATAATGGTTCTTCGTATAATTTTTACCCTTGGCCTTATCATGATTTTTCCTTTCTGTTGGTCCGAATTCGAATCTATTAATTGGCAAACGTACCAGTTTGCCGAATATTTCACTTTGTCGTTGATTGTATTTGGTGGAACATTTTGCGCCTATCTTTTTAATATATATGGCATTAAAATATTGGGACCTTCCATTGCAGGAGCGTATATTTATTTGCAGCCATTTTTTGCAGCGGCAATAGCTATTGGCTTTTTGGGCGAAACGTTGGCAGCTTATAAAATACTTGCTGGTTTTCTTATTTTTGCTGGCGTTTATCTCGCCAATAAAAAAACAACCAATGGTTGAAATAATAAAAGCAAATAGCGAAATAGATTTTAAAGGAGCGTCCAACCTTTTTCAAGAATATGCTACATGGCTCAATATTGATTTGAGTTTTCAACATTTTGATGAAGAGCTTATGCACTTAAAAGAAATGTATGCATTTCCCGATGGGGCAATTTTATTGAGCAAGCAAGAAAATATATTTACAGGTTGTGTTGCGGTAAGAAAACAAGCATTGGATATAGCAGAGTTAAAAAGAATGTATATAAAACCAAACAATCGTAAAGCTGGAATTGGTGCTGCACTATTAAAAAAGGCCATAGAAATGGCAAAAGAAATTGGCTATGAAAAAATAAGATTAGATACTTTAGATAATATGCATTCCGCAATAAATCTTTACAAAAAAGCGGGCTTTTACCAAATAGAACCATACTATTTTAACCCTGAAAAAAATGCCCTTTTCTTTGAGAAGATATTGTAATGGTTTAAATTGAGATTACAAGGCTGCTAAAGTAGTTTACATACAAAATTTTCAATGACTATCCGTTATTGGGTGCAAAAGAATTTTGTGTATGAAATACACAATTTATGATTTTTAACGGGGTAGATTAAAATGATATTTCTGTTTTTTTCTGTGAATCTGTAGCAAAAATATAGCCACAGATTCATAGAAAAGCTGTTTTGTATGTGATCTTTTAACTATTACACAAATAGATTTCAGATGATATAGGTAAATTTGTATAGGTAAATTCTTTAAATGAAGAATGGATTTTTCTACAATTTTATATTCCTTGCACCTAATAGAGGATAGCTATTAAATCTTCTACCTACACTTATTTTTCATTGATGGCTATTACCCTTTTGGCGTTTTAAAAAACAAAAATTTCTTTTTAGCACTTTCAAATTCCAACCAACTATTTATATCAGCTTGCACAGCAAATACGCCACAAGTAGGCATATCAACTATTGGCTTATCTGAACAAAGTGAGCTTGCAAACTCTGTAATGCCAGGGTTATGAGAAAATATGGCAACGACGTTGTCTTTATCATCTAGCGTATTTATTACATCATCAAAAACCGCTGTAGGAGCGTGGTAGAGTTTGTCAATAAATAAAATATCATTTGTGTTTTTATTGTATCCCTCTACAAAAGCCTTGCAGGTTTTGCGGGCTCGTTTAGCAGGGCTACTCACAAAAAGATCTATTTGTATGTTTTCATTAAACAATTCCTGCCCCATTGCTGCTGCATCTTTTTTGCCACGATCATTCAATGGCCTATCAAAATCTAGTTGACCTATAGAAGCCCAACTGCTTTTTGCATGGCGTATGAGTATAAGTGTTTTCATAATTCAATTTAAGGAAGATTTATAAAGAAGCAAAACTTTACGTCTCTTTTCATTTTAGTAGCATAATTTTGCGCACAAAAACTACATACAATTACAACCATTCTTCTTATAACGCCACCTTTTACACAGTTAAATACGCCCTATCCGGCAACAGCCTATATTAAAGGATTTTTAAACAAAAAAGGTATATCGTCTTACCAATGCGATTTGGGCATAGAAGTTACGGTGGCATTGTTTTCCAAAACCGGGTTGCAAACAGTTTTTCAAAAAATAGCAAATACACAAATAGCATGCTCAGATAATATTAAAAGAATGATTGCGCTAAAGGAAGATTACATTAATACCATTGATGCAGTTGTTTCTTTTTTGCAAGATAATAACCCCACACTTGCTCATAGTATTTGTAAAAGAGATATGTTGCCAGAAGCATCTAGGTTTTTGCATACAGACGATTTGGAAAAAGCCTTTGGCAATATGGGCATACAGGACAGGGCAAAATATATTGCCACCATGTATCTGGAAGATTTATCTGATCTTATAAAAGAAACGGTGGACCATCATTTTGGCTTTAGTCGTTATGCAGAAAAGCTGGGCAGGTCTGCCAATACATTTGATGAACTGTACAATGAGTTGCAAAAGCCCTACAGCTTTGTAGACGAAATTTTGATAGAAATTTTGGAGGCAAAAATGAAAACAGTAAAACCCAAAATAGTCGCACTTTCTGTTCCTTTCCCAGGTAATTTATATACATCGCTTCGTTGTGGGCAATGGATTAAGCAGCACTACCCAGCGGTGAAAGTAATGATGGGAGGCGGATTTGCCAATACAGAATTGCGCTCGGTAAGTGATGCAAGGGTATTTGAGTTTTACGATTTCATAACCTTGGATGATGGAGAAGCACCCATTGAAAACCTGGTAGCCTATATTACAAAAAACAAAACGGTAGATGAACTAAAACGTACTTTTTTATTGCAAGATGGTAAAGTTGTTTATATAAACAACAAAGTAGTAAAAGATTATAAACAAGGCGAAGTGGGCACGCCAGATTACAGCGATTTAAAATTAGATAAATACATTTCTGCTATAGAAGTGGTGAACCCTATGCACCGCATGTGGAGCGATGGCAGGTGGAATAAGCTTACTATGGCACATGGTTGCTATTGGGGCAAATGTACTTTTTGCGATGTGTCACTCGATTATATAAAACTATACGAACCAGTAGCAGCAGGAGTTATATGCGATCGAATGCAGGAAATAATGGCACAAACAAATCAAAATGGGTTTCATTTTGTAGATGAAGCTGCTCCCCCCGCACTCATGCGAGCGGTAGCGTTGGAAATCATCAAAAGAAAAATGGTTGTTACTTGGTGGACCAATGTACGTTTCGAAAAAAGTTTTACAAGAGATTTGTGTTTACTACTTAGTGCATCTGGTTGTGTGGCCGTTTCTGGTGGGTTAGAAGTAGCTTCAGATAGACTGTTGCAATTAATAGACAAGGGTATAACAGTAGAACAGGTTGCAAAAGTTACCCGCAATTTTACACAGGCGGGTATACTCGTACATGCATACCTCATGTATGGCTTCCCTACACAAACAGATCAAGAAACAATAGATTCGTTGGAAATGGTGCGGCAACTTTTCTCTACCGGTGTTTTGCAATCTGCATTTTGGCATAGGTTTGCACTTACCGCTCATAGTCCAGTGGGGTTAAACCCCGAAAAATTTAGAATAAAAAAATTGAGTGAAACGTTGGGTTCCTTTGCAAACAACGATGTGGAATATGAAGACGAAACGGGTGGAGATCATGATATTTTTGGCTATGGCTTAAAAAAATCCTTGTTCAATTACATGCACAATATTGGTATTAATGAGCCATTGCAAAAATGGTTTGAAGACAAAGTGCCCAAAACAAAAATAGCACCTGATTTTATAGAAAAGGCTTTAAACGAGCCCACATTAAATACATTAAAAGCAAACGCCAAAATTATTTTTATAGGCAATGCTCCATCTTTTACTTATTTTACCCAGTCCAAAAAAGGAAATACAAGAGAGATGGCTACACTTGTTTTTAATAATAAAAGAAATACACAGGAAATACAAATTGCGAAAGCGCATGCAGATTGGTTGGTAGCTTTGCTTCCTTTACTCTCTATTATGGGGGAAACAACATTTACTCTACAACAACTAAAAAATAATTATGAAACTGCTGGTTTGGATGATTTCGAATTGTTTTGGGATAATAAACCAATGAATTTTATGTGGAAGTCTGGGTTGTTGTTATTATAAGTTTATAAATATTAACTATAATACGACAAGTAAAAAATGATAAAATGTAGTTTAACTACAAAAAATAGTAGTGATTTTAGTAGCTTTCGGATTATTAATCATTGAATATGACAAATCACCAACAGCCCTTCATTATTATCGAAAATAGCAATAAAATAATGTGAATTACCCAAATTTTAGGTTAAGTCTTGGTAATAAGTTTTTTTAAGTAAAATCCCAGAAAATAGCCACAGCAGCGTTGTTTAAAACGTACTACATAGACATATTCAGTACAAAAAAAACAATTAATTTTGCTATAGTATTGAAAATGATTTACTTATCTCTGTCGTAAAAAAACTACAAAGGAGAATAAAAGTTTAATTATCCAAATAGTAAATTTACCCAATTATATTATTGATTATTTTAATACAATTCGGAATTTACGGAAGTTTTATAAAGTTATCCACATTTTGAGTAGAATGAGGAGTTAACATAAAAAAAATATATGTTTTTTGTTTTTTTTATACTTTTTGTTATAATATTGTGAAAGAATACCATGCTACTGATTATATGATTAGGCATTTAATTTATCCCCCAAATAAATTGAATCTATTTGTTGGTCTTTAGATATTCAAACTACTTTAAAAGCGAACTCCTTTAAAACCCAACCTAGCTAACCAGCAAAAACAGTAATTATTTATTACTATGCTACCCTGTGGCATTTGTAAAACTTTTTTCATGAAAATGAAGGTCAAATTTTATTGCCCAAACTGAACGAAACAAGCAACTGATAAAAAAGCAAAGAATCTATGATAAAATAGTACAATCAATTAACAATCAAAACCGATACATAAAAAAATAAAGTTCTTAAATACCCATAAGATACTCTTGAAGTAGGACCAAACACTATTTCTGAATTAACTTAGCTATATCCCAATTCTATAAAATTCAACAAAAGAATGCATGGTATCTTAATTACCCCAAATAGATCCACTTGTATTCGAAATAATTATTCCAACATTAATTGAAAGCTAATAAGGCACACAACCTTATTAATAAAAGCTAAGATTAAAAAATTATTTATGTACAATTTTATACTTAATCGCTTAAGTAATTACAGGGCCAACGCCACAACTTCTCTGTTAGCATTATTACTGCTTTCTCACACTCGCTATATACTAGGGCTTCATAGTGCCCCCAATAAAAAATTATATCAATTACTGCATATTATCTCTACCAATAACAAATATTTTAATAGAACAACTTTTACCACAAGGTTATTCTTTTCAAGATCGTAAAATTCCGAATTAGTGCAATCATCCAAACATGAACCAATCAATTAAACAAAAGTTTTAATCAATCAAAAAAACTTAAAAAAAATGGAAAAAATTAAACAATTTACTCAAAACTACCAAGATGCAGAGGCATTAGATGTGGGTTTTGGAGGAACAATTAAACGCATGCTAATGATGCTGGTTTTTTTGTTTCTCACAACAACCGCATTGTTCGCTTCCCATTTTAGGTATGGTCTTCTAACGGCTACCAGGTTATCAGAAACCAGTACGACCGTTACTTATCGTTTAAACTCAAGCCAGTCTTGGCGTCTTGGAACTGGGGCTGTTCAAGCAAACGTCACTTTTTCTATTTCAGGTGGAAATACAGGGTCAGTCCTAATCAACCAGACGACTGTACTTGATCCATCCGGAGGGTGGGAAAATAACTCGGGAGCTACTACAGTTACCCTAAATAAAAGTGCGACTCCAACTAGAATTACATATGCTAGTGGTGACAAGATTGGTGGATTACAGAATAACGCTAATGGTAGATGGGATCAGTATATTATCCTAAATACGAATGCCCCGGGAAGTTCACCGATTTCAACCCTTCCGGCAATTATTAATTTACCTACCAATGTGGCTGCTGCCACATTTTCTATCCCTGCTTCAGACCCTGATGCAGGTTTTACATTAAGTTTTGGTTATCCAAATTTAGTGTCAGGCCAATTAGCGGGACAAACCAACCCAAGTGGATTTTCAGTAAATCCTGCAACTGGTTTAGCCACATTAAATACTGTAGGTAAGTCTATAGGCCAACTCTACAATGCAATGGTTACAGTAACTGACAACAACGGTAATCAAATCTTTTTAGATTTTATAATCAATATAGTTGGGTCTTCTACACCTCCTGTATTTGTGTACCCTCCTACACCAGCCAATGGCGCTGTGTTTAATGTAGGCCCGGGTCAAAATCTTTCTTTCCCTTTACAGGCTACAGATGCAGATGCAGGAAGTACTGTTAATTTATCTGTATCAGGTTTATCAGGTACTATTTCGGCTGCAAATTTCAGCCCTGCTTTGCCTGCAACAGGTAACCCATCTTCAACTACTTTCAGTTGGACACCAACTGCTCCTGAGCTTGGTTCAACGTATGTTTTAAATTTCATAGCTACAGACAATGTAGGTGTTCAAGCAACTACATCTGTAACAATAAATGTAATTAATGCATTCCAATGTAGCTATAACTCTAATGGTACATTAATTGTACCTCCGGGCGTTACTTCTGGTACGTACAAATTATGGGGTGCAGGTGGTGGTTCTGGCCTAACTTCTGGAAGCGATGCCTCTGGTGGCGGTGGCGGTGGTGGATACACACAAGTAAATAGAATTAATTTAATA
>JANNGD010000115.1:0-3683 GCA_031380515.1 Ferruginibacter sp. | reverse complement strand
CATGCGCCATCATGCAAGTGGAGCAGCGCATTTTTTGGCGGAGCATTTACCAACTACAGCTATTATAAATGCAGGAGATGGCACCAATGAACATCCTACACAAGCTTTGTTAGATGCTTTTTCTATGCAAGAAAAAACAGGAACTTTAGAAGGTAAGAAAATAGTATTGGTGGGAGATATCATGCACTCACGTGTTGCACTAAGTAATATTTATTTGCTCAAAAAAATGGGCGCCGAAGTAATGGTGGCCGGCCCTCCAACGCTTATTCCAAAATACATTGAAGCAGCTTTGGGGGTGAAGGTAGAATACAATCTTAAAAAAGCATTGCAATGGTGCGATGTGGCAAATATCTTGCGCATACAATTAGAGCGGCAAAAGAAAGTGCTATTTTCTACCTTACGGGAATACAATCTGGCTTATGGGGTAACTACAAAATTATTAGATAGTTTAGGCAAAGAAATAATAATTATGCACCCTGGTCCTATAAACCGTGGTGTAGAAATAGACAGCGATGTGGCAGATGGCAATAACTCCATCATTTTGCAACAAGTAGAAAATGGGGTGGCCGTTCGTATGGCTGCTTTGTATTTGCTTGCAGAAAGAAACTAATTTGTACTTAAAATTTTTTATTGATGAAAATCTGTCTTTTCCCAGGAACATTCGATCCTGTTACACTTGGCCATACCGATATTATAGATCGTGCCTTGCCTTTATTCGATAAAATTGTAATCGGTATTGGTAGAAATATCAACAAGCAACCCATGTTCAGCGACGAGCAACGTATAGATTGGCTCAATGAAATTTATGAAAATAACGACAAGGTAGAAGCTGTTTTGTACGATGGGCTTACTGTAAATTGTTGTAAAGAAATAGGAGCCGAATTTATTTTACGTGGTATAAGGTATGTAAACGATTTTGAATACGAAAAAGCCATTGCAGATATGAACAGGAGCATTGCTGGAAATATCGAAACAGTATTTCTTACCTGTTTGCCACAATTTACATCCGTTGCTTCCACCTTAGTTAGAGATGTATTAAGAAATGGGGGAGATGTAGCTAAATTTCTGCCCAAAGCAGTAAACAAAACCATCAAAAAAAACTTTAAGCGTGTCAAATAATCCTATCTGGTTCAAAAAAGATATTACTGTTGATGATATTCCTTTCACAGGAAAAACCATGGGTTCCCATCTTGGTATGCAATGGGTAGAAATAGGTGCAGATTTTTTAAAAATGAGTATGCCTGTAGATGAACGTACCCTACAGCCTTATGGATTATTGCATGGTGGAGCAAGTTGCGCATTGGCCGAAACAGTTGGTAGCATTGCATCTGCACTTGTAATAGACCAATCAAAATTTATTTGCGTGGGCTTAGAAATAAATGCCAACCATATCCGTGGGGTAAAAGAGGGGCTTGTTATTGCCACTGCCACTCGACTTCACCTGGGCAGCAGCACGCATGTATGGGATATAAAATTGCACGATGAAAATGAAAAGCTGGTTTGTGTAAGTAGGCTTACCGTGGCTATTTTAGCAAAAAGATAAAAAAATTATTTACATCTAAATCTGCATACAAAGCTTTAAATCTAAGTAACCAATCTTAAATCTTACATCTTAAATCTTAAATCTTGCATCTTCTACGGTGTATCAAAAAATACCGTCAAAATATCTTTAATATTCCTGTAAGTATTCCCCATGGGCTCTTTAATATTTCTGGTAGACACCCATTTTACTTCTTCAATATCTTCTTCCTTTTGTGGTACTGTTTTTTTTGTACCAGCACTGGTAAAATAAAACCAATGGCTTATTTTTAAAATATCCTTGCCGTCTTCTTTGTAAATATGATAGGTTTCGCCCACTTTTTTGTGAAGTGTTAGTTGTTTCAACCCAGTTTCTTCTTTAATCTCTCTTGCTGCACATAGCTCTATGGTTTCTCCCTCTTCTAATTTGCCTTTAGGTAAATCCCATTTACCTCTTCTAAAAATAAAAAGGATGGCCTTATCATCATTTTGTACAATACCACCACCAGCTTCTATTATTTCAAATTGTTTAAAAAACGATGATTTTAATTTTTCAAAATCCTTTTGTAAAACAACAGCAGCTTTTTTATCAGTTTGTTTCAGTTCTTTCAACATTGATATAGCATCTATATTTTTCTTTTCAGTTATATATATTACATCAGGTTGTACTATTTTTTTTTCTAAATGTTCTGTAAGTTTATCTGTGAGGTAGATAGGCTTTTCATCAACGTATATCTTTAGTAGCATAAGTGTAATTTATTTTGTAAAAATATAATAACTATCTTACAATCGTTTATCTATGCGTTATCTTTAGAACAATTATACATTTTATAAAAAAGTATTTTCTTCAAAGTGGCATCAAAAAATTCGAATTATGTACACTGCTGCTTAGACCTACCAATAAAATGGACAAATTTTTAATGGTATTTGTTCATATTTCAGGTTTTTCCCCTACTTTTGCAATCCCAAAATAGTTCTTTTGAATAATTCCTGCGTAAAATACAGGGATTGGGAGTATCTCCATAAGGCGGTACGTTATCACCAAAAAAATAAAATATGGCTAAAGAAATTACTGGCTATGTAAAACTCCAATGTAAAGGAGGACAAGCCAACCCCGCACCGCCAATTGGGCCTGCGTTAGGTTCTAAGGGTATCAACATCATGGAATTCTGTAAGCAATTCAATGCTCGTACCCAAGACAAACCTGGTAAAGTATTACCAGTTCTCATCACAGTTTATGGTGACAAATCTTTCGAGTTTGTAATTAAAACTCCTCCTGCTCCAGTACAATTAATGGAAGCTGCTAAGATTACTAGTGGTTCCAAAGAGCCAAACCGTGTAAAGGTTGGTAAAGTAACTTGGGAGCAAGTAGAAGAAATTGCAAAAGATAAAATGCCTGATTTAAATGCCTTTACGCTTAATAGCGCAATGAGCATGGTAGCAGGTACCGCTCGTAGCATGGGTTTAACTGTAGAAGGTAAAGCTCCTTGGGAAAATTAATCTTGTCAACCACAAAACTTTTTAAAAAATGATTACTAAAAAAAGAAAATTAGCAAATGCTAAGGTTGACGCTAACAAAGCTTATACCCTAAAAGAAGCATCTGCTCTTGTAAAAGATATTAACACAACAAAATTTGATAGCTCTGTAGATTTACACGTACGTTTAGGTGTAGATCCCAAAAAAGCTGATCAAGCAATTCGTGGTACGGTTTCGTTGCCACATGGTACTGGTAAAACTAAATCTGTTTTGGTACTTTGTACACCAGATAAAGAAGCAGAAGCTACAGCAGCTGGTGCAGATTTCGTTGGTTTAGACGAATTTATTGCCAAAATTGAAGGTGGTTGGACAGACGTAGACGTTATTGTAGCTACTCCATCGGTTATGCCTAAAATGGGTAAACTGGGTAAAGTACTAGGACCCCGTAATCTTATGCCAAACCCAAAAACAGGAACAGTTACAAATGATGTTGCTGGAGCTGTAAAAGATTTGAAAGGTGGTAAAATTGCATTTAAAGTAGATAAAGCTGGAATAATCCATGCTTCGGTGGGCCGTGTTTCTTTTGCTCCCGAAAAGATTGCAGATAATAGCCATGAATTTATCAATGCAATTATCAAACTGAAGCCATCCACTTCCAAAGGTATTTACCTGCGGGGCGTGAGCATGG
>JANNGD010000111.1:0-10673 GCA_031380515.1 Ferruginibacter sp. | reverse complement strand
GAAAGAACTAAGTTAGTAAAAGTTTGAAAGCAAATCACAACCTGATGCTGGTAATGAACTCAAACAAATGGGATGTGAAAGAACTAAGTTAGTAAAAGTTTGAAAGCAAATCACAACACAATATGCTTGCAGCTGTGCTTACAATAGGATGTGAAAGAACTAAGTTAGTAAAAGTTTGAAAGCAAATCACAACGTGACATCTACAAGTGTGATAGAAATATTAGATGTGAAAGAACTAAGTTAGTAAAAGTTTGAAAGCAAATCATCCCTACAACTTTTGTAGGGATGAAAGAACTAAGTTAGTAAAAGTTATATCTGGGGTACACAAGGATACACGCTAAAATGTAGAAGTACAACCCTTAAAACCTCGCCGAAAAGGAAGTAGCAAAATTCTATTTCATTCCACCAATGTAGGCTGGGTAGTTAGGAGAATGGTTGTTGGTGATAAAACTAATTAAATATACATCATCTTCTACGTCGAAAATAATGTACCAGCTTGTATTAATATTTGCTTTGAATGTGCAATAATACTTTCCGAATTTATTTCGTTTAGTAAGTTTTGCTTTTAAGTTAGGTATGGTATTAATGAAATCATACATTTTATGAATGTATTTTTCCGCAGATTCTAAAAAACCAAAATATTCTTTATCGTATAATTTTTGTACTAATTCATCTAATTCATCATATAACCTAGTCTCAATAATTATTTTTTCCATATGGACCGGATATGCTTTATTGAGTGATTGCGTGCTTCTTCGACAGTTACCCCCTGCTCGCATCTTTTTTGAAAATCTGTTTTAGGAATAAGCCCAAGATCGCTAAACATTTGTATTACTTCTTTGTGCTTGCGCACATCTACCGTTACATGTGTGAGCTGGCCACGTGTATTTTTTTTTGTTTTTATACCTGCTATTAGTGCCATTTTAATCCATTTTTGATATAACAAATATACAAATGTTTCATTCCTAAAACTACTAATCTAGTAAAAGTTTGAAAGCAAACTAGCTAGCACATTTGCCCGATTTCCCAAACTGATGATTATCATACTTACAACTGACTTTTATCAACACTTCTTAATCGCCCTTGCAACAATTTTGTGGCCAATAATAAGCTAGGAAGATTCCAAAAACCGAGCGTATCACTTCATTTAAAATATCTTATTATTAAAACAGCACATGCTATAAAAACAATATGCTACCACTGCGGCGAAAACTGCGATGAGGAAGATATTGCAATGGAAGAAAAACATTTTTGCTGCGAGGGCTGCAAGCAAGTGTACTTACTCTTAAATGAAAATGATCTTTGTGTATATTATAAATTTGATGAAAATCCAGGCATAAAAGCCAGGGGTAAATTTGTGAGTGAAAGATTTGGGTACCTCGATGATGAGGATATTATAAAAAAATTGGTGCAATTTAGTAGCCCTACACAAACCAATGTTAGCTTTTCGCTGCCACAAATGCATTGCTCCTCCTGTGTGTTTTTGTTGGAAAACCTACACCGCATCAATGAACATATTATAAAATCGCAAACCAATTTTCAAAGAAAAGAGGTATTTATTGCGTTTGATCCCCAAAAAATTTCGTTAAGGAAAGTGGTGGAATTATTGGCCTTTATAGGCTACGAGCCATCTATAAGCTTACAAGACACTGTTATAAAAAAGAAAACCTCTTTCAATAAAAAAAGGATTTACAAAATTGGTATTGCGGGGTTTTGCTTTTCCAATATTATGATGCTCAGTTTTCCCGAATATTTTTCGGCAGGCAATTTAGATCAAATAGGATTGAAGGAAACCTTTACCTGGCTCATATTCTTTTTATCGCTCCCCGTGCTGTTTTATAGTGCGTCCGATTTTTTTATAGCTGCATATAAAGGCATACAACAACGCTACATCAATATAGATACACCCATTGCATTGGCCATTTTGGTTACCTATGCCAGAAGCTATTTTGAAATTATTAGTGGACATGGTGTAGGTTATTTGGATTCTGGTACCGGCATTGTTTTCTTTATGCTTATTGGCAGGTGGTTTCAAGATAAAACCTACGATTCCTTTTCATTTGACAGGGACTATTTATCCTATTTCCCATTGGGTGTAACGGTTATTGAAAACGGAATTGAAAAAAATATACCCGTTACACAATTACAAAAAGGCAACCAGATTATTATTAGAAACGAAGAAATGATTCCTGCAGATGCCTTGCTCGTAAACGGTTTTGCCAATGTAGATTATAGTTTTGTAAGTGGAGAAAATGCGCCGGTACAAAAAAACAAAGGCGATTTAATTTATGCAGGTGGAAAACAAATAGGCAGCGCCATACAATTGGAAGTAATGGGCGAAGCATCCCAAAGCTACATTACCCAACTCTGGAACAACAATAAATTTGAACAAAAGAAGAATGGAGAAAAATCTTTCATTCACCCTTGGAGTAGGTATTTTACCCTAGTACTTTTTGCCATTGCTATTGTTACAGCCATTTTTTGGTGGGTAAATGATGTAACCAAAATTTTACCGGCAGTATCATCCGTGCTTATAGTTGCTTGCCCCTGCTCCCTCCTACTTGCTGCTACATTTACTTATGGCAATATGCTCCGCATTTTTGGCAAAAATAAATTGTTCCTAAAAAATGCCAGTGTAATAGAATCCATGGCAAAAGTGGATAGCATTGTTTTTGATAAAACGGGCACCATTACACAAAACCACCAATCTTCCGTAATTTATCATGGTACGCCATTAACAAATAAAGAACTGTTGGCAGTAAAAGCAATTTGTAGACAATCTTCCCATCCGTTGAGCAAAATAATTGAATCATCCATTCATGCAGCTTATTCTACATTGCCTACAGTAGCGTATTTTAAGGAATATACAAGCAAAGGATTGGAAGCAACTGTAGAAGGGTTACAAATAAAAATTGGATCAGAAAGTTTCATTAGGTTATTTAACGATGATTATTCATCCATCCATGCTGGAACAAATGTTTTGGTATTGATAAACGATGTTTTTATGGGCAGATTTGAGATAAGCAACCATTACAGGAATGGGATTACTCAACTGATACATAATCTTGAAAAAGATAAATTGAAATTGCAGCTTTTATCTGGAGACAATGATGCAGAAAGGGAAAACCTTCAAAAAGTTTTTTCAAAAAATACGGTACTCAAATTTGAGCAATCTCCCCAACAAAAACTCGATTTTGTAAAAAACCTTCAATATTATCAAAAGCATGTTTTAATGCTGGGCGATGGTTTGAATGACGCAGGTGCATTGTTGCAAAGCAATGTTGGAATAGCTGTAAGTGATAATACCGCACAGTTTTCGCCCGCATGCGATGCTATTTTGGATGGCGAAAATGTACAATTGCTAGATAAGTTTATTGCCTTTGCAAAATCTGGCAAAAAAGTAGTGACAACAATATTCGTTATATCAATTTTGTATAATATAATAGGTTTATCCTTTGCAGTGCAAGGTAAGCTTTCGCCTATGGTTGCTGCCATCTTAATGCCAGCAAGCAGTATCAGCATTGTGTTGCTGGCTACTTTGTTATCATCTGTAAGTGCACGCAAAAAAGGTTTGTAAATTAAACCTGACAAAAGTCATATTGCCCTTTGATTCTCATCATTTAAATAAAATAGGCAGGCAATTACTTTTGAAACTTACAAAATAGCAATTAAGTGGGTGCATTTTTTATCCTAATAGGTATAAGCATATTGGTAGCGGGCAGTTTTTTAGCTGCCTTTTTGTGGAGCGTAAAATCGGGCCAATATGACGACGACTACACTCCTTCCATCAGAATACTATTTGATGATAAAATACCAACCCCTCCTTCAACAACAAACCAAAAATCAACTAAAAAATAGAACATGCAGGTAGAAAAATTTTATTACGATAACAAGATTGTTAGAAACTTTGCCTTTGCAACAGTAATCTGGGGCGCAGTAGGCATGCTTGTAGGATTATGGGTGGCATTACAATTGGTATTTCCTTCATTAAACATTACGCAATATTTTTCCTTTGGCAGGCTACGACCCTTACACACCAATGCAGTTATTTTTGCATTTGTAGGTAATGGTATTTTTATGGGAGTGTATTATTCTTTGCAGCGCTTATGCAAGGCAAGGATGTTCAGCGATAAATTAAGCTATATTCATTTTTGGGGTTGGCAACTCATTATTGTTGCTGCTGCCATTACTTTACCTATTGGACTTACCAATGGGGCAGAATATGCAGAGCTTATTTGGCCAATTGATATTGCCATTACAATTATTTGGGTTGTATTTGGTTGGAATATGTTTGGCACAATTATTAAAAGAAGAGAGCGGCATTTGTATGTAGCCATTTGGTTTTATATTGCCACTTTTGTAACGGTAGCCGTTTTGCATATTGTTCGTTCATTCGAATTACCCTACACTTGGTTACACAGTTATAGTTATTTTGCCGGTGTACAAGATGCGCTGGTTCAATGGTGGTATGGCCATAATGCAGTTGCCTTCTTTTTAACCACGCCCTACTTAGGTTTGATGTATTACTTTATGCCAAAGGCAGCCAATCGTCCAGTATATTCTTATCGCCTTTCTATCATTCACTTTTGGTCGTTGATATTTTTATACATCTGGGCAGGGCCACATCATTTACTTTATACGGCGTTGCCTAACTGGGCACAATCTATTGGCATCGTATTTTCTTTTATGCTTATTTTCCCAAGTTGGGGCGGTATGATAAATGGGTTGCTTACGCTACGAGGTGCATGGGATAGGGTGAGAGATGATGTTATTTTAAAATTTATGGTGGTAGCTGTAACTGCCTATGGTATGGCAACTTTTGAAGGACCCATGCTTTCGTTAAAAAGTGTAAGTGCAGTAGCGCATTATACCGATTGGATAGTTGCACACGTCCACGTAGGTGCATTGGGCTGGAACGGGATGCTCACTTTTGGTGTGTTGTACTGGTTGATTCCTCGAATTTTTAAAACAGAATTATTTTCTAAAAAAATAGCTAACCTGCATTTTTGGTTGGGCACATTGGGTATTTTGTTTTGGGCTATTCCTATGTACTGGGCCGGTTTTACACAGAGCTCCATGTGGAAACAATTTACAGAAGCAGGCCAATTGAAATATACGTTTCTAGAAACAGTAACCTACATGAAACCCTTTTACGCTATGCGTTCATTGGGTGGTACATTGTATTTGGCGGGTGTGGTGTTTATGATTTGGAATTTATACAAAACAGTAAGGTCTGGTGTATTGGTAGCCAATGAAGCAGCAGAAGCAGCTCCCTTAGAAAAAGAATTTATTGCACACAAAGAAGAACATTGGCACAGGTTAATAGAAAGAAAACCCATTCAATTTTTGATTTTAAGTTTGGTGGTAATATTAATAGGTGGAGCCATAGAAATGATACCTACTTTCTTAATAAAGGAAAATGTTCCCAGCATTAGCAGTGTAAAACCATATACGCCACTAGAATTACAAGGTAGGGATTTATATGTAAGAGAAGGTTGTTATGTATGTCATTCGCAAATGATACGCCCTTTCCGTACAGAAACAGAGCGCTATGGCGAATATTCCAAAGCGGGAGAATTTGTGTACGACCATCCATTCCAATGGGGCAGCAAGCGTACGGGTCCCGATTTGGCTAGAGAAGGATCATCTGCCAATGGAGGAAGGTTAAAGAAAACCAACGGTTGGCATTTTCGCCATTTTAGGGAACCATCTTCTATGAGTGAAGGTTCTGTAATGCCTGCTTATCCTTTTATGCTAGAAAATGATTTAGATATTTCAACAACGGCAGCTAAAATAAATGCCATGCGTACCCTAGGTGTACCATACGAAAAAGGATATGAAAAAATTGCGAATCAAGATTTAGCAGATCAAGCAAATCTTATTGCAGCAGATTTGAGATCAGATAGCATAAGGGTATCGCCTAAAAAAGAAGTGATTGCTTTGATTGCCTATATGCAACGTTTGGGAAGAGATATTAGTAAAAATAAAACAGCCACCTTTAATAGATAAGCCATGTTTAAATTCATAAAACAATATGCTGAAACCATAGATGGCGTAAGTATTTATCCAATCATTTCATTGTTCATCTTCTTGATATTTTTTATAGTGCTGTTGGTTTATGTAAAAAAAATGGGCAAAGAAAGAATAACGACCCTATCTAACCTCCCATTGGAAGATGAAGAAAAAAATAACTCAACCTTATAAAACATATTGTATGCATTTCATTCACTTAATAAAGAAAAAATTTATTCTATTACTTGCTACACTAATAACAACGAGTAGCATTATAGCACAAAGCCCTGCGGCGGCTACCGAAAAAACCGTTACTTCTGGTAGCAATTTACTCGCAATCTTATTGGTAATTATGACCATTGTGTTGGCATTTGTAATTTGGGGCTTGGGCCAGGTACTGATTGTAATGAGCAAGCAAGTATTAGAAAAAAGTAAAGAAGCAAAAAAAATAACCAGCTTATTGGTAATTGGAATATTGTTGTCTACACAAAATATTTTTGCGCAAACCACCGCATCTTCGGTAGCAGTAAAAGTAATTCCTAATTATGGTGGACTAACAGCTACTACGTTTTATATGTTTGTAGCCGTAATATTAATGGAAATATTTGCTATCTTTTTTATTGCATTCTCCATACAAAGGATGCAACAAGAGTTGACGCCAGAAAAAGAGGAAGCGCCAGAAAAAGAATCTTCCATGCGAAAAATATGGAGCAAGCTAGACCAGAAATTATTTACAAAAGCCATACCAGTAGAAAAAGAAGCAGATATTATGCTTGACCATGATTATGATGGTATAAAAGAACTAGACAATGCATTGCCACCATGGTGGAAATACGGGTTCTACATTACGATTGCAGTAGCGTTTATTTACATTTTTAATTTTCATGTATTTGGCAATGGGCAAAATCCTACACAAGAATACAATGCCGAAGTAGTACAGGCACAAAAAGAAAAAGAAATATTTGAAGCAAATAATAAGGATAAAATAGATGAAAAAAATGTGCCCTTAGCAGATGCAACTGGATTGGCATTTGGCAAAAATGTTTTTGAAACCAAATGTTGGTCATGCCACGGAAAGTTGGGCGAGGGCATGGCAGGGCTAGGACCAAACCTTACAGATGACTATTGGATACACAAAGGATCTATAAACGATGTGTATAGCACGTTAAAAACGGGGGTTCCAGAAAAGGGAATGCAAGCTTGGGTAACTGATTTTAGCCCAAAAGAGCTTAGCTATATTGCCAGTTATGTAAAAAAGTTACGTGGTACCAATCCTCCAAACCAAAAAGCTGCACAAGGCGATTTATATACAGAAGAAGGCGCTACAACTGTACCCGTTGACTCTACCAAAAAAGCAAAAGTAGATACAGCCGTCTCAAAGGCATCAAAAATATAAATACAAAAAGGAGAAATAATAATGATAGCGGAAGAAACGATATTGGAAGATGTAAAAGATAGCTACAGAGACTCTGTAGCTACTATTACAAAGGAGGGGAATAGGAATTTTATTAATCCCAAAAAGCCTAAGGGTAAGTTATATAATTTAAGAACTTGGTTTAGTATTTTTTATTTGATTGTATTCTTTACGATTCCCTTTATAAAAGTATATGATGAACCATTAATGATGTTTAATATCCTGGAAAGAAAATTCATCATTTTCGGTATGGTTTTTTGGCCACAAGATTTTTTTATTTTTGGTATAGCCATGCTCACGTTTGTAGTTTTTATCATTTTATTTACCGTTGTTTTTGGAAGGGTATTTTGTGGATGGGCTTGCCCACAAACCATTTTTATGGAAATGGTTTTTAGGAAAATAGAATATTGGATAGATGGTGATGCTACCAAACAAAAACTATTAAAAGCCATGCCATGGAATAGTGAAAAGATAAGAAAACGGGCAATTAAGTTCATATTGTTTTTTGGATTGTCATTTATTATTGCCAATTTTTTCTTAGCCTATTTAATTGGCATGGACAATGTGAAAGATTATTTTGCAAATCCATCGACCCATGTAGCAAGTATTATTTCACTCATTATTTTTACTTCATTTTTTTTCTTCGTATACTGGTGGTTTAGGGAGCAGGTATGTATTGTTGTATGCCCATATGGGAGATTGCAGGGTGTATTGCTTGATAAAAACTCCATTGTAGTTGCATATGACCCGCTTCGTGGTGAACCTAGAGGTAAGCATACAAAACAGGAGAAAGAACAAACGCATTATCATGATGATGCTACACCAAAATGTGACAATTGCAAAGGCAATGGGGGGTGTAAAGATATAGCAGCAAAATTTGAACCTTATATAGAGCAACCTCCCTTAGGCGATTGCATAGATTGCTACGCATGTGTACGTGTATGCCCAACAGGCATAGACATAAGAAATGGAACACAACTTGAATGTGTAAATTGTACAGCATGCATAGATGCTTGCGATGCTATTATGGTAAGTGTACATAAACCCAAAGGGCTTATCAGGTATGCATCGGAAAATAGTATAACAAAAGGTATAAAACTAAAATTAACAGCACGAATAAAAGGGTATATAGCCGTACTTACCCTACTCCTCTCGTTGCTGGTTTTTCTATTGGTAAGCAGAACAGATTTAGATGCTAGGCTAATGCGCACTGCAGGTATGACATATACATCATTACCCGATGGACGGGTAAGCAATTTGTACAATTTAAAACTAGCAAACAAAACGCATGCAGACATTTCATTTACCTTGAAATTAGAAAACATACAAGGTGAAATTGAATTTGTAGGAACGGTGAATATGACTGTAAAAAAAGAAGATTATTCACATGTACAATTTTTTGTAAAACTAGATAGGAGTCAAATTAAAGGTTGGAAAACACCGCTTGAGATTGGCATGTACCAAAACGATTTGGGAGGAAAAGCACCTAAAAAAATAAAAACCATTACGGCAAACTTCGTTGGTCCTGAAATTTATAATTGATAAATAGAAAATAATGAACTGGGGAAAAAAAATAATTTTAATATATGCCATATTCGTTGCGGGCATCCTATTTATGGTTTTTAAATCTTCTTCACAAAAAATAGATTTGGTTACAACCAATTATTACGCAAAAGAATTGAAATATCAAGATAGAATTGATGAACAAAAACGAGTAGATGAACTATCTGATACCATCGGATACAAAATTGGAAATGAAAAATTGGTTATTGTATTTCCAAAAGATTTTGCTGGAAAAACGATTAATGGTGATGCAGTAATGTATGCTCCATCTAATGAAGATAATGATATAAAACAATCTTTTTCTGTAAAGGATGAAACTGTAGAAATACCACTTTCCATTATTAAAAAGGGTTTTTACAATTTACAGTTGAGCTGGAAAGTAGAAGCATTGTCATATTATTATGAAACAAATATTGAAATAAAAAAATAGACAAACATGTCTCAATTATTAATAGCGGCATTTATGATGGGTCTTTTGGGCAGTTTTCATTGCGTAGGCATGTGTGGGCCGTTGGCTTTGTCACTGCCGATAAATAGTGATACAATCTGGTCTAAATTTTCGGGATCGCTTTTGTATAATATTGGTCGAATAGTAACATATTCCCTTTTTGGACTACTTTTTGGAAGTATTGGAAAGAGTGTGTCGATGTTTGGTTATCAACAATGGCTTTCTATTTTCATTGGATCGCTCATCATACTCATAGTAATTGTACCAAAAAGATATTTAAAATTATCAAATAAAAATTTCTCTTTGGCTTTTTTCGAAAAAGTAAGGGCTTCCTTGGCGCAACTTTTCGTCAAAAAAAATTATTCATCATTGTTTTCTATAGGGCTTTTAAATGGGCTCCTACCCTGCGGTTTGGTATACATAGCTGCAGCGGGTGCAATAGCCAGCGGCGATGTTTTAAAGGCTGTTTTGTTTATGGCCTTTTTTGGTTTGGGTACCTTGCCTATGATGTGGAGCGTGGCGTATTGGGGCAATTATGTAAGCATTGGCTTCAGACAAAAGATTAGAAAAGCTTATCCCTATATGATGGTGCTCATTGCTTCTATGCTTATTATTAGAGGAATGGGATTAGGAATAAAATACGTAAGTCCAAAAATGGATGTAGAAAAAAAAGAGATAATAAATTGTTGTACCAAACCAACACAACAAATAATTAGTAAATAGAAACCTAAATTATTATAGCAAAATGACCAGGGTTAATAGTTCCAATCTTTCACATTACCATCACGAGTTTAGTACTTGGGAGCGGATGATTGGCTTTTTTAAACAAGAAAATACTTTCTTAAAAACACGCTTATCGGAAGTGCTAGACCAGAAAACGGATAGGGATTTCTTGGCATATGCAGAGCATTTTCAGAACCAATTTATTTTGCAAGACGAATTTATGGATGAACTAAAACACGACATTCGTGAAGTGAAAAATTTATTGGATGAAAATGCAGTTACCAAGGATATAAAAAATAAAACCGAAAATAAATACAAGCGTTTGAGAAATGAAATAGAGTATCTAGAAAAAAGTTTTTCTGCTTTAAAAAATGAATTTAATAATTATTTGCTAAAAGCATAAACATCTGTAAAATCTTATTACTTACTATTAACTTAGTAGTGAATAATCACCAAGCCAGAGGCGCCATTTTTCCCTCCTGTAGCATCTGCACCACCGCCACCGCTCGGCTC
>JANNGD010000103.1:0-13035 GCA_031380515.1 Ferruginibacter sp. | reverse complement strand
AATTAAGAAAACTCTTTCGTTGCTTCTTTACTTATCCATTCTTTCATGTTGTTCCATTCTAAAGAAGTCATTTGATTTAATTGTGGAATAATATTTTTTATATCATTTATTAAATTTGGCAAGTTAATTAGATATTGATTTTCTGTGCGACCGCTAAAGGAAGCAGTTTGCTTTATTTTGAAATACTCAAATGCCCAATGTAAACTGAATGTGTCATTGTCGTAAATACTTTCGTCATATTTTTCCGCTACGTTAATGGTCACGCCAAAACCATGTCCAAGTCGGTCGTAAATTTTTATACAAAGCTTGTCGCTAAACAAAATATTAAGGGCTCCTTTATCTGTTTTAATTTCTACAAGTTTGTATTTCAAATTGTTGTCTTGAAGCCAAGACAGTAAGTCAGAATTAATATGATTTTGAACTGTTGTCATTTTTCATCTTGAGCTGTCGCATTGCCCCTCACACAAATATAAACGGTAGCATACAAAATAGAACAAAATTGATATTCTTTTCTTTAGCGTTATTTAAAACGTATTATCGTTATGATAATACGGCAAGTAGTAAATAGATCTTTTAATTGGCACCACACAGATACGCTGCCGCACAAGGTTGGGCTGCATATCAGTGCTAGGGTTTGTGGGATAAGTTTCTTAGATATCTGCGCCAGCAGGGGACACAGGTTCCTTTGGGTATCTGCAAAGTATTGAAATGCTCACCTTGTCTGACACCTGCATAAAAGATCTTCCATATACAGAATGCTTGGGGTGTCTGACACATTCATAAGTAACCTCGATTATTGAAAATCTATTTGATCTCTTTGATAAATGTCTCCGACAGCCACAAGTATTTTTTGATGTTAAGTTTTTGAAAAGTTGTCAGAAAGCCATTTTTTTATACCCCCAAAAATGACCTATCTTCAACCTTATGAAAAGACTCCTGCTGCCCTTTTTTTTGTTTTCTTTTTTATTGGCAAAAGCACAGCAAAAAAAGCCCTATAAGATTATTGCTTATTATACCGGCGATGGGGCAGCCATTGCACAATGGCCCGTAAAAAAGCTCACTCATATTATTTACAGTTTTTTAAAAATACAGATCGATACCCTTACTTTTTTCAATTCAAAGCAGGATAGCAGCTTTCAGCAATTGGTACAATTAAAAAAGGAAAATCCAGAGTTGAAAATAATGGTATCGGTGGGCGGGTGGGGTGGCTGCTCTTTTTGCAGCCTTCTTTTTGAAGATGAGCAACACCGTAAAAACTTTGCTAAAACTACCGTAGCACTTTTTAAAAAATACAATATTGATGGGCTAGACCTAGATTGGGAGTACCCAACCATTGAGGGTTATCCGGGCCATAGGTTTACTGCTGCAGATAAAAATAATTTTACCGAACTAATAAAAGCATTGAGGCTAGAAATGGGAAACGATTACCTTCTTTCTTTTGCTGCTGGCGGTTTTATAAACTACTTAGAGCAATCGGTTGACTGGGCTGCCATAATGCCCTTGGTTGATTTTGTAAACCTGATGACCTATGATCTGGTGGGTGGGTATGCTACAGTAACCGGCCACCATACGCCCCTCAAAGGTTACAGGCAGGGCCAGGAGTCTACCGAAAAATGCGTAAACTGGCTGCTCAATAAAAAAATACCCGCCAACAAACTTATTATTGGTGCAGCCATATACGCCCGTGTTTGGGAAAATGTACCCGATACCAATCATGGATTGTACCAGCCCGGTAAGTTTAAGCAGGGCGTATCTTATTTCGATTTTAAAAATTATTTTAGTGATACCTCCGGCTATACATACTATTGGGACGAAAAAGCGAAAGCGCCGTATCAATACAATGCGGAAAAAAAATTATTTGCCACTTTTGACGATGAGCGTTCCATAAAAGCAAAAACAACATTCCTACGTAGAAAAAAATTGGGCGGCATTATGTTTTGGCAACTGGTGGACGACCGTAAAGAAAACGGATTGGTTGATGAAATGTACCGCCAGTTAAGGCGATAGTAAAAAAATATTATTACCCGTAATATTGCTCACGATGCTGTAGTTCATTGAAAATCTATCAAGCATTTTTTTTCTTTTTACCAATTTATTTATAAGGGTATAGAAAGCGAAATATAAAACTGGGTCTCATTTCTGCTAGAGAAAGAGGAAGGAGGGGCTGTGGACAAAATATCTTTAATAAACATTTGTAGCGGCTGTCTGTAGTACTCCTCGTTCCTCCGCCGAAGGCGGATGCACTGTGGGGTACTACTGTCCATCCGCAACCTGTCCCGTACATTTTTGTCGGGAGCCTTTCGGCAGAAGATATTTTTTCAACTTTTATTATGCAATAGATTGTAGCGTAAGGTGCGTGGGGACACTCACCTAGGCGAAGAGGCGATTTTTATATTGAAGCAACTATTTTTTTAGGGAGCTGGAATTTGTTCTTCATGCATTTTAGTATTTGCCTTGTCATAATAGGTGCAAGTCATACTATTCATATCAACCGTCCATTTTTCAACCCCGGTTTCAGCCGAGTGATTGCAAAATGTTGGATAATCGGTTTGTCCTCGCTGATGACTTTTCAAATAATGCTTAAATCTTTCTTTGTCGCTAATGTTGGCAACGTTTAATCTGAAATACTTTCGTTTAGATTGAACCTGATAATTTTCCGCTCCGAAAAATATTGAATGACCATCGTTAACATAAGTGTCATATTTATTCACACCTAGCTTTATTAGGTCTTGCACATAAGCCGGAAAATCTGCGCCGCTTTTAACTTTTGCATGAACTTCTTCAATTTCTTTGAGTTGAAACATTTTTATTTCGATTTTTGTGTACAAAAGTGAAGATTTTCTTTTAATGTTTGAAAAGAAAAAAAATGATTGACTGGAGGATTGGTATTGTAATGGATTTTGGATCTCCTACAGTAGATATTGCTGGGAAAATATACGGGTAGTGGGAAATAAATCTTTTAAATGGCACCACACAGATACGCTGCCGCACAAGGCCGGGGTGCATACCAGCGCTAGGGTCTGAGGGATAGGTTGCTTTGTTATCTGCGCTAGTAGGGTCTTTCGCCAATAGGGGATAAGTTGCTTAGAAATCTGCGCCAGTAGGGGCTTCTTCAATTTCTTTCAGTTGAAACATTTTTATTTCGATTTGTGTGTACAAAATTGAAGGATTTTTTCTAATATTTGAAAGAAAAAAATTGATGTAGTGGAAGATTAGTCTTGTAACGGTTTTTGGATCTACTTCGGGAGACATTGCTGGGAATATTTTCGGTTAGTGGGAAATGAATCTTTTAAATGGCACCGCACAGATACGCTACCGCACAAGGCTGGGCTGCATATCAGCGCTAGGGTTTGTGGGATGGGTTGCTTAGATAGCTGCGACAAAAGGATCTTTTACCTTAATTGAAATCTAACATCTCCATGTTCTCTTGGTGGAGGTGGAGGAATCAATTTTGTCATTGTTTCAAAACATTCCATTCCATCATATTTGATTGCCCTATAAATTTTATTGCTGTCAAGATATTTCTCTAGTGACTCAATAATCGGAAAAAATAATTTATCATTTCTGATACCTTTTTGTAAAATTCTAACTGTATCACTTTTATAAACAGATAAAACAGACACAATAGGGCAATTATAACAGTCGTTTTGATTTGATTTAACAGATTTGTCTTGAAATAACTGTGCAGCTTTTCTATTTATAACTTGAAATATAGAATCAGGTAAAATTCCAAATTTAAGAGAGTCTCCTTTTGTTCTCGCTATAAAAATCTTTGAAGTGTCAACTGAAAAAGAAAATAATTTTGTCGCTCCATCGAAAGAACTTATCTCAAAGCTGGTAAAATTATATTTTGGTATTCTTTCAACTTTTTTTTCAGAACAACTTGTCAAGATGAATAAAATGTAAATAAAAAAAACAAGCCACGCTTTCATATCTTTAATAGGATTGAGATTTAAAATAAAGTGACGCCCAACGCAAATATATATGGTATCATACAATTAAAACACTATTGATATTATATTCTTTAGCATTATTAAGCTAGTATTGTCGTTGCGGTAATACAAATTTATCATACCCTTTATTCGATTCCAATAAGACAGCCTTTGCTTCATTTCCTCTCATTAAAAAACAAATCGCAAAAATCTAACAGAAAATAAATTGTAAATACACGCAACGTCCCCTCCGGGAGATATTACTGGGAAAAGAATATTAAGCCATGTATAAAAAAATTAAATGTTTTTAAGATTTTCTAATGCAAGATGTATTGGGATGGGGGCCGATTGTTCGGCTATCAGTACTTTATTTGCACCTACTAATTCAGCAATGTCTCTTAAGGCTCTTTTTTCAATATCACTAAGTCCTCCCTCAATCCCTTCTAATTGATGAATTAATATTTTGGTTGACATCAGCGACTTTTTAAGCTTCAAATCTTTTATAGCTGATTCAATGGTAGCAGATGCATTATTAAAGTTGCTAACAATGTTTCTAATAGTGGAAAAAGAGTTTATGGCAGATTTAGAAACTGTTTCACCTGTTTCTAAATTGGTAACATTTACCCAATCTCTTTTTATTTTTATATAAATGTATATTGGCTTAAACAATTAAATATTGGTTTTAGAAAAAGTTTAAAATTGTATTGAATGTTTTTCGAATTAGCGATATCGTGGAGCTTTTGCACAAAAGTTCGATAGAATGCAAAATGCTCAACTTTGTACAAATGTTTCAATGAACCCTAAAACTTACCAAATTTCCAAATCGATTTTATTAGGCGTTTCTCTATCTGCTTTACTAATGTTCCGTCTCATTGTTGGCGTATAAAATGTCTTTGGGTAATAGATCATTTTGTAAATATTTAATCTCTGCCTTGCTCCAAAAATTAAAGTTCATTAATCCCATCGTTCCATTGTCAAACCATTTACCTTCTCTGTCTTGTATTTGTAGTGTCCATTTGTATGCTTTACCATTTTTTGAGAGTTCTTTCAGTCTAGCAATTCCTGTCAAACCGAAAACAAGTTGATTTAGCATTTCGTCGGTTTCTTCTTGGTTGTTATCAAAGTGCCAATGAAAAGTTCCAAAATGTAGTGTGTTTTCACGTTGGGCTAATTGCAATAAGATGTCAAAACCTTGCTCGTTATTACAAAATATTTCAAGTTCGCTTTCACTTTTCTTGTCATATTTAATGGCAGGATACTTGTTTAGTTTTTCTACTACAAAGTCAATAATATTTTGTTCAGTCATAGTTTGCAGTTATTTTTTAAAATGACCTACAACACAAATATATACGGTATCTGATAAATATAAACACATTTGAAATTCTTTTCTTTAACGTTATTTAAAACCTGTTATCGTTATGATAATGCGGCAAGTAGGAAATAATTTTTTAAATGCCACCGCACTGTTACGGAACCGCCAAGGCTTGGCTGCATATTAGGGTTAGGGTTTCAGGGATCCTAAGTTTAGATATCTGCGCCAGTAGGACTAGATTTTCTAATTTTAAATGTTTTTAGTCGAAAACTACGCCATGACAAAAACTTCTTACAAATATTTTCATTTCTGTTTAAATAGGTTGATTTGTGATCGTTTTTAATTTTAGAATATGTTTTTAAAGATTCTTTTTACTTTATGATTTTTAACAAAACGTATTACTCATTTAGAAAAAAATCATCATAGTTTAGCAAGATTATTAAAACCAAAAGCTAACAAATGAAAAAAAATATTTTAAGTGTAGTAGTCTTCTTACTGGTATTAAATGTAAGTGCCCAAAAAGGCAAATCTGAAGAAACAAAACCATTTAAATTTAGTGCAGGTGTAGAAGCCGCATTGCCAGTAGGCAACTTTGGCAAAAATGCTACATTTGGCATTGGTGGTAGTGCACAAGCTGATTATAAAGTGGCAACCAATGTTGACATTACTTTAAATGCAGGTTATATTAGTTTTGGAGGTAAATCCAGAGCAATAGCAGGGTTAGGTACTTTTAAGTTTCCAACGCAGAATTATATTCCTGTGCTTGCAGGTGCAAAATTTAATTTCGCTGAAAATGTATTTGGTTCTGTACAATTAGGGGTGACTTTCACATCTTTTAGTGGCGGAACCGGTAGTACATCAGTTTTCACTTTTGCGCCTGGGGTTGGGTACAAATTTTCTAAAAACTTAGATGCTATTTTAAAATATACAGGATATAATGGAAGCGGTATGGGTTTAGCCAGCACAATTGGTTTAAGAATTGGATATACATTTTAATGAATTATAAAACTAACTTACAAAGTCCGTTTCAAAAGTAATCTCAGGGTCTTTAGAGTTGCTTAAATGAATTTTTCTCCACAGACATACAAATTAAAAAGAGGCTGTTTCGTAGTTTTGAGACAGCCTCTTTAATAAACTTATAAAGTGCAAGCATCGGTGCGATTGCCTTCTTCATGCAATTTTAGCTAAAATATAAAAACATAGTCTACACTAATATCTACTCCGCAAGAAAGCCTCATTTCTGAACCAGAGATGTAGGTGGGTCAAAGGTCAAGCTAGGCGAGAAACTAATATTGTATAACTGTCATCCCAAATCCACCATTTCCACCTACGCCAATACTGCCATTATCGAATCCACCACCCCCCCCACCACCAGGCTGCAGTCCATTAGTAGTTTTGGAAACTAGTACATAAGCAAGGGTAGCTGCATTAATCACCATTGTTCTTCCTTTCCCACCAGTGTTGGCCACATATGGACTATTACCTCCATCGCCTCCTGATGTACTTTTGAGAAATTCAGTTGCAGATCTTTGAAAGTACTCTAATCTATTCAAAGATCCTGCCGAGCCATTAACGCCAAACCATGACCGGAAAGTTGAGTTGCTAAGTACAAAGTCTCCGCCTGAGCCATAGTCTACATTAACACCACTGGCTACTGCACCCCCGCCGCCATAGGCGTAAAATATAATGCCCCCTACAGTAAAACTGGTAGTACCTCCAGTTGCACCTGAAGTGGTAGATCCCGCACCGCTGCCTCCATTAGTATAGGTAAGTACATCACCAGGGGCGACAGTGATTGTTGCCGTGATGTAGCCACCACTGCCGCCACCAGCATCTTTGCAACCGCCACCGCCACCGCCCCATGCTTGCACTTTTATTTTTGTAACCCCTGCAGGAACAGTCCAGTTACCACTGATACCATTGAAGTTTACATAATTCTCATATGTGGTCATATCGGTCCATTGCGTATTGCCACTGCTGTTAGTCATTAAAACCTGCCCAGACTGGCCTGTTACGCCATTCAGCTTAAGGTTGCCGGCAAGATTGATATTACCTGCAACATGAAGTTTTTCGGTAGGAGTTGTTATACCAACACCAACATTTTGGGCCATCCCGTTAAAAACCAAGCCCAAAAATATAAAGGTTATAAACTTACGCATAGTATGAAGATAGGTAATTATTATATGAAGTTTATACTTTTCCACTACACTGTTTTTTCTGCTTGAACCATTTGCAACTATAACAAATAGCAAATAATAATTCACCGCCTCGTCACCTATTCTCACGAAATGTTTGCTCCAATCTCCGTTTTTATCTGTATCACAATAAAAGCTGAAAAAGATTTATTGCAAAGCAAAGCAGGGATAGAAGCGAAAATATTTTTTGTGAGGAACGAACAAAAAGTACCTGCCTTTGCCGGCAGGCAGGTTGTAGCGTATAGCCCGTAACAAATGTTTATTCTTATTCTTCTGCCCATGCTCCTGAAGAGTATCAAGTATTAAGTATTGAGTATCAAGACTAGGCTACAATTATTAAAGTGCTTTACACGCAACGTCCCTTGCAGGAGACATCGCTGAGAAAAAGAATATTTTAAAAAATACAAATACTCAACTTCTCTTCTCTAGCAGCTTTGCCATCAGCATATTTTTTTCCTGCGTTACATTTTCCAGTTCCCTCATCAGCCGCTTGCTTTTTGAGTAGTAATAAATGGCAAGCACCGGCATAAACAGTAAAAAACCAAAGAGCATTATAATGAGTATCCATTCACTTCCCCCGGGCATAGATAGCAGTAGTTTCATGTATATTTTATTTAAGTTTATGATGCAATAGAGAATATCTAATTATAAATATACATAAGCGTATCAGGATTCATGTTGTTTTTTTACAGATTAATAAGTAAGCGTTGGGATTGTTAGATGGCCCAAGTGTAACATCACCAACCTGTAATTATTAATGTGTTTTATTATTGTAAAATTTTTATTTATTTTTCTTTTTGTAAAAGCAATAAGCGAAATTGAAAGTCAAAATAAACTTTGTTGTCACACAAACCAATCTCTATACTCAATACTAAGTACTCTATACTAAATAAACTTTCCATTATCGCAAACCACAATTGCAGAGATATTAGTATTGAGTATCAAGACTAGACTGTAATTATTGAAGTTTTCTACAAGCAACGTACCCTGCGGGAGACATTGCAGAAAACAAAATGCTTCAAAAAAATTAACAGAAAAATTCAATGTTATAAAAACGCATCCTACATAATAAAGCCAACACCAAACAACAAACACCAAACAAGAAATACCAAACAATAAAAATATTCTACTGAACTCCGTACTTATCCGTATACTTTTTATTCAACTGCTTGTGCTTATCATCTAAATTAATATCACGGCCTTGTATGTATGCTTTGGTAATTTTGTTTGTACGCATATCCAATGCATCGCCGGTGCTGATGATGATGTTGGCATCTTTACCAATTTCTATACTGCCGCTTTTATCTGCTATGCCTAAAATTTTTGCTGCGTTGAGGGTGATGGTTTGTAAGGCTTCTTCTTTGCTAAGGCCATAGGCTGCGGCGGTGCCTGCATTAAACATTAGGTTGCGGCCGGTGGTGGTTTCGTCTTCGTCGGTAATGGCAAAGAGTACGCCTGCTTTTTGCAACGCCGCAGGTGTTTTGTAGGGTTGGTCTACATCGTCGTCCACAGCATTGGGCAATGCATGGTTTTGCGATAGTATTACCGAAATATTGTTTTGCTTGAGCAGGGGCGCTATCTGCCAGCTTTCGCTTGCACCTACGAGGGTTACATCAAAGCCAAACTCTTTTACAAAATCGATAGCGGTAAGCATTTCTTTTACAATATTGCAATGCACAAATAGCTTTTGTGATTTATCGAACAAGCCTTTTGTGGCTTCTAACTTTAAATTTGTTTGTGCAGGTTTTGCATTTGCATTGTAAATTTTTGCTTGTCTAAAAAATTGTTTTACCATTTCTATTCTTTCTTTGGCAGCTTTTAGTGGGTCGCCGGCCGGTGCATCTCCACCAAAACGATTTGGCCTTACCAATAAAGAGGGTATGTAAAAATGCAACCCATTGTCTTTTTTGTAAGATGCATCTTCAAAATTCCATGCATCAAAATTTACAACAGATGATGTGCCTGCTACCAGTGAGCCTTGTGGTACCACATTGGCAAATAAAATACCATTGCTGCGCAGGGTATTTATAATTTTAGAATCGGCGTTGTAGGCTACAATGCTTTTTACATTTGGGTTTAGTTCGCCCAGTTCATTGTAATCGTTGCTGCCTTTTACTTGGCTGGCTATTTCTCTTAATCCAATATTGCAATTGGCCAAAATAAAGCCCGGGTACACTTGCATGCCCGTGGCATCTGTTACACGTGCATTGGCGGGTACGGAAATATCTTTGGCAATTTTTTCTATTTTGCCATTGCGTATTTGAATAGAGGTGTTTTGCAACACTTCGCCTGTACCAGTATGTATGGTTCCGTTTTTAATAATGGTTATGCCTTCGTAGTTTTTGGCGGGGGATATATTGTCTTGTGCAATAATGGTATTTGTAATGGCAAGTACAAGAATTAATAATAAGTATTTTTTCATTTTTAAATTTTTGTTTCACGCAAAGAAGCAAAGATTGCAAAGTGCGGGAAGGGTTTATTTTGTTTCACGCAAGGCTCGCAAAGGAGCAACGGCGCAAAGGGTTTATTTTGTTTCACGCAAAGAAGCAAAGAATGCAGAGTGCGGAAAGGTTTTTAATTTTATACAAAGAACGTAAGTGAGTAAAGTGTTTGTTTTGTTACAGACTTTGCCAACTGTCAACTGCCAACTGCCAACTGCCAACCGCCCACTGCCAACTGCTTACTCCTCCTCCGCATCCAACAACCCATGCTCATGCCCACTTCCACATGTATTGTTCTTTCTCAAACTTGCCCTTGCAGGTGCGGTGGAGCCGCCCTCTTTTTTCTCGTCCAATAATTTATTTATGATTCTGTTTCTTTCTGCAAAAATAGCTGAGCGCTGGGCGGCATCATTTTCGATACTATAATACATAATACCATCTACAAAAGTTTTTTCTGCTTTTGCATACACGCTTAGCGGATTATCGCTCCATAAAACCAGGTCGGCATCTTTTCCTTTTTTTATGCTGCCTACTTGCTTATCTATATGCAACATTTTTGCTGGGTTTAGTGTTACCATTTTAAATGCATCTTCCTCACTCATGCCGCCATACATTACGCCCTTTGCAGCTTCTTGGTTTAGCCTGCGTGCCATCTCTCCATCATCGCTGTTGATGGCTACATTCAATCCTACTTTGTGCATGATGGCAGGGTTGTAGGCAATGGCATCTTGTACTTCTAATTTATATGCCCACCAGTCGCTAAAGGTAGATGCGCTGGCGCCATGTGCTTTCATAAGATCGGCCACTTTATAACCTTCTAAAATATGGGTGAAGGTATTTATTTTAAATCCAAATTTTTCTGCCATGCGCATCGTTTCTATTATCTCGCTTGCTACATAACTGTGGCAGGTTATAAATCTTTTTTGTTCCATTATTTCTACTAGTGCATCCAATTCTAAATCTCTTCTTACTTTATTTCCATCTGCTCCCTTCAATGCATTTCTATAATCGGTGGCTCGGGTAAATGCATCTATTTGTACTTGTTCTACACCCATACGTGAGTCGGGAAAACGGCTGTTGTTTTGAGATGGATTTCTTTTTACGTTTTCGCCCAAGGCAAATTTTATAAATCCATCTGCGCCTTTAAATTTTAGCGCCGTATCGTTTACACCCCAGCGTAGTTTTATTAATTGTGTTTGTCCACCAATGGTATTGGCACTGCCATGTAAAATATGCGATGTAGTAACCCCACCTGCTAATTGTCTGTAAATATCTACATCATCGGGATCAAGGTTATCTGCTATGCGCACTTCAGATGTTACAGATTGTCCGCCTTCGTTTATAGATTCTGCGGCTATATGCGAGTGCTCATCTATAATGCCTGCAGTGAGGTGTTTGCCTGTACCATCTATCACACGTGCGTTTGCATTAGATAAGTTTTTACCTACCGATGTAATTTTTCCGTTTTCTACCAGCACATCTGCATTGGTTAAAATGCCTTCTGCTTCGTTTGTCCATACCGTTGCATTTTTTATAAGTACCGTTTCTTCTTTGGGCATTTCTTTGTAGCCATAAGCCATATTTGGGTAAAGCAATGCTCCCATGCTTATAGGCGTTGCTTTTTTTGCGCTGTCTTTTTTAGCTGCAATATCATTCACAAAATCGGCTGTCCATAAAACCATGGCACCAGTACTATCTGTACCCGTACCATTCCATTGCTTACCATTGTTTACGCCAGTAAGTCTGTAGCCTTTTTTTAGTTTCTTGGTTTCTGCAAATTGTAGTTTCACCGCTTTACCATCGTTGCTATACTTTGTGGTAATGGTATCGGTAGATAAAATATCTGCTGCACTATTGTCTTTTACTTCGAGGGTGAAATTTTTATCGCCATTAGTGGTCATTATTTTTACTGCATAACGCCCTTTTGTATTGATGCCATTATCGTCTTTCACCATATTTTTTTCGCCCTGTACCCAGTTTTGTAAGATGCTTGTTTTTTCTGAAAATATTGGGCCATTTGTAATGATAAAATTGGCAAGTTTACCTGCTTCTATGCTTCCTGTTTCGTTGTACATATTGAGTAACTGTGCAGGGTTTTTGGTAAGTGCATCTAAAGCAGCTTTTTCTGAAAGGCCGTACTGTATTGCTTTGCGTAGGTTAGTTAAAAAAGATTTTGGGTCTCTTAAATCGGCAGTAGTAAGGCAAAAATTGATACCCGCTTTTTCAAATGCTGCCGGACTTGATGGAGCCATTTCCCATTGCTTTAAATCTGCCAAAGAAATAAATCTTGCATCGCTTGGGTCTTCTACATCAATAGCTACCGGAAAATTTAAGGGTACAATAAAACTTGCTTTGGTAGATTTCAATTCGGCTATACGTTGGTATTCATCTTGCCCTGCTTTTAAAATATATTGCACGCCAAATTCATCGCCAATTCTATCTGCACGCATACAATTCCACTTGTTGTTTGCTTCAAAAATTTGTGGCATTTGTTGGTTATCGTTCCAAGCTTGTAGGTTTAAGTTGGTACCTTCTGTTGCTGGTTTGTTTTTATACCATTTTGCATCCAAAAAACTTTGGCGAAGCAATGCAATAGAACCCATTAAACTACTTGGATAACTTTGTGATGATGTTCCCTTGCTAAACGAATAAAATGAAGCTGCTTTTTCTTTGATGAGGGCAAAGTTCTCTTTTCGGTCCGATAAATCTACTACCGCACCTGTGCCGCGGGCAATGCCATCTTTTTGGTGGGTAAGTACAACGCCAAAGCCAATATCTCTCAGGCTTTTTGCTTTTGCTTCATCTGCTACAAAAATGTTGGCTGCGTTTACTTCCGTTTTTATGGCTTGGTTCCAACCATACGCACCCTTGGTATTGCTATTAAATTGTGGGGCTGCAAAAAAATCGAAACCCCTTGCTTGTCTTACTGGAACTGGAACTCCATAATCGCTGTACAAATCAATAAACGAGGGGTAGATGAATTTACCGGTACAATCTATTACCACAGCATCTGATGGAATAGCACCGCCTACAGATACAATCTTGCCATTTTTAATGACAAGGGTTGCGTTTGGTAAGATGGTTTGCGCATCATTTACGATATTGGCATTGGTAAAGGCATAGGTTTTGTTTCGTATATCTGCCACGCCATTTAC
>JANNGD010000052.1:0-4377 GCA_031380515.1 Ferruginibacter sp. | reverse complement strand
TATATATATATATATATATCATTGCGGTTTTGATGCTATACAAAATCATAGTACGCTCGAAAAGAATTATATACGTGATGGTTTTTGGAGTAAAACAAATGCAGACGAAATACCAAACAAAGGATTGTTTGCAACGTTTATTGTACGTATAGATGATGTGAGCAATGCTGCATTGGTGGGGGTTACCAGCAATATGAGCGAAGCGGAAAGAATGGCGGCTATAGATAAAAATTTGGCTCAAATAAATAAGGATGCTAAAAAAGAACCTACACAAAAAAGTTTTACCCGTGGTTTTTTTGAAGGCAACCAATACTATCTTTTTGTAACAGAAACTTACAATGATGTACGATTGGTAGGCGCTCCACCAAGTGCCATTGGAAATTTTGGAAAGGATACAGATAACTGGGTGTGGCCAAGACATACAGGTGATTTTAGTATATTTAGAATTTATGCCAGCAAGGATAACAAGCCGGCAGATTATTCAATAGATAATGTTCCTTTTACTCCAAAAAAATCGTTGAATGTTTCTTTGGATGGTATTGCAGAAAATGATTTTACGATGGTGTTTGGTTTTCCGGGTCGTACCACTGAATACCTATACAGCGCAGCGGTGGAACAAATAAGAACCATTAATGATCCTGCAAAGATTGCCATAAGGGATAAAGCTTTAAATATTATTGATGGTTTTATGCGCAAAGATGAAGGCATAAAAATACAGTACGCTGCAAAATATGCGAGCATTCAAAATGCTTATAAAAAATGGCAGGGCGAAGTGCTTGGTCTTACCAGAACTGATGGCGTGGGTAGAAAGAAAACACTGGAAATGGAATTTCAAAAAAGGGTAGATGCAAACCCAATTTGGAAAGCGCAATATGGTAACTTGTTGCAAACATTAGAAGCTGGTTATAATGATATAAAATCATTGGGATTGGCGAGGGATTATTACCAAGAGATTGTTTCCAAAATAGAAATATTTACAATAGCAGCCCAATTAAATAATTTGGCCAGTGCATTTGAAAAAAATGGGCAAAAAGGCTATGATGAGGCTAAGCCTAAAGTAAAAGCCATGTTGGAAGATTTTATGAAAGAGTTTAATCCAACAGTGGATAGAAAATTGTTTGAAGGACTGATGGAAATGTATGTAAAAAATCAACCTACTAATGTAGTTTCACCACTAGCGAAAACTTACTATGATGGAGGTATTACAACTGCTGCGGATAGAATTTATGGTGAAACTACTTTAACGGATTTGTCAAAATTAAATGCACTAATAGATGGTAAGCCAGAAGATGTTATTGCCTTTGTAAAAGGCAGTAACACGATTTCTTTGCAAAAAGATTTATTGGCAACTTATCAAAATGCAGTACAAAAAGATTTAGTAGGTGTGCAAAATCGCATTACACTAGCACAACGCACTTACATGCAGGCGCAGATGGATGTTTTCAAAGAAAAAACCTTTTTTCCTGATGCCAATAGTACACTCAGGGTAACGTTTGGTAAAGTACAAGGCTACAAACCCAAGGATGGTGCATACTACGATTTTAAAACAGACCTTGATGGAGTGATGGAAAAATACAAGCCAGGGGATTATGAATTTGATGTGCCAGAAAAATTGCGTTTACTACACAAGAATAAAGATTATGGTCAATATGGCGTGGCTGGAAAAATGCCCGTTTGTTTTATAGCTACAAACCACACTACTGGCGGAAACAGCGGTAGTCCTGCATTAGATGCGTATGGTAATTTAATTGGTTTAAATTTTGATCGTGCATGGGAAGGTACTATGAGCGATATCAATTATGACCCTTCTATTTGCAGAAACATAATGGTAGATATACGCTATGTACTTTTTATTGTAGATAAGTTTGCTGGGGCAGATAGATTGGTGAAGGAAATGAAATTGGTGCATCCGAAAAAGAAGAAGTAATTTTTTTAAGCTCGCCAAAACGTCGTTTTTTTATGAGATTTGGCGAGCTTTAAATTTTACTATTTTCAAACAATGCATCGATATTTATGGCTTGAGAAATAAAGCCGATGCTGTAAGTGTTTTTTTGCAAGCCTGCATTTGTAATGAGTGTTGGAAAAATGCTTTTTCTAGTTTTGGTAAAATATTTGAATGATGCAATTTTTAAGCGTAGCTCATCTGCATATTTTTTTGTAATGAAAAAAGGCTCTGATGAGTATTTTATTTCGCAAACATTAATTACAGCATCGGCACGATTTATGAGTAAATCTATTTGTGCGCCTCTCATTTCATCATTGCCTTTGTGATGCCAAGCACTTATGGCGGTTTCTATTCCATCAATTTTTAATGCTGCTTTTATTTGTACTATATGTTGCATACATATATTTTCGAAAGCTAGGCCGCTCCAACTCGCCCATGTAGGAGTGGCAGCTATTTTTCCCCAACTGCGGTAGCTGCCTGATGTATGGTTTGCTATATACTTATGATAGAATAAACTGTAAGCGTCTATTAGTTTAATTTTTGCATCTTTTATGTTTTTGCCAAATGGTATATACTGTGCTATGAAGCCGCTTTCTAACAATTCTTCTAGTAGTTTTGTAAGCCCACCACCCGTTTTCATTTTTGTTTTTTTTAATAGCTCATTTCTGGTAAGCCCATTTGGGTGTTGCGCAAGTTTTTCTACTACTTGCAAATGATTGTTAGATGCATTAAACAGCGATGCAAAAAGTATGTCGTATTCTTTGCGTAATTCTCCATTTTTTGTAAAGCACAATCTATCTATACTTTGTATGGCACTTTCGCCATTGTTTATTTTTGATAAATAAAAAGGAATGCCGCCAAATACCATATATAATTTTAATATTTGCTCTCTTTGTAATGAAGGGTTAATTTTTTTTATGAATAATTCCGTTTCGTATAAATTGAAAGGCTCTAGGCGTAAGCTTGCAGTTATACGATTGTGTAAGCCACCTTTATCTTTTACTACTTTGTTTATCATCCATGATGCAGATGAGCCGCATATTACTACTATAATATCTGTTCTGTTGCTTGCCCAAGTGTTCCAAAAATTACCAAAGGCTGTAAGAAATCTCGAACGGTCAGTAGCCATCCACGGTAATTCATCTAAAAAAATAACTTTTTTGGTGCGCCTGCGTAGAGAGCTCGTATATTCTTTTAACGCATCTAGCGCATCGAACCAATTGCTGTGGGCTTGATGTTTTTTGGTGCGCTTATCATACGTATTAAGTGTTTTAGAAAATTCTACTAAATGCTCTTCGGGCGTGCCTTTATATAACCCTGTAAAATGAAATGCCATTTCATTTTTAAAAACTTCTTTTATGAGAAAAGTTTTACCTACACGCCTTCTGCCATACACGGCTATCATTTCTGATTGGGAAGTTTCTAGTGTACGGCGCAACTTTTTAATCTCTATTTCTCTGCCTATTAATTCCATTATATAAATATTAATGCTCGCCAAATGTATACTGTTTTGTTTGATTTGGCGAGCATTATTTTATTTATTTCGCAATTTAAGCTCGCCAAAAGTCATATTATTTAGTATATTTGGCGAGTATTATAAATATGAATATATTGATTTATATTGCATTATAACTAGTATTGTTACTTAGAAATGAATAAAATTTACCCTAAATCCATTTTTAGAATATTCCAAAGAAGGCAGGGGAAACTTAAAAATATTGAGAATATTTAAAGCCATTTTTACGCCTCGCTTTTTTGTCTTTATTTTGGTAAGATCAATATCAGGAGCAAGAAACCATTGGCGGTAACGTTGTATATCTGGTCTTGCAAAAGTTATATTGCCTAGTTTATCTTTGCCAATATTATCTCTTGCGCCAAACATACCTTCTGCGCCTGTGCCCACTGCCACACTTAGCCATGCAGGTACACGGCTTTTTGGAAAAAATGATTTTACATTTGCACTCAACCAATAAGTTTGGCCATTGTAATCTTTTAGAAAACGTTCGGGTTCACTTTTGCCAAAAATTTCAGTGCTTCGTTTGTTTAACGATGGGTCGTTGTAAAACTTCTTATGAAAGGAGAATTTAAATTGAATGCGTTGCTCATCCCATGCCAATTCTTGTGCTGTAAAAATGCCACTACCTACCAGGTTTGCACCAAAGTCGCCCCAACTCCATCCCCATTCGGCACTGTAACCATCTAATACTTCTATAATGGTTTGGTATGCCGCACCACTGAGGCCACCGAGTAAAATTCTTTTTTTACGGGAAATGCCTGTCCATCGCCAAACTTCATAACTGGCCTTGCTTTATTCATATGCGCTCAATGCATTGCATACTTTATATATTTGCAAACATTCATAATTTTCATCAAAACTACTGAATTTGCCTTTTTTATAACAATTTTACCAAGCTTCATTTAGTCCATACATG
>JANNGD010000027.1:0-54070 GCA_031380515.1 Ferruginibacter sp. | reverse complement strand
ATGGATCTTTTTTCGCAAGGCTTTAAAGCTTTTTTTCAATAATCCATTTGGCGGTGTCAAGCTCCATGGCCAGGTTGGCGTACATGCGTTTTAATCGAGCATTTTCATCTTCCAGCTCTTTTATTCTTTTTAATTCGCTGGCTTCTATACCTCCATAGCGTTGACGCCATTTGTACAAACAGGCTTTGCTTACCCCATGGTCTCGAGTAATTTCTTCAACCGTTTTGCCGTTATCAAATTCTTTTAAAATCCCCGCAATTTGTGTCGGGCTAAATTGACTCTTTTTCATCTTAAACGTTTTTTAAAGTTACAAAAATTGTCTACTTTTAAAACGTACTATTTTTGGGGGAGCCTACAGTCGCACCCCTGTTGGGCTTTATTCTACTGTTGTAACTGATTTCATTTTAGACAAACATTCAAATTTTTAGCTTTTTTTCTTAAGCCTTGATTTTTTTTTGTTACTTTTTTGTATCAATGCCTGCCCCGTACTTTAGTCGGGGACAAAAAAGTAAATACGAATATACCTATACATTAAAATGCTTTGCGGACTAAATACATCATCTAAAAAAGGCTATTTAAAAATCACGGTGCCTATTTGTTTGGTTATTTGTTGCTCCTCATACTTTAAGGCTATATGTGTTTTTAAAAACAAATATTGATCTTCATTTGTAGAAGCCTTTTCCAACTCCCGTTGATTCTCGTCGATTAGTTTTTTTAATTTTCGCAATTTAAAATAGGAGAGTGTAGAAATTACTTCTTCTCTAAAAAGATCCTCCCTTGTTGCTATTTTACCTTCAAATATTCTACTCCAATTGGCACTTATTTCTGTTTGGCTATCCATTAAATTTATAACCAAATTATTTATGGTAGCATCATTGTAATACAAAAAATCTTTGTCGGTAGGATTTTTACCTTCTTTGTACCAATTTTTGTATAAATGAATAATGGTAATCAGATCCCTGTTTTCTACCATACTCTCCAAATCATTTTCATCCATTTCTTTAAAGATATGTTCAGCTACCGATGTATTTTCATCCCATTCTTTGATACCAAATTCGAGTAAACTTCTTACAATTGCCCTTTCTTGGTATTCATCTTTGTTAAACAAGGAAACCACATTTTCATTGTCATCGGTTTCGTTTGCTTCTGTAGATTTTGTTTCTGTTTGATCTTGTCTATTCTCTTCTTTTTGTACTTTTTCTCTAATGAATTTGTTTACCAAATCATTTAAACCGGCTTCTTCAATTTTAAGCATTTCTGCTACTTGCTTCACATAATCCTGCCTTTTAGTAAAATGCTCTGTTTTCGTAATTTTAGAAATGGTTTCTGCTATGCGGGTTACAATCGCCGCTTTTTTGGTTGAATCATTTCCCGCTTCGGCAAGCGATAGTCCAAGTTGAAATATTACAAAATCCTTTTTATTATTTTGAATAAATTCAATAAAAGCGGCAGCACCAATTTTGTTTACATAACTATCAGGATCCTCATTGTCTGGTATCAATACGAGCTTTACATTCAATCCTTCTTCCAAAGCTAAATCCATACCACGTACGGCAGCTTTTACTCCAGCACCATCACCATCGTAAATGATGGTTAAGTTGTTGGTGTATTTTTTTACCAGTCTTAATTGATCCGGAGTAAGCGATGTACCTCCACTTGCCACCACATTCTCTATACCAGCTTGGTGCAAGCTTACCACATCGGTATATCCCTCTACAAGCAAACACTCATCTGCTTTATCTATAGCCATTCGGGCAAAATATGAGCCATATAAAATTTTACTTTTTACATAAATTTCATTTTCTGGTGTGTTTATATATTTGGGCGCTTTGTCATTTTTTTTAATAAGCCTTGCACCAAAACCCAATACTTTGCCGCTTTGATTGTGTATAGGAAAAATAATTCGTTCCCTATAATTGTCCTTCAGCGTTGAGTCCCTCATTACTACAAGTCCGCTCTTTTGCAGCAGTTCGGAATTATACTGTGCAGCTAAAGCAGCCTTTGCAAAGCTATCTCCTGCAGCAGGGTCGTATCCTATTTGGAATTTCTTTATGATTTCTTCTCTAAATCCTCTTTCTTTTAAATAACTAAGGGCTACATCTTGTCCTTCTTCTGTTTCAAACAATGCTTCTGAAAAAAACTTTTGGGCAAAATTGTTTATTACATATAAACTATCGGAAGCTTGTTGGTACAATTTAGCTTCTGGTGAAGCTTCTGTTTCTTCAATTTCTATATTGTATTTATTTGCTAGCCAGCGAAGTGCCTCCACATAGCTGTACTTTTCTAGCTCCATCAAAAAACCAATGCTATTGCCACTTTTACCACAGCCAAAGCATTTATAAATCTCTTTGGCTCCAGAAACTGTAAAAGACGGGCTTTTTTCGTTGTGAAAAGGGCACAAACCTAAATAATTGGAACCCCGTCGTTTTAGCTTAACGAACGAGCCTACAATGTCCACAATGTCTATGCGGCTTTGTATTTGTTGTATGGTTTCTTTGCTTATCAAATTTATTATTAAGGAGTGTAAAATTAATGTTTAACATTGTTATAGCATCGTAATAGCTTTTTTATTTACAAATAGGCTACGTATACAGCTATAAGCTTTTATGAAGGAATCACAAAATTTGTATAAAATAAATTGCATATTCGTTATTAAGCATTATTGGCATTATTTGTGAAAATGTTTGTACAAAAATGTATCTTTTCAGCTAAAACTGATAACTTTAACCCTTAAAATAAAGAAAAAACGATGAAGAAAATTTTTATGTTCAGCTTTTTTATAGCTGTTGGGATGGCTTCTTTTGCTCAATCCTTGGATGATATTAATAATCTCATGGATAAGCAGAAATATGCTGCCGCTAAAACGGGCATAGATAAGTTTTTGGGAGAAGCTAAAAATGCCTCCAATGCAGACGGTTGGTATTATAAAGGTAGAATTTACAATTCACTTTCAAGAGACTCAGGTGTAGCACCAATGGATGCATACAATTATAAATTAACTGCATTCGAAGCTTTTAAAAAGCACCAGGAGTTAGATAAAAAAGACATGAGAATGAAGTTGGAATTTTACAAATCTTATCTAGATCTTTATTTAGGGTTGTACGATTTAGGAGCTACACAATTTGGAAATAAAGATTTTGCTGGCTCGTTTAATTCTTTTACAAAAGCAGAAATGGTAGAAAATTTTATTCTTTCCAAAAATTATACTTACGAAGAACTTAAATTGAGTAAATTGGATACTGCCCTTGTTTTAAATACTGCGGCAGCAGCACTCAATGCGTTGGATACTGCTAGCGGAATAATAGGTTATAGAAGAATTATTGATGCAGGTTCAACCAGTAAAGACCACGAGCAAGTGTATGAATTTCTTGCTTCTTATTATAAAAATAAAAAGGATGCTGTAAATTTTTCTTACGCACTCAATAAAGCAAAAATTGCCTTTCCTCAAAATAGTTATTGGAACGAATTGGAACTGGGTTTTCTTTCAGATAATGGCGATAAAAAAGCAATGTTTGCTAAGTATGAAGAGTTTTATACCAAAGATCCAGGCAATTTTACTAATACCTATAATTATGCAGTAGAAATGTACAATAGCATTTATGACAGGGATGCACCAAATAAAGATACCGTTTTAAGAGATAAACTTACAGCGGTACTAAAATCGGCATTACAAAAAGATGCAAACAACAGTGCAAATATGCTTTTGACAAATCATTTATATAACGTAGCAGCAGATTATAGCCAAGAAGCATTGTTAATAAAAGACAGCAAACCCCCAAAGCCTGCGGATGTAAAAAAGAAAAAGGAATTAAATGCATTGGCCCTTACAAAAATGGATGAAACTATTGTGTATGCAGAGAATGCAGTGAAATATTATCAATCTTTGCCAGAATTAAAGTCTAGTCAAAAAGCAAACTTTAGGCAAGCGGCAAGCTACCTTGCAGATATTTATAAAGTAAAAGGAAACGCATTAAAAGCAGCAGAGTACGACAAAATGATGAATGCTATAAAATTCTAAAATACTGTTTTACTTTACCCTAAGATAAAGAGCAGCACTATAAACGGTGCTGCTCTTCTTTTATAGTATAGCGCACCGTTTTCATTTTCATTACTTAAAGAACTGTACAAAATGTTTAATTATTAAACATTGCAAGCTTACATTCAAATTTTTTTCTTATTTTACTTTCTACAAAACATAACTTATATGAGTAATTCTTTATTCAGAAGAAAAAGCATTTCAAATATTTTAGAAGAAGGTGGAGATGATAGCCATGGAACTGGTGGATTGAAACGAATTTTAACTGTAAAAGACCTTACCTTTTTTGGAATAGCTGCTATTTTAGGAGCTGGCAGTTTTAGTAGTTTGGGTTTTGCCGTTTTTAATGGTGGCCCTGGTGTTGTTGTACTTTTTATTATTACAGCCGTTGCCTGTGCTTTTACTGCGTTTTGTTATAGCGAATTTGCAAGTCGCATACCTGTAGCTGGTAGCGCATATACTTATGCCTATGCGAGCTTTGGCGAACTCTTTGCTTGGATAATTGGCTGGGCACTTATCATGGAATACTCTATCGGTAATATTTATGTGGCTTACTCTTGGAGCGATTATTTTACTTCTTTTTTGGATAAATTAGGAGAAGCTTTTCACATGAATTTACATATTCCAGATTATTTGGCAACAAGTTATATGGAAGCCAAACATGCAATTGCTGATGGTACTACCAAAGCAGATATTTTATCGGCATGGAATAATTCTCCTACTATTGGTTCGCTCAGAATCATTTTTGATTTGCCAGCCTTGGTTATAAATGTTTTGATAACTTATTTGGTTTATAAAGGGGTAAAAGAAAGTAGAAATTTTAGCAATGCCATGGTTGTTTTAAAACTAGCGGTGGTGTTTTTAATTATAGCTGTGGGTGGTTGGTTGGTATTATCAAATGGACTTACCGGTAATTGGTTACCAGAAAATGATAACCATATAAAATCATTCATGCCCAACGGATTTAGTGGTGTAATGACAGCAGTAGCAAGTGTTTTCTTTGCCTATATTGGTTTTGATGCAGTAAGTGTAATGGCCGAAGAAAGCAAGAACCCACAAAGAGATTTGCCAAGGAGCATGATTTATTCATTGGTAATTTGCACGGTCATTTATATTTTGCTTACGCTCGTTCTATCTGGTGCAGTTAATTATAGAAATTTTGAAGGGGTGGGTGATCCACTTGCATTTATTTTTGAATCACAAAACTTAAATGTAGGTTGGATGCAATTTCTGGTATCGATAGTGGCTGTTGTTGCCATGACCAGTGTATTGTTGGTTTTTCAAATGGGCCAGCCACGTATATGGATGAGTATGAGTAGGGATGGATTGCTACCGCCTGCATTTCAAAAAATACACGAAAAATTTAAAACCCCTTCCTTTGCTACAGTCGTTACCGGATTGGTAGTAGGTGTTCCTATACTATTTACAGATAAAACATTTGTATTGGACTTTACGAGTATTGCAACGCTGTTTGCATTTGTACTCGTGTGTGGCGGAGTTTTGCTTATTCCTCGTAAAGAAAAAATATCTGGTAAGTTTAATTTGCCGTATGTAAATGGCAAACTTATTTTTCCTGCAATTGTATTTGGAACCATTATTGTGATTGCTATGTTTGCTAAAACCTATTTTCCAGATAAGGTAGATTTTAGTTATGAAAGAAGGGTAGATGCGTTGGCAACCATAATCCCAAAAAAGAATGTAGATACGGCAATGATAGCGCAAACCATCGAACAAAGTCTGGTTGTAGAGAATAAAAAAGATTCTACATTTAAAAACCTATCAGATTCATTGCTTACAAAAACATTGGCATCAGAAAAATTGATGTTTACAAAGTCTTTTATATCATCGGCAAATACGGAGCAAAGTAAAACCCTCAAAATTTCTACGATTGTATTTTGGATACTCATGGTATTGCTAGCCATCATAACTTTTATTAAAAATTATTCGCTTATTCCTTTGCTGGGTGTAAGTTCTTGTTTGTATTTGCTTACAGGCATGACCCTCAATAATTGGCTTTGGTTTGCAGGCTGGCTAGGTTTAGGTTTGATTGTATATTTCTTATACGGCTATAAAAAAAGTAAGCTGGCTAGCTAATAATTTTTTTCTTACTCATAAACGGCGCAAAGAATTTAACTTTGCGCCGTAATTGTTTTAAAGAAATAAGAATGAAATACGAAGTAGGAGATAAGATTTTGGTTTTGGCTACAGATGAAGATGGGAAAGTAGTAGAAATAATGAATGAAAAAATGGTAATGATAGAAGTGCGTGGTGTAAGATTCCCTGCTTATACAGACCAGATTGATTTTCCTTATTTTAAAATGTTTTCGCAAAAAAAGCCAGTAGAAAAGAAAAAGATTTATGTAGATGATATAAAGCGGGAGAAAGTAACTGCCAAAAAGAAAACGGGCGATGGGGTGTTTTTAAATTTTCTGCCAGTGTATGATAAAGATATTTTTGAAGACGATGTGGTGGAGAAATTAAAGATATATCTGATAAACCAAAATGAAGAGGGCTACGATTTTAAATACGATCTCTTATTTAATGGTGATAGTTCGTTTAGTTTAAAAAATAATGTGGCAGGATTATCAGAATTTTATTTGCACGATGTAAGTTTTGAAGATATGGGTGATGGCCCTAAATTTGAATTTGAATTTTCGCTTACCAATCCCGATAAAAAAAAGGCATTAGCACACGAAGTTTTTTTAAAACTAAGGGGAAAGCAATTGTTTAAAAAAATAGAGGAAACACAGCTTAAAAATGAAGCATCCTTTGCATACGAATTGTTTACACATTATCCCGATAAAATAGACGAAGATAAAGTAGATTTAAGTAAGCTTGGTGGTGCAGGTTTTAGGGTGTATGATGCAGGAAAAATAAGAGAAAACCTTGGGCAAGCCCGCACGGTGGTAGACTTGCATATAGAGAAATTATCCAACGATTGGGAGCACTTATCCAATTTTGAGATACTTACAACACAGCTTAATAATTTTGAGAAATTTTATGAACTAGCAGTGGCACACAAACAACCAACACTTATTGTAATACACGGAGTAGGAGAAGGAAAGCTGCGGGATGAAATACACGATATACTCAAATTAAAAAAAGAAGTAAAATCATTTGTAAACCAGTTTCACCATTTGTATGGGTATGGCGCTACGGAGATTTATTTTAAGTAAGCAATGCGGAGATTACCCTTGCAACAAAGTAATAACCGCATTTTATATTTTCTCTGTTAATAGTTTTTCTGCCACCATTTTGCTAAGCATTTCATTTGTTTTTTTACCATAATTTACCATCATGCTTCCATCAAATGGCTCGATAGAAATTATTTTTACGACCAAGCCTAGGTGAAGTTCTCTACTGTTTAAGAATTTTAGAAAATCTTCGGATGAATTGGTAACGGCCGCCAATTTTACTTTGTCGCCCACGTTGTGGTCACTCAGTTTTTTGTAATGCAACCATTGTATTTTCCCATCTTTATCTGGTATGGGCGAGCCGTGTGGGTCTACACTTGGGTAGCCCAATAATTCATCTATTTTATCGAAAAACAAGGGCGATTGTAAATGTTCTACCTGCTCGGCTATTTCGTGTACTTGCTCCCAACCAAAACTCATTTTTTCTACCAAATACATTTCTGTAAGGCGATGCTTGCGTATTACAAGTCCAGCTTCTTTTTTACCTTTATCTGTTAGCCGAAGGGGCTTATAACTTTCATAATATACCAGTTTTTTCTCCGCCAATTTTTTTATCATACTATTTACAGAGGGCATTTTTATTTGAAGTGCTATGCTAAGCTCTTGTACGGTTACTTCCCCTTTATCAATGCCAAGGTTGAAAAGTGCTTTCAAATAATTTTCTTCTGCATACGTATTCATATGGCTAAGGTAAGAAAGGGATGAATACAATGGATAAATAAAGATGCAAGTAGTAAAAATAGCTGGCCTGCTAATATCGAGACAAAATATAATATACGGTTTCTTCCTGCTCTTACCTCGGTTGGTCGTCGCTATTATCTTCGCCACCGCTTGGTCTCCGACCAGCGGTGTGCAAAAGCATGTAGGCTATCTTTTGTATTTAGTATTTTGTTTCCTAGATGATAGATGTAGTTCAATATATTTTTGTTGCTAAATGAGAAGTAAACTATATTCATAGTGTAATATAGATCTTTGTTTAGTAACTAACCTTTAAAGCCCAAGCAAGTTACGTTGATGCCGAAGTTTGCTTGGGTGTGGCGTTTTTACGCTCGCCGAGGGCAAAAGCTATAAGCGGTTGCCTTAAATAATAAATTACAAGGCAGGCAGAGTCGCAAAAAGTAAATAAATTAATTTCTTTATTTAAGTATCTCTCTTTTATTGGGTTGGCTGTGACCAGGCCAAGGCCCCTAAGTTGATGGTGATGGGCACTCGAAAAGTGAAGTGGTTACCAACGAAGGCAACAAAAATTACTGGCAATGCATTGGCTCTTTTTAAATCAAAATAGGAAATAAATCTATAGGTATTTTTAAAAAAATTAAACAATGAAAAGATTAGCAATACTGATTTTACAACTGCTAGCAATACCATTAGTTGCCATGTCACAAAATGTGGGCATTGGCACCACCACACCCCAATATCGCCTCGATGTAAATGGACGCATGCGCATCATGAGTGGAGGTGATTTAAATAACAGTGCGGGGATTTTTTTCAATAATACCAATAATACTGCTCAGCCGGCATTTATTGGAATGCAAAATAATGATCAGGTAGGATTCTATGGCAATACCAGCGGCTGGAGTTTTGTAATGAACACCATTACAGGTAATATGGGTATGGGCACATTAGCTCCGGACGCATCGGCCCAGTTGGATGTAAGCAGTACAACAAAAGGATTTTTGCCTCCCCGAATGACAGCAATACAGCGGGATGCTATTATTTCACCTGTCCATGGGCTTGTTATTTATTGCACTGATTGTGGCGGGGGTGAAATATTAGTATATAATATTTTTGGCTGGCATAATTTGTTGGGAAATCTCCCTACTGGTCCTCTTTCACTTGGAGAAAATTATGGAGGCGGTAAAATAGCTTATTTCTTACAACCCGGCGATCCCGGCTACATTGCTGGCCAAACCCATGGTTTAATAGCCGCAACCACCGACGCTAGTGTTTCTACGTGGGGTTGTTCAGGAACAACAATACCGGGCGGTACAGCCCTGGGATCAGGCAACCAAAACACAATTAATATTATGGCTGGATGCGCTGAGCCAGACATAGCCGCAAGAGTATGCGGTAATTTAGTTTTAAACGGTTATAGTGACTGGTATTTACCATCAAAAGATGAGTTGAATATACTTTTCACAAATAGATTTACCATTGGCAATTTCTCTAGTAGCAACTTTTACTTGAGTTCCTCGGAGTTCGACAACTTATCAGTTTGGGATCAGAGCTTCAGTAGTGGCCTCCAGAATACCATCAGCAAAAGCAACGCACGTCGGGTTCGTCCTATACGGGCATTTTAACTATTTATTAATAGTGTGAAGCAGTCGATTTTTAGAAAAGCGGTTGAAAAATAATTGAACGAATAATAACTATCAATGAAATTTTTGTAAAATTCTGATATTATGAAAAAAATTATTTTATTACTGATCATCTCATTTCATGGCGCTGTTGGTTTATATAAGAAGCTTTCCTATACTGCCTTTCGATAATCGTAGAGCAGCCATTGTTGGTATGCAGCGCAAGCAAAGCAGCCAAGCTTACTAACAACTCATGTAGCATCCCTGAAAAAAGTTATATTTTTATATTCATGAAAATGAATTTCAAAACTACAGCAGATATGCTGCATGAAACAATACTGAAAGCTAACACACTTTGCTGGGCCATATTGCTGTGCTACAGATGAGTTTGTTTTTTTAAAATTTAGTACGCCATAAAATTGAATCAATGAATTTAAATAGAATCGTGTTGCTTTTTTGTATGTATAGCCTTTATAGCTGTGCAAATAATGATGATGATAAAGTACCTCCGGATAAAAAAATTAATAATGAAGCTCCTTCATTGTTAACTTTAAATTTAGACTCATCAGATAGTGTATTTTTAATTAGCCATAAATCAATATTCAAAATTAAACGAGATACCCCAAATGGCTATGATTCAGTTCAATTATTTGAAAATGGAAACTTAAATAAAGGAATTATAAAGGAAAGTATTAAAATCAATGATTACCGTGAACTTGTAAAAATTTTAGATTCAAAAATTACTGATAGTATAATTACACCTTTTAATTGTTTTATGCCTCATCATGCAATTTTGGTTTATTTTAAAAATAGAATAGATTATCTGGATATATGTTTTCTATGCAAAACAACTGAAACGCCAGAAAATAGTATATTTTCTAAAATAGTTATGGATAATAAAATTTTTGATTTATTGGATTCTTTTTTTAAGAAAAATGGTATTAAATATTTTCCAAAACTGGATGAGTAATGGTGGTGGCCTAATTGCAAAAGAGGTTAACTTTAAATACCGTAGTCAATTTTTTGTGGAGTAAATATATTTTGAAATTACTTATTAAGGTTGACAACCCTTGCGACAAAATATTAGCCGACCAACTTACAAAACAACTTCTATTTGAATAAATTATGTTTTCATATCTTATAAAAATTCTATGGCAAAAGCATTAAAAAAAATAACCTTGGCAGATGAAATTATAGTGAATAAAATTTACTATATCCGTAAGCAAAAAATAATGTTGGATAGAGACTTAGCAGAGTTATACGGAGTACAAGCTATAAGATTAAGAGAGCAGGTAAAAAGAAACTTAGCCAGGTTTCCACCAAATTTTATGTTTCAGTTAACGGCAAAAGAAGTTGAAACTATGGTATCGCAAAATGCGATACCATCAAAGCAGCAGTTAGGTGGTTTTTTACCGTTTGCTTTTACAGAACATGGTGTACTGATGTTAGCAAGCGTATTAAAAAGTAAACAGGCATTGGATGTAAGTATAAGTGTTATAGAAATTTTTGTGAAGATGAGAGAAATGTTATCAACGAATAAAGATATTTTAATGCAAATGCAAAAAGTAGAAAAGAAATTAACGGCACATGATCAAGATATAAAATTGATTTTTGAAGCTTTGAAACAATTATTAAACCCGCCACAAGAACCAAGAAAAAGAATTGGTTTTAAACCAGATGATATTTAAAAATTGAAAAACTCCAGTCGTTGATTGAAGTTTTCAATCTACCGTAGAAATGCAACATAGCTAAGTGCGGCAAGGGTTCTTTGCTGCTAGGTATAAAAGATATGCAAAAGAGGTAGACTTTAAAAAGGGTTGTCAACCTTTTATGAAGTAAATGTAATTTGAAATTATATATTAAGGTTGACAACCCATCGAAATCTTGCCAAGCTTTAGTATATTACAACCATGAAAAATAAATTGATGTACGCCTTGTTTATACTATTGCTTAGCATACAAACTACAGCACAAAAAAATTATTTAATTACGGGTACCTATACCACCGGCAAAAGCGAGGGTATTTATGTTTTTGAGTTTAACAGTGCCGATGGAACTTCAAAGCCGGTGAGCAAAGTAAAAATATCCAATCCCTCTTTTGTAGCAGTGTCGCCCAATGAGCAATATGTTTATTCGGTAGAAGAAGATGCCGCAAACAAAGGCAAAGGAGGGGAGATAACCGCTTTTTCTTTTGATAAGAAAACGGGTACACTTAGCATGATAAACAGACAACCTACCGGTGGCGATCATCCTTGTTATATAAGTGTAGATAAAACGGGGAAGTGGGTTGGAGCGGGTAATTATACCAGCGGAAGTTTATCCATACTTCCTGTACAGGCTGGTGGTGGCTTGGGTGCTGCGTCTACAAATATTCAACACGAAGGCTCGGGACCAAACAAAGCCAGGCAAGCTTCGCCGCACGTGCATTGCACTTTTTTTTCGCCCGATAACCGGTTTTTGTTTGTACCAGACTTGGGTATTGATAAAGTGATGATGTATGCATTTGACGAAAATACCGGAAAACTTACAACCGCCAAACAACCATTTGCAGCGTCTACACCTGGTGCCGGACCAAGGCATATCTCTTTTAATCCCAGCAATACCTTTGCATATTTGATGGAAGAGCTGAGTGGTACAGTGGTTGCATATAAATACAAGAACGGAAAGCTGAAGCCAGTGCAACGTATTAGCAGTATGCCAGCAGGCGATACTAGTTTTGCAGGTAGTGCAGATATTCATGTATCGCCAGACGGTAAATTTTTGTATGCTTCTAACCGTGCTGAAGCCAATAGCATCGCCATTTTTAGCGTACATCAAAAAAATGGGAAACTTACACTAGTTGGTCACCAATCTACATTGGGTAAAACCCCTCGTAATTTTAATTTTGATCCTACCGGTAATTTTTTATTGGTAGCCAACCAAAACAGCGATAATATTGTTGTGTTTAAAATAGATAAGACTACGGGCTTACTTACTGATTCCCAACACAATATTGAAGTGGGTAAACCAGTTTGCCTGAAATGGATTGGAGGGAAGTAGGTGGGTGGGCTGTAGCAATGCTTTTTATTTTAGTTGTAAAGTATTTGGGTATTACTACAGAAAAACTTCTACAAAGATTAAATACAACAGGCTACAATTAACCTCGCATTAATGTTGCAATTTTATACTATCCAATAAAAACCAAATAAGCTTTAGATCCAATATCCAATAAGAAGCTTATCCAATATCGATAAAAAGCCAAAGAATTACAGTACATCTGTGAAAGCCTTCCAAAAGAAGGCTTTTTTTGTGTGGGTACAAGAGGGTTTAATTATCTTCATCAGACAGCTTCTATTTCAAAGGGTAATGTCCTTTGGTTTAAAAAATGAGCTGTTGGATGGTGCTTTTTGAAATCGAATTTGTGTTTTGTTTTTATAGCACTTAATACAAAAAGTTTTCTTTGGCAGAAATGATGCTGAGCCTTTTTGTGTAGACTTACATACAGCTTCTTTTAACCAGCATACCTGCAAATGGGTTGAATACATTTCACTTTGTGCGCATTTAAGTCTACCTTGTTGAAAACAAAAATTATGATACAAGTTAATAGTATCAAATCAGCGGCTTTAAAAGAGGTCTTTTTCTTTTTTACTTTGTTATTTTTTTTAGTTTTCAGCTCACAACTTCATGCGCAATCTGGTTTTAAAAAAAACGCTGCAGGTCATGATGTTTACATCTATAAACCTGAACCTGTAAAACCCTATAAACCAACTCCAAGAGAAAAAATTGAGTATATACCAAAAGTCAGTGATGTTGAACCTGCTAAGGTTAAAACTAAAGCCCCCGCTATAGTGGAAACTAAAGTTCCATTAGAAGCTAATCGCATTGAAAAACAATATTATCTAAGCGGAGAGCTTTATATGGAGAGTCCCTTTATTAATGGTCTGCAAAATGGCATTGAAAAACACTACCATAAAAGTGGAAAAATTTGGTCTGAAATCCCTTACAAAAATGGTAATAAAAATGGCATTGTTAAGCGTTATTATGAAAATGGGCAAATATCATTTGAAACATTTTTCAACAATGGAATAGAGCATGGCAATGTTATGTGGTATTTTACAAACGGCAAATTAGAAACCATATTTCACATATCTAATGGACAAACAAACGGGATTGCAAAATGGTACTACGAAAGTGGAAAATTAAGGAGAGAATTAACCTACATAGATGGCAAGGCAAATGGTATTCTTAAAGAATATTACGAAAACGGTAAACTAGAAAAACAAACGCTTTATAATAATGACGAAGTAGTAAAAAAGGACCCGCCCAAACCCATTATTAACCCACCATTGATAAAAGTTACTGATCCAAAAAAAAGCAATAATATTATTAGTGGTAGTAATACGGTAAAGATAAATAACCTGGTATGGATGAACCAAAACCTTGATGTAAGCACTTTCCGTAACGGAGATTCAATACCCGAAGCAAAAACTGCTAAAGAATGGCAAAATGCAATTGAGCAGAATAAACCTGCATGCTGTTATTACAACAATGATCCAAAAAATAAGAAATATGGCAGATTATATAATTATAGCGCCGTAATAGATCCACGTGGACTGGCTCCTAAAGGATGGCATATTGCGAGCGATGAAGAATGGACATCATTGACAAGTTATTTAGGAACGCTTGCTCAATCTAACTCATGGAGAACGGAAAATGTTTTTAAGAAGAATGAAAGTGGCTTCAACGACTTGCTTTCGGGCAAACGTTCGCACGCTGATACGTTTCAAAATATGGGTAGTTTTAGTTATTGGTGGAGCTTATCAACATGGGATGAATTCACGGCGTATGTACGTACATCATCTGAAAACGGTAGCGTGTTAAAGAAACATGGTACTCTTGTAAATGGCCTCTCTGTTCGTTGCATTAGAAATTGAGTAGAGAAGGAAAAGTAAGGCACCATTTTTTATTGGGTGCTCTCCTCACCAACCAAGGCCTTCGCCTAGTTTCGACTCTTCTCGAACCGTTCGCTACAGTAAATGAGCCTGAATTATTAGCGTAATTTATTTAAAAAAAGAAGCCATAAAGTTGTAGTTTCTATAAGTGAAATGCAAAAAGTAGATTATTTTCATATTGATTTGTAGCGAATGGATTGTAAGTCACGAACCAAGGTGTAGGTGTACAATATAAGCGCATCCGTTTATAAAAGATAGCCAACAGCGGTGCAGAAGTTGTGAAATAAACTTTTATGCTTCTATTCAACTTTTTATTAATTTTAAAATAGTTCTGCTAAATCCCTCGCTTCTATAAAGCCAACATTATAATGGTAACATACGATTTCATAAATGACAAATGTCCAAACAAAATGAAAAAGGCATCATTCATAGCATTGGTTATTACAGCAGCTTTTCTTTGAGGTTTTGCTTTTTAGTCAATTTTTCTAACCAACATAAAAAAACAACAATGAAAAAAGTAACTGGCATTGGGGGCGTTTTTTTTAAATGCAAAGACCCCAAAAAAATTACTGAATGGTATGAAAAATACCTTGGTTTAAACACAAACCCTTATGGCGCAACTTTTGAATAGTATGAGGGAGCAGACAGCACCAAGAAAGCACAAACTCAATGGACTCCTTTTTCTGAAACCACCAAATACTTTGAACCTTCGGCAAAGGATTTTATGATTAATTACAGAGTAGAAAACTTGGTAGCGCTTGTGGAGGAGTTAAAAAAAGAAGGAGTAACCATTGTAGACGATATTGAGACATACGACTACGGAAAATTTGTACATATTCTGGATGCAGAGGGAAACAAAATTCAGCTTTGGGAACCTATTGATTGAGTTCCACACTTGTTGGTACGCTTGGTTACTAGCTCGCCCTGTTTGCCAACAAGTACAGCGCTTTGATGCCGTAACCTTAGAAAGGACAATCTGTTACGACCAATGAAGCAAAAAATGTTTTAACTTTAGTAGAAAAGTAATCTCATATAATACCAACCTTATTACTTTATTTTTTTAATAAGTAATCAAGTTGGGTTCTTCAAAATTCATGATTTCTACTAAGGTTTTGAAACCATTTTTGATTTTTTTTCTTTTGTTGCTACGCTTGATCACTAAACTGTGACGCATGCCAACAACGGCAGTAATGCAATTAGACTACGGTGGAATATAAAGCCATAAATGCCAACAATAGTAAAAATGCTAGGCGGTTCAAGTGTGAGGCTATGTGTACCGGTGCAGGCGGAGAGAGAACTTATGAGAGGGATGGATAGTTGTTTGTAACCAATGCAGGCTAACGTGCGAAGCTACCCTATTACCCTTGAAAGCCATAATCCAAGCGCAAGAGCCAAAAAAATTGAAGCAAAGGAGGATAGAAAAATAATAACATTATCTTTTGTCTGTTTAGTTAACACCCAAGCAACTAAATATGTCAATAAAAATGCAAACCCAATTATTCCATAATAAATACGTTCGTACTTTACAATAGATAGAGCAAATAATACGCCTATTGTGGATCCTCCTATTAAAAATGAAAGAATTCCTCCGACAATAGTTTTTGAAGTTACCTTCAGATTTTTGCTAACTAAATCATAATCCTTAGCTGTCCTTTCAATTAATAAATTCAATTCAATTTTACTAAACAATTCAGATGTAACCATTTTTTTTATAAAGTCTACATCATCAATTGACCCAAGGTAGCTCAGTACTTCTTGGCGTATTCTGGACTTTTCCTTATTAATACTTTTTAACTCTTTTAATTTCTCTTCATAAAATGCGCTCCCTCCTCGCAACTCCAGTTCATAAGAAAATTCTTTATCAATTTTGTTACCATGCTCAATAACTTCCTTAAAAGCATGCAAAAATTCCTCTTCTGTGTATTTAGAATAATATCCCATAAACAAAAACTATTTTAAAAACGAGGGTAGCGCTTTTTGGAAGTGTGGAATTAGCATTCCTTTCTCTCGTAATTCCAACACTCTCTAGTAACTGAATAAAGATATAAAGTTAAATCTACAAAAGCTACATATGCCTTTGCTAGCTGGTTCAATAGCTATATTGAATTTGTTGGTAATTATCCTAAGATTATTATGTTGTTGTTTATCTGCAATTGATTAGTATTATATCCTTAGAGTAAAGCGAAGCATATCTACAAATAGAAAATAATAGAGAGACTTTATCTCGATTAACTTTAAACAATTAAAACCTCCACAAAAAAAGTATACACTCCAAATTATTGGTGAATAAAGCTTTTCTCCCCTGAAGCGCTAGGATCCCTACTAGAATAGGGACAGGTGGTAAGTAGTAGCCCACAGGAGCGGGGAACGACCTACGAAGATGTCGAAATATCGGCACAGGCTACTACGGACCTGCCTTTGCCGACAGGCGGGCAGCTCCCCGCAACAGGCGCAGGGCAGGGGTTACTGCTGCTTAATATTGGTATCTGCCCCCCGCCCCAAAGTTTTATTCTTTTCATACCAAACTAATCCAACATCCAAATAAATGAGTATATTTTTATTAACTTAAATTTGCAGCATTAAAACACTTGAATGGCTTATAATTCCCTCGAAGAATGTTTACTCGATCTTGAAAAAAATGGGCAACTGCTCCGTATAAAAGAAGAAGTGGATCCTTATTTAGAAATGGCTGCTATACATCTACGGGTGCATGCAGCAGGTGGACCAGCTATACTTTTCGAAAAAGTAAAGGGCTCAAAATACAGAGCAGCATCTAATATTTTTGGTACACTGGAGCGTAGCGAATTTATTTTTAGAAATACATTGGGGCATGTGCGCAACTTAATAGACCTAAAAAATAATCCCATAGAGGCTATTAAAAAGCCGTTTAAAAATCTAGGGACTTTGGCTGCAGGATTTAAAGCATTGCCACTAAAAAATCCGATAAACAAACCGGTATTATTTGAAGAAATAAAAATAGACGATATACCACAAATTGTGCATTGGCCAATGGATGGCGGGGCTTATGTAACGCTGCCACAAGTGTATACAGAAGATATAGACAAGCCAGGAATAATGAATGGCAACCTTGGTATGTACCGAATACAATTATCGGGCAATGATTATGTGATGAATGAAGAAATAGGTTTGCATTACCAATTGCACAGGGGCATTGGAGTGCACCAAACAAAAGCAAATAAAAAAGGTGAGGCTTTAAAGGTAAGTGTATTTGCTGGTGGCCCGCCATCGCATTCGGTAGCAGCAGTTATGCCGTTACCTGAAGGATTGGGAGAAGCTACTTTTGCTGGAGCGCTTGGTGGGCGTAGGTTTCGTTACACTTACAAAGATGGGTTTTGTGTAAGTACCGATGCCGATTTTGTAATAACTGGAACGGTAAAGCCGCAACAGAATAAACCAGAAGGTCCTTTTGGAGATCACTTGGGCTATTACAGTTTGCGCCACGATTTTCCTTTAATGAAAGTGCACAAAGTATATGCACGCAAAAATGCTATTTGGCCATTTACGGTTGTGGGCCGTCCACCACAAGAAGATACCAGTTTTGGGCAACTTATACATTCTATAACGGGCAGTGCATTGCAAAATGAAATACCTGGGCTTAAAGAAGTAAATGCGGTAGATGCAGCTGGCGTACACCCACTCTTGCTTGCCATTGGAAGCGAGCGTTATACTCCCTACACACCCGCTACACAACCTGCGGAAATTCTTACCATTGCCAATCATATTTTGGGTACAGGGCAATTAAGTTTAGCCAAATTTTTATTCATTACTGCCGATGCAGAAAATAAAATAGATACCCATCATATTGAAACGTATTTTATTTATTTGCTTGAACGGATCAACCTACAAAGGGATATACATTTTTATACCAACACCACTATTGATACCTTAGACTATTCTGGCACATCTATAAACAGTGGGAGTAAGGTGGTTTTTGCTGCAAATGGAATTGTAAAAAGAAACTTGGGTAAAACAGTTCCTACTTATTTGAATGATTATAATGGAAAATTAATAATGCCAGGTGTATTGTCTATTCAGCTAAAACCTTTTACCACCTACGATGCTGCGCATGAGGAGTTGAATAGCTTAAATGAAAAATTGAAAAACTATGCTGCAGAATTAGATGCTTTTCCAATAATTATTTTGTGTGATGATGCTGTTTTTGCTGCAGAAAAATTGAATAACTTTCTGTGGATCGCATTTACCCGTACCAATCCATCGCATGATATATATGGTGTAAATAGTTTTACCGAAAACAAACATTGGGGTTGTAGCTCGGTTATTTTTGATGCAAGGATAAAGCCACACCATGCGCCGCCGTTGGTTTTAGATGAAGCGGTGGAAAGGAGAGTGGATGAGCTTTTGAAGAATGGGATAATGTGCAAATGTGATAATGGGAAAATGTGAAAATGTGCAAATGTGCAAATGTGCAAATGTGCAAATGTGCAAAAATGCAAATGTGCAAAAATGCAAATGTGCAAAAATGCAAATGTGCAAATGGGATAATGATGAAATTATTAATGATTGTGGCCTTACCAACCATAAGAAGCACAACCGAGTTCATAATTTTAGTTGCCCCATTTTTTTTGCCGTCAATGAATGTATCAACGAATTTTGTATCCAGATAAATTGGCTTCTCTTGCAGGTATGTTTACTACTTGTGTTGTTGTATTTTTTATTGTAAGCCTAACTTGCTGTCCTGCTGTTAGCATAAAATTTTTGGAATATGAAATAGTATGCTGGTATTGCCCGGATGTAGGTGGGTAGTAATATTCTGCAGCATACGGCACGTTATTTATCATTATCTTAATGTCAACAGTGCCGCTAGCCGACCCATTCGAAATAATAATCACTTGTGTATCGAAATGATATATGCCATCTGATGGAGCGGTAAAAATGCCTGTTGCCGGGTTATATGCATTACCAACATTAAATACGGCAAGTCCATTGCCAAGGAAATCATTTAGTAATAGTGTTATCTCGGGGTCTCCAACATTCATGGGATTATAAAAACCAGCCCCGCCCCAAGCACTAAAAGCACAAGCTGGACCAGATGACCATTGTGGTGCAGATGCATTGCCAGTAGATATAAGTATGTCGCCCGTGAAGCCTGAGTTATTATTTATTTTTAAGTTGCCATTAATGTTAACCCCTCCATTTACATCCAGTTTTGCATTGGGGGTAGCTGTACCTATACCTACATTTCCATTTGCTAAAAAATATGCAGATGCATTATATGCAGGGGCAATTGTTACCGCCCCCGTATTGGTTGTGCCTAATTCCATGCCGTTTCCATTTTCCCATAAATAACCTTTGAATACATTGGCAAGGCTGTAAAAGCCGATGAAAGGAGTATTGCCTTGTAATTTTATGGCTTGTGCTACGCCACTTGTAGAATCTGTAATGTGTAATTTTACCTCGGGAGTAGATGTTCCAATTCCTACGTTTTGTGCGCTGGTTTTTGTAGCTATAAATGCGAAAATAAAAGGTATAAAATGTTTCATTTTTTAATATTATTCTTCATAAGTTATAAAAATTGATATAGGACTACTTAGAATACCAGAGGATTCATCTCGAATATTTTTAATTTTATTGTTTCACCACCATTACATTAAACTTGGCATTTAGAGGAATATTCCCGAAATCCTGTCGGAAAATGCGCCAAGTACCGCTAATAACTTCAAAATATACCCCGATAGCGGCGTTGAGATATACACCATCCCAGTATGGCGTTACAATCAGCAGGTCACTGGGAGCGTTGGCTTGCGTGCTGTTGGGTATGATGGTTTCGTTACTGTTGGTATTGGCCACTGTGGCTATATGGCGGAATACAGAAGGAGTGGTACCGGATACTTTAATGGCGCCATTTTCCAGTTCCAAACCAATTCTGGAGGAACCAGGTGCTGAAACAGATTTAATGGCGGGCCCTGTACTGGTGGGATAGGCATATCCTAACAAACCAGCGGTACCATTCTCGGTATAGCCCACCGTACCAGCACCGGAAGTACCGCTTGAAGATCCAATTACTCCATAAGAAGAGGCTGCGGTTGAAGAGTTAAAGCCGACTACACCAGCTTGTTGTATCTGTGGTGATGGTGAATTGCTTATACCCAGTACGCCATATCCAGTTGCAGGATTGCGGCATTCTCCTATCAAGCCGTAATTGTTATTGGGCGACAAACTGAAGGGACTGCCAGAGCCGGAAATTGCATGTACACCGATTGAATAATTACTGGGCAAGCTGTAATTGACATTATTATTTATAAAAATGCCCCTGTTGTTGGTGCCGCCCCCCGTTGCATGTATCTCCATCCCGCTGGAACTACTGCCGGTTTGGTTGATATTTACGGCCCTGCTGCTGCTATTGGCTACAATATCCAACAAGTAGGCAGGATTGAGGTTATTAATACCGATATTGCCCGAGGGGGTGATGAGGAGCCGCTGATTGGCGTTGGTGGAAAGGCTTAAATTGCCTGTCACTTCATTGTTGGCAATAATCAGGTTAGTACCGCTCATTCTGAAACGGGCACCACGGCCATTGGCATCTGTGGTTATACTATTGCTGATACCGATGCTAACGTCAATGCCCAAAGCAGGATCGCTGTTGTGTACATGCAAATCATTTTGAAAGGAAGGGTTGGGCGTACCAATGCCCACCCTGCCATCGGCTATGATACGCATGCGCTCGCTTGGACCAGCGCCAAAAATCACCGGCGACACACCATCGCCAGTACCCAAAAGCAAGCCGCCGCCATTGCCCCCCGTTTGAATGACTGATAAGTTGTTAGCAGACATGCCATATACGGTGGTCAATGTGCTAGTTGGATATTTGGCAATCTGTAAGTAATTAAACGGGTTGCTGCCCGCAACCAGCTCTATCGCAGCCCTGCTACTGCCGCTGCCAAGTCCCTGCACCAGCAACCGCACATTGGCTGATGAATCTACCACATGCAAACGGGAACCGGGTGTTGCTGTTCCAATACCCACATTTTGCGCATCCGTTGTAGAGGCAAAAACAGCCATAACAAAAAATAATATAATTTTCTTCATAACCAGAATTTTATTAGAGTATAAAATTCTTGATTAGTAATGGAGTTTTTTAACGTATTGAGTATTGAGCAGATTTATTTAGTATTAAGATGTTTTTATACGACATTTGGGTTACAATTTTAGAAATTCCAAAAATGCAGCGTCATAATGCTCAATTTGTTTAACAGAAAATGCGTTAATGAGTGATGTGCAATCGGGAAAATATACATGATAATCATTCTGTGCAATACACAAATGTCTGCTTTGGGTTTTAGTTAAATCATTGTTTTATCACTACCATATTAAACATACCATTATTTGGTATTGCTCTGGCATTTTCTGTATAGATAATCCAATTTGCGCCGTTCCATTGTACATAAACCGCCGAATAACATTTATTCCTATTCCTTTACGAGTTACAATAATAATATAATTGGGTTATTGGCAAAACCTGTAATCGGAATGCTAATATCATTTGTTCTGTTTGCCATTACGTGAAAAGCCATTTTATTTGCAGCACTTACTTTTATGCTACTGTTTAATAATTCTAATCCAGTACTAGTAGATGCATTTATTTTTAATGCAGTTGCGATATCCGATTGTTCAATTGGGGTAAGCGGATTGGTTTTGTCAATACCAACTATCGTTAAACTACTAGTTGGAACAGCACTGGCTATACCCACTTTTGCAGCATTGCCTTATACCAAAGCATTGCTCTGTGTAATTACCACATTTGCCGAAATAGCCGTAGCATTACTTAAATTGTCAGTAGCTACATAAGCATTACCTACAACAGCTGTGTTATTAATCCTGATTTTTTTGCATCCAATATTGCCAGCTCCTAAAGCCATTCAGGCTATTACTGCTTGTTGTAAACAGGCATATACCTGTAAAGGCTTTTACCAATACATTCAGGAATAGTACATGAGGCAGGTTTTACTGTAATGGGGTTAAATGCTTGCATACTGCAAATGCTTACTCTTTAAAAAACGCTAATGACATTTTGCTTGAGCCACCAAACACCAGAATACTAGGGTAACCAGTGTTAGCCAAAACCTCTATTTGTATAGTATGCGGACCGGGAGTTAATTTTATTGCAGAACTATGGTTCATTGTAAAGTTCCAATCGTTGTGGACAGCAGCAACAAAAAAGGGATTGTCTGACGCTCCTCCATCAATAACCACTTTTCCAGTTACATATGAATCAGGACAAAGCGTACATAAATTGCTACGTACCTGCAAATTTACTGTAATCATTACCAATGTGTTTTCGGTAAGTGTAAAACTATGGTTTAAATCTGGTACTGCAGTATAGATGCCAATTGGTGGATTAATAGGATTACCCGTCATAGTTTTGAGTACAAAACTGCTGTACACACTGTTGGTAGGGTTTGCCCATCCAGCTGCTACACCAGCTCCTTTGCTCACTAACATATTACCGCTTGCACCCGGAGAGTTGTTTAAATTTACCACACCATTAATGTTCATATTGCCTTCAACATCCAGCTTAAAATTAGGGTTGGCTTTTCCAATTCCAACGTTCCCATTTGGAAGCACGGTAACCCTTTCAGTAAAATTGGTAACTAGCCCCAGTCTGTTGTTTCCTTGCGATGCCAATGCCATAACATTGCTGCTCGACTGTAGGTAGCCGGTATAGTTTGCATTGTCATAAAAACTTAGATAGGCAGATGGAGCCTGTATCCTCATTGCCTCGCCCAATGCAGAAGTAACATGAAAGTTTGCAGAGGGGTTATTGTTATTGATACCGATATTGCCATTTTGCAATACCGTGAGCCGTTCAGTAAAACCAGTAACAAGCGAAAGTTTGTTAGTTCCTGCGGATGCTATTGACATTGTATTGTTACTGGATTGTATATACCCGGTGTATCCGGCATTGTCATAAAAGCTAATGTAGGGGTTTGTGCCCTCAAGACGCATTATTTCTGAAGCAGATGTTTTTATGTGCAGTTTTGCTTGTGGATTTTCTTCTCCAATACCTACGTTTTGTGAATAAGCATTTATTAAAAGCGTATTCATAAAAGTAATAAATAGAATCTTTTTCATGCCAATTAGGTTTAGTTTTTAAATTTTATTTCTCTATAAACCATCGTTGATTTGCCGAAGCATTGTTTGTCATTTGACCAAGTGGGGCAAAATCAATTTTTGCCGCATTGTAAACTTCTATAACCTTGCGTGTCTTGTGATTTCTTAAGATAAACGACCCATCGCAATATCGAATTAGCTTCCATACTTGCCAATCAGTTTCAGTTGCAGCATTGGTTACAATATTTGCACCGTTGCCCTCGGCATTGTTAAGAACCGATAAATTTTTATTGCTGTACATACTGGTTATGTAATAAGCATTATTGCCCAATGTTTTGAACTTCCATTTTTGACTATCAAATCCTTTTGGTTGATATAGTACGGTAAAAGTACCATCCTCCTTACCTCCATTATTTATATCTACTACTTTATCGGATGCATTTACATTCCGTAAAGTGTATCCTAGTATTGGATTGAAGTTTTCGGTACTGGTAACATTAATTTGATTTTTTTGAGATAAATCTGCCAACTGTTCAATTTGTACATAAATGGTATAATCGCCTTTTAGTTCATCCCTATCTTTATATTTAATGGGTATAATACCATTGCCATAACCAAAATTGGTTTTGCTTAATCGTAATGCGTTGGCATAATCCAATTTTATAACCAATGGGTTGTAGAGATCACCACTGCCTATACCTACAGGTCTATCACCTGGTCTGTTGGTCGGTATTTTATGGTTCAAATCATATACTTGATTTTGCTCAGGCATAAGCATATTTCTGTTGATATTGTAAAACTGATAAGGGAATTGTTGAACTACCGTTGGGGCAGGCCATACACCCGGTTGGCTATCATCATAAGTTGGTATATTACCTATATTGCTATTGTTAATATTATAACCAGAAATTAATACAAATGGAAAAGCAGCGATACCTACTGCTGGTTTTAACAATGTGGCTACAAGACTATTGCCCCAAAAGTTAGTTAAAAAATCGTCTGGGCCGTCGTACTCCATTATGTTGGGTTGTATAATTACATTATCGCTATTTGCGAACAATTCTCCTTCCCACAAAATAAAGGGTAGTAAATCTCCTTTCGCAGGCAAACTGTTATTCCAAGGTTCTGCATCAGGTATTTGGTCACCGGTTTTTATACCTCCCATATTATTTATTGCAGTACCTGCCATTACTCTTCTTTCTTCAAAGGATCTTTCGTTTACATCACCCATTACCCTTGTTCTGTTTTTTACTGTTGTAGAACCAATTGCCCTGCCTTGTGTATTCATTAAGTACGACATACTGGATAAATAAATTTCATCTCGTTTTCCATCTCTCTCCAGTATATCATCTGAAGTTTCTCTTGTACAAGTAAATCCTTTTACTACTACCCTAAAATAATTATTTTGTGTGGCAGCCAGTAGTTCTTTTGCATTGGCAGTTTGTAGCGTTATTATTTGTGCAATTAACAATTGTATAGAAAATAAGCATACTGCTGTGGTTACAAATTTTTTCATTGTTGAAGTTTTATATTTAAATTAATTTTTACCGTAAACCTGTATGGGCACTTTTTCGAAATAGCCATCGGTGATGTCAATTGTTTTTACATCGCTGTCTTTTTCGTAACCCATTTTCAAACCAAGTTTGCCACTAAACGTACCAGTAGCTTCATACATTTCGCCCACCATATTTGCATCGGTTGATTTTGTTATGTTAGAAAAATTAATAGTAAAACCTCCACCACGTTGTGAATCATATTGTATTTCACCTGCGGCATTAGGGCGTTGATATCGAGAGAAAGAGGTGTTACATTTATACTCTCCAGGTTTAAATGTAAAATTATCTAAGTTCATAGATAAGGAACCTCTAAAGGGAAATTTTGCATCATCTCCATTTAATACAAAACTCAAATGACTGTTGGTTCCATTTACAATGCCTATTTGCTCTGCATTATCATTACCTGGTCCTATTTTAGTATTTGCATCAATACCATTTATTTTAAAACGCACTATGGCAGTTTCTGTTTTTGCTGGCTGTTTTGTTGCTGTTGAAGTTGTGTTCGCTTCTGCCGTCGTAGCAGTGGTAGCATTTGTAGTTTTTTCTTTTTCTGCAGCATTGTTACAAGATATTAAGTTAAAAAACGCAATGCAGAACAAAGCAGTTAGCAAAGTTTGGCGTGTCTGTTTCATTTCTTTGGTTTAAAATTTAAATAATTTTTTATTCAACAAGTGTTCCATTTGCGGCTATCCAAGTTGTACCTGTACCTTCATAGATACCTCCAAAAGAGGCGCCACTAGGCCGCATAGCGGTAATTGTAAGTTTTGCTCTTATTTGGTAAGCAGCAGTTTCATAGCCTTTTGTTGTTACATTTAAGTAAACATCATAATCATAGAGTGTTCTTTCGTCTCTTACCACTTTGCTTTCTACAGCCGTGGCTGTGTATAGAAACCATTGTACACCTCCATGATTCCAATAAAAATTGGAAACTTTTCCAGATTTTACATCCCAAGTGAAATTAAATTCCTCGGCAGGGCTTGGGCAATTTGCATAATGTAACTCCGTTGTTTTAAAAGTTTTGTTTTGTGCTAATGCAGTAAGTGAAAACGAGATTAAACTTAAGAATAGTAATTGCTTTTTCATAATTAAATGTTTGAAATGTAAATCTCAACATTTAACTTTCTTGTTTCTGGTAGAATTGAGTAATCTGCAGTATTTTTTAGTATCTAGTTGTTATACCTTTCTAAACGTTTCCATAAACGCTTCTTTCTTATTCCTGCTAATGGCTATTTGAGTGCCATCTTTCATTATTACATAAGCACCATCACCTTTTATAAACTTGGCTACATGGTTCATGTTTATTAAATGAGATTGATGTATTCTAAAAAAAGGAGAACCTTCAATATTTACTTCTACGTCTTTAAGTGTTTTTGCTAGTGTAATCTTTTTTCCGCTTACCAAAAAGATATGGGTGTAGTTGCTATCACTTTCGCAACGAATAATTTCATTTGGTTCCAATAATTCCATGCCATCACCAATTGGTATAGCTATTTTATGAGTAAGTTTTTCATTTTTTGGCTGAAGCTGCGCAAAAAGCTGTTGTATTTTATCGTCCAAATTTGTACTGCCCTTTTTATTTTTTACTTTTTCTAATGCTTCTTGTAATTCAATAATATCAATTGGTTTTAATAAATAATCGATGGCCGAAAATTTAAAGGCCTTGATAGCGAATTGATCGTATGCAGTTGTAAAAACCACATCGTAGTTAAATTGGCTGGTTTCTTTTAGTACATCAAAACCATTTTTATGGGGCATTTCAATATCCAAGAAAACCAAATCTGGATTGTATTTTTTTATAGCAGTAATTCCTTTTTCGCCCCCATCGCATTTACATAAAATATTTATATCTGTGCAATAGTTATTTAATTGCATTTCTAAAACATCTAAGGCGTTGGTTTCGTCATCAATAATTATTATGTTTATCATTTTTAATTATTTAATGGTTTAATAGGTAAGGTTAATATTACCGATGTACCAATTGCATTTCCTATTTCATCTTTTAAATCTACTATTGTGCAGGTAGCATGTATAAGCTGTGTTCTATTTATTATTTCAATCCTATCTTCGGTTATCTGCATGCCATAGCTTTTCTTTTTAAGCACTTGCTTGCTCTTTAATGCTGCTGCTTTTTCTCTTCCAATACCATTATCTGTAATAGTAACAACTAAATTATTTTCAATATTTTTCTCAAAGTGTACCAATAAATTCCCTTTTTCATCTTTGTGAAGTAGTCCGTGCCAAATAGCATTTTCTATATAGGGTTGTATCAGCATAGACGGAATTTCAATTGTTTCGGCATTCACTTCTTTATCAATAATAATTTCATAATTAAATTTATTGTCAAAACGAAGGCTTTCCATTTCAATGTATAATTTTAGTAAATCCAATTCGCTGCTCAGTAAAATATTATTTTGGTTGCTGTGATCTAATATCAATCGTATTAATCTCGAAAATTTGGTAAGGTATTGCGATGCAGCAAAATGATCGTTTTGTAAAATGTATTTTTGAATACTATTGAGTGAGTTGAAAATAAAATGCGGATTCATTTGTGCCCGCAGTGCTTTCATTTCGGTTGTGGCTATTTGTTCCTGAAAGCTTGCCTTCAGTTTTTCCTCTTTTCGCACCTGTGCTATACGCATCCGATTGTACATGTACAAGAGCGTAGCTGCAAGTAAAATGAGCAGCGTTATAAACCACCAAGATTTATAGAATATTGGTTTGATATTAATTTGAAGGATCAATTCTTGTTTGCTCCATAATCCGTCATTGTTAGAAGCTTTTACTCTAAAAATATAGTTTCCATTGGTTAAACCTGCATATGTTGCACTATTTTTATTGCCAGTATAAACCCAATCCTTATCTACACCTTCCAATTTATATGCATAATTATTTTGGCTGCTATTATTAAAAGAGATTGCTGCAAATTCAAACTGTATAAAGTTTTCGTTATGGGCAAGTTCTATTTTTGGGTTCTGCTCATTTATGTCATATAGCTTTTCTATGTTTTGTACTTTTATAGAATTAAAGAAAATATTGGGCGCCTTATTATTAAATTTAAAATTATCTAAATCTATAATATTCATATTGCCATAATGTAATTGTACCAGTTTGTTGTCGGGCGTAATATTAAATGAGTAACCGCCTCCATCTTCTGCTAAACCGTTTTGCTTTTTTAAAATACTAATAACTTTTTTTTGCTGTGGGTCAAATCTGCAAAGCCCACTACTAAAACTTATCCATAGTATATTTTCTCTTAAGTCTTTTTTTACTTTTATTAAAAAGTCAGATGGTAATCCAATATTGGAAACTTGTGTATAGTTATTTAATATTTCTTTCCCGTTTACAAAATACAACTCATACAATCCATTGTTTCGTGTAGTTATCCAAAAATGTCTATCATCATCTTGGGCAATATAATTTGCATTGGTGAGCGCAGGTATTGGGTTGCTCGTATTGAATGCTCTGTGAATTAATTTTTTTTCGGTTCCAATAAATTCATATAGCCCTTCGCTCCCAGTAAACCATATATGTTCTTCTTTGTCTATTAAGCATGCAACCAATGTATTGTCGGTACGGTTAGTAGAAGTAGTTTCTACATCCCATTTATTATAATGTGTAAGTTTTCCGTTTGCTTCCCATATATAAAAACCATTGTTAGTAGAACTGATATAAGTGTTGCCTGATTTATCTGTAACGTTTCTGCCGATATTGACAATTGGATTGTTATTTTGATCAGTTAAATTATAGGGGATAAGTTTTTTTTCAGTTAAATCTACTTTAAAAAAATTGGTTTCATCGCTAGCATATACAGTGTTTTCGGATCTTTGTATTAGGTAGTTTATTCTTTTGCTGTCCTTGTTTTTTTCAAATGTATTTTCTATTGTTTGGGTTTCTCCGTTTTCTACATTATAACAAACTATGCCAGCAGTATTGCTATTTGCCATTAAGAGAAATTTATTGTTGTTACAACTCACTACGGATAGTGGTTCTACCGTTACCCCCGATTTGTTTTCTTTTAGTGGTATTGTTTTTATTTGTTGGTTTTGCCAAGGCATCATTGCTAAACCACCATAACCGCATATCCACAAATTTTTTTCTTTGTCAAAAAATAACATTCCAATTTTGGAAGTTTTAAGATCATACTCACTATCTTTCTTTGTGTGTATTGTTTCTATTGATAAAGTTTTTTTATCAATACTTATTAGCGGGTATCCTCCTATCCAATATTTATCTTCATCCTCTATATTTGCACAGAATAAAAAATTGCTTAGTAAATCTTTATTATTTGCGAATAGGGGCTTAAATTTTTTAGTTGGCACATCAAAGGAAACCACAGCATTTGTGTAAGTAGTAAGCATTATGCTGTTGGTATTTTTATCATAGATCGCATTTGTTATTTCCTTTTCTTTAAAAGGATAGTAACCTATAAATTGGTCGTTTTTTGAGAATTGATAAATGCCATCTGCGTGAATTGCCCAAATGCTATTGTTTGCTACAAGTACTTTCAAGCATGATGTAGGAGATGTTGCCGGATATAAATTTGCATAACTTTTACAACTAGAATCTTTTTTATTAAACTTGTAGAAATAATTATTTACAGTGGCTATCCATACAAAATCATCCTCTTCAGTAAAGCATAGAATGTACGCATCGCATAGTTTTTTTATGACAGGGTTATCATAGTTTGGGCCAAAAAAAATATTCTTTTTTGGGTTGTACCATTGCAATGTATTTAAAGCAGCAAGCCAAATGGTACCATCATCAGCAGCATACACTGTTTGTAAAATATTAGATATGGCTCTGCCTGGCTTGTCTATGGTGCTTTTAAAGTTTTTAAAAATGTGGCCATCATATCTATACAAGCCAGAAGCTGTGCCAAACCACATATAGCCCATTTGATCTTGCGTAGCTGTATAAGCAAAATTATCTGCCAAACCTTCTTTTGCACCAAAGTTTATAAAACGAAAATTGTTTTCCTGTGCCCATAACTTTTCTATTGGACAATGTAGAAGTATAAGAAATAATATGATTTTTTTTAAAAGCAATATATAAAGGTTACACTTTATTTTATGAAATTTAAATAGGCTTATTGCCTTGCATTTTTGTTGAGTATTCAGCAATTTTATTGAGCAATTAGTATGTTTAAAGTGAAAATTATAATTTTCTTATTAGATTCTGCAACATTATTATTTAAATCTTCTGTTTAAAAACTTACTTTTATACTTGTTTTTATCTTATAAATTTATGTTAGTTAAATGAAATATTATTATTTAGCCCTAATAATGCTTTTTTTTATTGGTTGTAAGGGGCAAAAAGCACCTAAACTTATTGCAAGCAAGGATAACAATACACTACTTTGGGAAATATCTGGCAATGGCTTAAAAAAGCCTAGTTATATGTTTGGTACTTTTCATTTGCTTTGTAAAGATGATATAAAGTTTAGTGCAAATTTGCAGACGGCTTTAAAAAATGCTAAAGAAGTATATTTTGAAATGGATTTGGACGACCCAGTGAATACGCTCGGGGGAATGTTTTTTATGAATATGAAAAATAAGACTTTGAAGGAGCTTTATACGCCGGAGGAGTTCGCAAAAGTCACCCAATTTTTTAAGGATTCATTAAAGATGAGTCTGGGTTTTTTCGAAAAGATGAAACCAATGTTGCTCGAAGCATTGTTGTACCCACGAATGATGCCATGCAAGACACCCAGCGGGGTAGACATGGAATTGATGACCATCGCAAAAAAAGAAAAAAAAGAAATTAAAGGTTTTGAAACCATCCAATTTCAATCATCCGTTTTTGATAGCATACCGTATGATGTGCAAGCAAAAGCATTGTTAAAAGATATTGATAGCACAGCATCTTTTAAAGTGTACTTTATTAAAATGGTAAATATTTACAAGAACCAAGAAACGGAACAGCTTGTCCAGCTAATGGCAGATACTACTTTTAGTGGTGGCGAAAATGATGATATGCTATTAAAAAATAGGAATGAGAATTGGGTGAAGCAATTAAAAAGTATTTTGAAACAGAAAAATATTTTTATGGGTGTAGGAGCAGCTCATTTGTTTGGAAAAGATGGATTGATTATATTGTTGAGGAAAGAGGGTTACACAGTAAGGGGAATAGCAAACAAATAGTCCGTAATTTTAGTTATTGGATTAGGTAATTGGTTATTTATATATTATGGATAATAATCTTAAAAAAGTAGATTTAGAAGAAATGATTTGTGATTTTTGCAAAAAAAAGCAATCACAAGTTACGTTATTGATAACCGGAGATGGAGCGCCTAATATTTGTGATATGTGTATTGTAAACTCTTTTAATTTGGCAGTAAATCAAGGTGCAATTGTTGAATCAAACGTTTTAAAACTCTATAGAAAATCAGTAAAATTCTTCCTGATAATAATACTATTTTTATCCATAATATTGGTTCATATTTTTGTGCCTTCTCTATTTGGCTTTTTACTAAAATAAGTTTTTTAATAAATAAATTGGATATTTTCTTATGAAAGTGACACTAAACAGACTGAACGATAATTTTCATTTTCAACTAAAAAATGAACGTGGCTTTGTAGTAGATGTAGACAACAAAATTGAATTTGGAGGCGATGGTTTGGGAGCAAGCCCCATGGAATTGGTTTTGATGGGTGTAGCGGGTTGTAGTGGTATAGATATGATTACGATTCTCAAAAAGCAACGCCAAGAAATTACTTCTTTTAAAGCGGATGTGGAAGGTGTTCGTGTACAAATTGAAGAGGCAAAGCCTTTTAAGGAAATACATGTAACCTTTTTTTTAGAAGGTAAAATTGATGCAGAAAAAGCAAAGAGAGCGGCAGAATTATCTTTTACAAAGTATTGCTCTGTTTCTAAAACGGTGGAACCAACCGCTACCATACATTATAAAGTTTTTTTAAATAATATTGAGTTATGAATGAATCCCATTTTGGCTTTGAGACAGATGCAATCCGAAATCAAATAGATAGAACGCAATACCAAGAACACTCCGTTCCCCTATACCTTACCTCTAGTTTTATTTTTGAAGATGCAGAAGATATGCGAGCATCTTTTAGCGAAGAAAAAGAAAGAGATATTTATACAAGATATGGCAACCCAAATAATACCGAGTTTATAAATAAAATTTGTGTGATGGAGGGTGCAGAAGCTGGGTTTGCTTTTGCTACCGGCATGGCTGCAGTGTATTCAACATTTGCTGCATTATTGCAATCGGGCGATCACATTGTTTCTGCTAGCAGTGTATTTGGAGCTACACATACATTGTTTACAAAGTATTTTCCAAAATGGAATATCGAAACTTCTTATTTTAGTGTAAATGAACCAGCAGGTATAGAAGCTTTGATTAAGCCAAATACAAAAATCATTTATGCAGAATCGCCCACCAACCCTGCAGTAGATATTTTAGATTTGGAATACCTGGGTGCTATCGCAAAAAAGTACAACCTTATTTTAATTATCGATAACTGTTTTGCTACACCTTACATTCAGAACCCTATTAAATTTGGTGCGCATTTGGTTATTCACTCCGCTACAAAACTAATAGATGGGCAGGGTAGGGTATTGGGTGGTATTACTGTAGGTATTAAAGCGTTGATTAGGGAAATATATTTATTTTCTAGAATTACTGGCCCGGCTTTATCGCCTTTTAATGCATGGGTATTATCAAAAAGTTTGGAAACCCTGGCTGTGCGTTTAGAAAAGCATTGCGAAAATGCAGAAAAGGTAGCGTTGTTTTTAGAAGCTCACCCAAATGTAAATAGTGTAAAATATCCTTTCTTACCATCGCACCCGCAGTATGCCATTGCAAAAAAGCAAATGCGCTTGGGTGGCAATGTGGTAGCGTTTGAAATAAAGGGTGGGTTAGATGCCGGGCGAAATTTTTTAGATAAAATTAAATTGTGTTCCCTTTCGGCCAACCTAGGCGATACCAGAACAATCGTTACACATCCCGCATCTACTACGCATAGTAAATTATCAGCCGAAGAAAGACTGGCTGTGAGCATTACCGATGGGTTGGTAAGGGTATCTGTAGGATTGGAAACGGTGAAAGATGTGATAGATGATTTGAGGCAGGCGCTGGGGTAGGGTGATTAGTTTTAATTGGTGTTAGGTAGAATACAACGCCTTGGCTAATTTGTGATGGGATAGACTATAACACGGGGCGGTGTTAAATAGGAAATGGAATGTTTACTGGTACAGAAAGCCAATAGACTTGATAGGCGTCATTGTCTGTCACTATAAATTATTTTTAATTAAGGTTAGTAATTTCTCAATGTCTAAATTACCTGCATACAATACAATACCTTTTTTGTCGATGAGTACAACAGTTGGGAATGCATAAATACCATAAGCTTCGTTAATTTTTGAGTCGCTAATAAGAGTCTTAAAAACAGGAACATTTCTTCTATAAAATAATTCAATGTCTTTACGATTATCCTCTGAATTAATACCAACGACTTTAAATTTTCTTTTCTCAAATTTGGTAATAAGGGAATTTAATTTTGGTACTGCTGAAATACAGTAGCCACAATTTTTTATCCAAAATTCTAACAAAACTATATTCCCTTTAAGACTTGATAGTTTTAAACTTTCTTTTTTATTTACAAATTCTAAATTGAAATCGGGTGCTTTTGTTTTAGCTTTTATTGTTGCGATTTCTTTATCATTTAATATTTTAAAGTCATTGAGATAGCTTGAATAATACCAAGACAACTCTGCAAGTCTTGGAATATTGTATGATATGTTTTTAAAGGCTGTCAACATAAAATCATTAGGCTCAGCGTTATTTGTTTGAATTATTTTCTGGGGTAAAAAGGATGACTTGTCTATAAATATTTTATAATAAAAATCTCTTTTAATGGATATGAGCTCAAACTTTCCAAAACTGCTTAAAACTTTATTTCTTGATGTTAATGTTACTAAATAATAATTTATATTTTGGATTGTAGTGTCTTTAAGAGTTTTTTCAATTTCATTATCACTTATAATTGAAGGTATTGCCTGCTTCAATGTAAAAATTGAGTTTAGAAATGCAGATAGGGAAATAAAATCTCTATAAATAGGTTTGTTATTTAGTTTCAATGATTTCTTTTTTTTGTCTAAAAAGAAATCTTCTTTTCCATTATAAATTTGCTTTGATTGCTCATTGTCAAGTTGGAAAGTAAACCCAATAATTGAGTCTTTATTTTGAAAGTCTAAAAATTTTGTACAAGCATATTCGGCTCTGTAATCTTCGGATTTGTAATTTATCTCTCTATAATAGTCATATTTTAAAGTCTGAAATTTTGATAACTTGTCATAGGTTTTTTGCAAAACACTATTTGCCGTTTCATTTAGTATGTTGTTTTCATTAACTGTTGGAATAAACGCAGTTTTCAATAATAACAAAAAATATACAATAATACTTTTCATAAAAGATTTTTAAATGTTTATTAAGTTTTTACAACATCCACTTCGTTCTGTAGTTAATTGTGTTTTGAGATTTTGCATTTAGGGTTTTCCTCATCAGATAAGTCTAAAATAATATCATAGTTCCCATCTTTCACTTTGATATTAGCTCCTTCAGATTTTAGGTTTCCATTCTTGTTGTCGCCAAGATTTATTGTCCAATCATTGTTAAACCGAAATTTTATTTCTCCTTCTTTTAGTTGCACATTGTTGATAATCCAAATTCCTTTTTTGTTTGTCTCAGTAAGTTCTATGTTTAGTCCCTCCCAACCATTTGCAGTGGCACTTCCAATGATACCCCAAGAAGGGTATATCCTTTTTGCTATTATTCCCTGCCCGTTTTTATTTAAAATTAAAGTGTCAATTAGATTTAATTTATTTTTTTTAAATTGGATATAACCGTTTGCTTCTTCAACATAAAATAGGCTATCACTTTCTGCATAAATGATATTTTTAGGTTGTCCTTTGGGCTGTGCCATTAATTTACTATTCTCAATAGTTACATATATAATAAAATCGTCGCTTACCTTATATGTTCCTTTGTACTTTTCAAGTATTCCTTTTTTTACTTGGATTCCCACTGGGATTTTATAGGTTTTATCATATAATATTTTCAATACTCCACTAGTAATGTTATTTAGATCTTTTTCGCAGTTAGACAACAAAATAATACAAATATCGTCTTCGGGGATTTGAACAAAATTGCTTCTATAACCTGCACCTGCTCCACTATGTCCGACTGTTTTTTTGTCAAACATTGAAACGATTATCCAACCATAGCCATAATTATTTCTAAATGGAGTATATGCTTTTTCTAATGTTTTTTTTCTTAATATTTTATAAGCTGCAACCCCCTTGTAATACTTGTATAAATCTTCAACAGTTGAATATATTCCTCCTGCCGCAAAGGGTCCTGGTGGGTCGTAAACTACTGATGTTTTGTGTGTCTTTTCAGTAAGTGTTTCGTACCCAATGGTTTTATTTTTACCTGTCAAATTTTTAAAAGCAAACCCGCTCTGCTTCATTTGCAAAGGGTTAAATATGTATTTAGCAACGGCAGGCTCGTAGCCTAAGCCTGTAACTTTTTGAATGATGTAGCCTAGAAAATAATAACCTGAATTAGAATAACTCCATTCAGTTCCGGCTGGAAAATCCAAAGGTTTGGTTTTCTCAAACTCAACGAAGGATTTTTCTGTTTGGTCTGGCATATTGTTTCCTCTTGTATAGTCATATATGCCAGATGTATGTGTTAGTAAATTTTCAATTGTTATACTCTCTCCTTTTGGAAACTCAGGGTAGAACTTCGAAAGCTTGTCTAAAAGGGAAAGTTTATTTTCTTCAATCAATTTTAGAATAACTGTGGAAGTAAAAGTTTTTGTGATTGAATAAATTTGAAAAATCCCTTTTGGGTCATTTTTTTTGTTTAGGGCTATATCTTGTAACCCGTATCCCTTGTTAAGTAAGACTTGTCCCTTTTTAGCAATTAAAACCGAACCATTAAACAAATTTTGTCTTTGATAAAAATTGAAAAGTTCGTTTAATTTTTTCTGGTATGGCTCTTGGCTGTATGAAACACTTGTCAATGCAATTGAAACAAAAAGCAATATTATTTTTGTCATAATAAGTTTATCGAATTAAAGTTAAAGTAAAAATTTAAGACAAATTAGGTTTTAATAACCTTTGCTTTTACCTGGATATTTATAAACGGTATGAATTTTATTTCAAGCGGTTTGTCGCTTTTTTTTAACTGTCCACCAAAACCCAATATTGGGGCGAGTTTTTTCTACTCACCACACGTAAACTTTTGATACCGTATTTTCGTCTTTACCTACATGCAAAACGTTTTTGAAATCAACATAATAGGAGTTGTTAACTACAAACCTGTAAGTTTTTTCCCCCTTGGGTAAAGTAACTTCACAGGTCCAATACCCATTTTCTTTTCGCATTTTTATGGGGTTCTTTAAGCCATTTGTAAATTCTCCTACCAGCCATACCCGTTCAGCAGCTTCAAATTCTGTTAATTTGAAAGTTATTTTACCGACTTCTTGTTTGCCCCAAAGTGTTGCTAAATAATCATCAGGGTGTTGGCTTAAGACTTTCGCAAAATACTTGTTGCTTTCCTCTAAATTGTTCATCTTTCTGTTTGCAATACCAATCCAGGTTTGAATGGCGGTTTTAGTTGAGTCAAACTCATTTAAACAGTGCAATAGTTGTAAAGCAGCACTGGTTTCTCCTTTATCAATCCAACTTATAGCAAGGTTAAGGGCATCATTGTTCTTAAAATTATACTCGTTAAAAGATGTTTTTCGTAATTGTTTATACTTTTCAATCGTTGTAGTTATACCATTGTTTTTATAAGTTTTTTCCAAAATTGCTGTAATGTTTTCAGGAAAATAGGTTTCAATGTCTTTATGATGTTTCCCTTTTTTTAATTCTTCTGCCAGAGATAAAGTAGCAACCGTTGTAAAATCGTGTTTGTAATATAAGTTAATAGTAGAGGCTTTTAAGTTTACTGCCATGGATACGTTGGTAGTATATTTATAAGGAAATTTTTGTGCCGCCTTTTCCAGTATTTTGGATATATCACTTAGCTGAAAACTGGTTCCATCGTTTAAGTAATGTGTAGCAACATCTCTTCTATGGCATGCTTCTTTGTTGCCATTATTGATGGGATAGTTGGTAAGTGCAAAACTATTTTCTGTTTTTTTAACTACATAGCCTCCAGTAACTGTTGCATAATTGCCAGTAGCATCGCCTATAAATAATTGAGCTCGATTAAGCTGTATTAAATTGAATCTGCTTAAATAACCCAAGGCTTCATCAACTGTTTTACAGTTTTTTAAAAGATCGGTTGCCACTTGTTTTTTTCTATCTTCTTTTTGATCATTTTTTACAATGGGAATTTCATCAATGGCAGTATAATCTATAAATAATCCATGTTCATTTAAGCCACCTTGTGGATTTTTATATGAAATCCCTTTTATTACAAAGTTTAGGTCCGTCCAAATAGCGTAACCATAATTATTATTTTTTGCAGGGTAAAACCACATTCTATACCTAGTACTTTGGATTTCATCTTCATTGTTGCCTATCCAAACATTGTTGCCATCGTTTGCCATAAAAATGGTGCAGGCGTTTACAAGAATGGTATTTGTGAAGAAAAAGGCTACCAAACTGTATTTCAGTAAATTTTTTAATATCTGCATCCTAAACATTTTTTAATTAGTAAATAATGCTCAAATATAGATACGTAGTTCCCGGTGAATGTTCGGGTTTATACAGCCGAACATGTTTTAGGCTATTTTTTTTGTTGTTTACTGTATTGCGAGGGGGAAATACCAACAATTTTTTTAAAAGTGGTATTAAATGTGGTCTTGGAATTGAAACCCGATGCAAAGGCGATACCTAAAATGTTCAATTGTTCTATTTTAGCGGAAGCTAATAATTTTTTAGCCTCCTCTACCCTGTACCTGTTTATAAAGCTGTAAAAGTTGTCATTGGTTGTTTCATTAATTAAAAAAGAGGCTTCATGGATGTTAATTCCCAATTTTTCGGCAACCGTAGGTAAGTTCAAGTCATTGTCTAAATACATCTTTTCCTTTTCCATTAGTGAAGATAGCTGAATTGATAAATTTTCAATTTGTAATCCGCTAAGTCGCTTTATTTTGGGCTTTTCTGAAATTGCCTGTCCGGTAACAGTATTAATTAACGGTAAGTCACTTGATACCGTTTTTATATTGTCATTTTCAAATAAGTCAGCAATTTCGGTAATATCTTTTTGTTTAAAACCAAAAATTGTTTTTTGCTGTACAGCATAGTAAGCTAGGAAAAAAATACAAATAGTGTAAATGACATTGGTTGCTTCTGTAATATATGGAAACCCAAATAGTGTATCGTTAAGCCACATAAATAATGTAATAGAAAGGATACTTAAAAATTGTAATAGCCAATCTAAGTTGATTTGATTCATATTAGAAACTATTCGTTTCATATTAGATTGATGTCTTTTTATTAATAAAAAAATTGCAATCAAATAAGATAACATGATAAAAGGCAATACACTTCTTACCAAAAAAGAAATGTCCTTATTAATTACAAAAAGTGCGTAGGTAGAGATGCTTGCTTTATTATAATTCCAAATATGCTCTGCAAATGCATATATAAGAAATGGTACAAAATGTATCCAATGTATTTTTTTAATTTTATTTGCTGGGTTTGTGAAATATAAAACGCTCAAAAAAAAGCTTGGCGCCAATAGAAATTGTAAACTATTTACACTTTTAAATAGAAAATTATTGGAAACGGTGGTTTTTGTAATAATTAAATAAGAACCAATAAATGCAGAGCCTATGGAAATCACAAAAACGCTAAGCCACTTATTGGCTTTTATATTTTGTTTCAGTGGGTGAAAAAAAAGTAAAAAGCCAAGCAAAATGCTTGCACCAGATATAAAGCAAACTAAAAACTGATTCATTTTATGGGTAAAATTTATTCTTTTACTAAGTTTTTGTTTTAAAGCTGGTTATCTTAAATTTCAGCGTGTCGCACTAAAATTGCTAGTAACGTTTGTATTTACACTAAAATACGCAACTTTTTCTTCAAACAATTTTTTCAATTTTATTACCTAAGTAACTTAATATTTAAAATGAAGATTTTAAATATTAATGACTTTTGAATCGGCCTAGCAAAAAAGGAAATCGAATATACTTCGGCACAGAAAGCTAACACACTTGCTAGGCTTCATTTCTGCTAGCGTTGCTTTTTTAAATTTGAAAGTATGCTGCGATTGTTTTTAAATATTGGGTAAGTTACAAGGCTGCGTCTGATGGAGCGAAGTGGCTTTTCAGATAAGTCATTATTAAGGATTGTTATTTGAATTTGTAATTTGGTAACATATTAATTCAGGTACTGTCTCATCAAGTTTATTTGAATTTTTAAACAATAATTTCTCCAACAGGTTTATTGAACGTTGATTATCTCTGTGAAGGAATGCCTCCATTTTTTGAACTTTAATTGTATTGAATGCATAGCCCATAACTTTTTCTACAGCTTCCTTCATTATTCCTTGTTTTTGAAAATTTGTCATAAGTTCATAGCCGATTTCACAATGGTCGTTTTCATCTGAAAAGCCATAAAGGCAAATTGTTCCAACCATTATATTACTTTCACGCAAAGTAATTGCCCAATATAGGGATACATTTTTATCGATGTTCTCATTAACCTTATTTATGAAATTCCTTGCATCTTCAATAGTATTGCTTAATTCTCTGTCAAGGTATTTATTTATTTCACTGTCAGAACGCAAAGTAAAAATTTCTTGTTCATCATTCGTATGTAGTTGCCTGAGCGTAAGCTTTTGAGTTGTCAAAATTGGAAAAGGCATAAAAGTTCTATTTAACATTTTTGTTGAATTAGTTTGTTAGAATTAGTAGTCAATTTAGCTTGATTGCATATATTTAGTTAAGCTAAAATAAGTAAGTTTTTTATTCAAACAATTTTGTGAGATCATTTACCATAAGTTATTTACTACTTTAAACGAGGATTTTAAAATAGAGCAGCAATACAATCGGCGGAGAAAAAAAGGAAATAGAATATACATTGTCACAGAAAGCCAACTTACTAGCTAGGGTTCACTTCTGTCAGCGTTACTTTTTTTAAATTTGAAAGTATGCTGCAATGAGTTATAAATATTATTAACTGATAAGTTTGCACTAGTAGGGGCGGGTATAGAGGTAAGCCAATATTGTAACATGTTTTATTTGTTTGTCTCAAAGCCTAAATCAATTATAGAAAAACCTTCCGAATTAATTTTGATTGCCTGAAGTATTTCAATGTAGGTTTTATCATAAAAGGTAACATCTATTCTATAATCAATTTCGTTGTTTTTTATTTTGAAAATAAAGAAATGATATTTTTCCCCGTTAATAAACTCCTCTTTTATGTGAAAGTACCATAAATTATCCCAAACGATAAAATCACTTTTTGAATTCCAAATTCCATTTTTATTTATTATCAGTTTAATACTTTTGTCAAATACCTTAAACCAAAAGCAAATAGGTATACCATAAAATAGAGTAATAGTTAAAATGGAAACAACTAAATTGTTTAAGAAAAAGGTTTTTAAACTTTCCATATTTCCAGTCAATAGCCCAACACATGGAATTGAAAATAAAAATGCATATAGTAAAACCTTTTTATGGCTTCCTTTAACTATCAATTCATTTGTTTCGTTAATGATAAATTTATTATAATTCATTTTTAGTTTGCCACTTTTCTGATTTTGCTTTTCGAAATTATCTATTCGTGACTTGGCAAAGTCTACGAGCAAGTTCCAAGTGTACTTTTTTAAATTTGAAAGTATGCTGCAATGTTTTTTAAATATTTGGCAACTTACAAGACTCCGCTTGTAGGAATAAAGCAACTGGTATCGGAAATAATTGTCTTATGCATTAACTACATCTCTTGATAAATCTGATGCTGGAAAATTGAATATTGAAACGCCATAGCTTCCCAACAATTCGGCGAAAGTTCGCTTTGTAAGGCCAGCAACTTCTGCCGCTTGTCCAAGAGAAAGTTTTCCTTGCTCATAAAGACGTGTCGAAACAAGCATTGCAAGGTCTCTGTTATCCACGTCTAAGGAGTCTGGGATATTCAATGTCAATGTTTTCATAACTCAAATATAATATTATTAAAGGTATGCTCAAAAATTTAAAGTGTTACTGTTCGCTTTCGCAAAATCTAACTATTTACTTTAATTTATGTAACTTTTTCCATAAAGAATTTTTTCAACACACCTACTATAAGCAACAAATTGCTTAAAACAGCATTTTATTCTGACAGCCTTTAAATCTGTGTTTTTAACAATGATTTTTGAAACGTGATCTTCTATAAGGATAACCTTAATTTTTTCAGTGTCCTATTAAAAACCATTGTATTAACTTAATTCTTTTTTTTAGTAAGATATCCCTATTTTTGCAAAGTCTATAAAATTAGTAGGATAATAAGAATTTCTCATTAATTAGAATGATTAATAAAATAAGAACGATATCAACTGCCATTAAACTAGAACCAGATCTTAAGAAATCATTCTGGTTGGCTATTCCTATTGTGTTATTAACGGGGCTTATTTTTATTTTGATTTACAACTATCATACTGTATTTTCTTGGCAAGCTGTTAAAGCAAGTTTTAATGTAGATTTTTTAATATTCTTTTTGATTGGTGTTTTTGCACAATTGGTAGATGGCACATTGGGAATGGGGTACGGCGCTACTTCTACTTCTTTTTTATTGTCGATGGGAGTACCGCCAGCCATTAGTAGTACTGCCGTTCACGTGTCCGAAATGTTTACAACAGGTGCTTCGGCTATTTCGCATGTAAAGTTTGGCAACATCAATAAAAAATTGGTAAAGCATTTAATAATACCCGGTGTATTGGGTGCTATTGTGGGAGCTTACTTATTGTCGGATGTAATAAATGGAGAAATAATTAAACCCTTTATAGCGGTGTACATGATTGGTTTGGCAACCATCATTATTATAAAAGCATTGCGCAAAATAACGGTAAAAAAGAAAACAAAACGTTTGGGATTATTGGCGACCTTTGGTGGCTTTATGGATGCAGTGGGCGGTGGAGGTTGGGGACCAATTGTTACTTCTACATTGCTTGGTACTGGTAGAAATGCAAAATATACCATTGGTTCTGTAAATGCTGCCGAGTTTGCAGTATCATTTGCCTCTGGTGTTACTTTTTTATTGTTTGGGGGTATAGTTGGTTGGCAAATTATTATTGCATTGATATTGGGTGGTGTAATAGCTGCACCCATTGCTGCTTTTTTGGTAAACAAAATCAAAAGAAAACCAATGATGATTGCTGTGGGTATTTTAATTATTCTTTTAAGTTTACGAACACTATCAAAATTTTTATAGTCAATTAAAAGCAATGAGTGTAAAGGATGTAACTTCTCTGGTAGCTGCAACAACTTATTTTTCTATAGAAGAAACTATACAGTTTTTGATAAAAGAATATGAAAGCGGTTTATGTTTTTCTACATCCTTTGGGCAAGAAGACCAGGTGATAACAGATATTATTGCAACAAATAAATGGCCGATACCTATTTTTACATTGGATACAGGTAGGTTGTTTCAAGAAACTTATGATGTATTTCAACAAACGGTAGATAAATTTGGGTGCAAGATTGAAACTTATTTTCCAGAGACTGCAGCAGTAGAAAAATTAGTAACCGAAAAAGGCCCCAATAGCTTTTACGATTCGGTAGAAAATAGAAAAGAATGTTGCCATATTAGAAAAGTAGCACCACTTACAAAAGCATTAAAGGATAAGCGTATTTGGATTACGGGCCTTCGTGCTGCACAATCAGTTAATAGAAGCAACCTGCATCAATTTGAATACGACGAAAAGTTTGACATCATTAAATATAATCCTTTGCTGCATTGGACATTGGATGAAGTAGAAACCTATTTGCAAAAAAACAATGTACCACAAAATAGTTTGCATAAGAAAGGATTTGTAAGCATTGGCTGTGCACCCTGTACAAGAGCCATCGAAATTGGTGAAGATATAAGAGCGGGCAGGTGGTGGTGGGAAACTAGTCACAAAGAATGTGGCTTGCATCAAAAATAAAATTTATGAACACAGTATTTATACCGAACGCTTTGGAAAGCGAAGCCATTTACATTTTTAGAGAAGTGCTGGCACAATTTAATAAACCGGTATTGTTATTCTCGGGCGGAAAAGATTCTATAACCTTGGTGCGCCTAGCACAAAAAGCATTTTTCCCGGCAAAAATTCCTTTCCCATTATTGCATATAGATACAGGACATAATTTTCCAGAAACCATTGAATTTAGAGACAAGCTGGTTGCTGAACTAGGGCTCGATTTAATTGTGCGCAATGTTCAAGATAGTATTGATGAGGGTAAAGTGGTGGAAGAGTCTGGCAGGTATTCCAGCAGAAATACTTTGCAAACGGTTACTTTACTAGACGCCATTGAAGAATTTAAATTTGATGCCTGCATAGGCGGCGCACGAAGAGACGAAGAAAAAGCAAGAGCGAAAGAACGTATTTTTTCGGTGAGAGATGATTTTGGGCAATGGGACGAAAAAAAACAACGACCAGAATTGTTTGATATTTTAAATGGTAAAATTGAACATGGGCAAAATGTGCGTGTGTTTCCTATTTCCAATTGGACAGAGCTAGATGTATGGAAATATATAGAAGAAGAAAATATTGAAATACCATCTATTTATTTTTCGCATAAGCGAAATACATTCTTAAGGGATGGTTTAATTTGGTCACAATCGGAATTTGTATATCAAGAAGAAGATGAAGAAGCAGTAGAAAGGGTCGTGCGTTTTAGAACAGTAGGAGATATGAGTTGCACTGCAGCCGTAGAATCATTTGCGGCAACTATAAAAGATGTGGTAAGCGAAATAAGGGTATCATCTATTTCGGAACGTGGCGCAAGAATAGATGACAAACGCTCCGAAGCAGCTATGGAAAAACGAAAACAGCAGGGGTACTTTTAGAGAGGAATGATGAATTAGGAATAATGAATTAGGAATGATGAATTAGGAATTTTAAATGATAAGAAATAAATCGGTAAACAATAATTACTGAATGGTTGATTTTATAAAATAGTTAAAGAGCTTACAAACCAACACCAAACAAAATAACAACAAACAACAAACATTATTTAAATGGACGTTCTAAAAATAGCAACAGCAGGCAGTGTAGATGATGGAAAGAGCACGCTAATTGGAAGATTATTGTACGATACTAATTCGCTTACCACCGATAAATTAGAAGCCATAGAAAGAAGCAGCAAACAAAAAGGCTACGACTATTTGGATTTATCGTTGGCAACAGATGGATTGGTGGCAGAAAGAGAACAAGGAATTACCATTGATGTAGCGAATATTTATTTTTCTACTGCAAAAAAAAGTTACATCATTGCAGATACACCCGGGCATGTGGAATACACACGCAATATGGTTACAGGTGCGTCCACCTCACAAGTTTCCATTATACTTATCGATGCAAGAAAAGGCGTAATAGAGCAAACATACCGTCATTTTTTTATTAATAACCTGCTTCGGGTAAAAGATGTTATTGTTGCGGTAAATAAAATGGATTTGGTAGATTATGCGGAAGATGTTTACAATAAGATAATTACCGATTTTAGTGCATTAAATGATAAGAGTTCTTTTAAAGAACAAAACGTAAGCTATATCCCTATAAGTGCTATAAATGGAGGCAATGTTGTAAATAGGTCTACAGATATGGAATGGTATAAAGGCCAAACAATATTGGAACATTTAGAAGATTTGGAGATTTCTAGTGTAGAACAAAGTGGGCAAGCACGCTTTCCAGTACAAACAGTCATACGGCCTAAAACAGAATCCTATCATGACTTTAGAGGCTATGCAGGAAAATTATATGGCAACAGCCTTAAAGTAGGAGATGCTGTTACGGTGCTTCCTTCCCTGACTGAATCTACCATTACCAATATTCATTTTTTTGATAAGCAGTTCAATGAAGCTACAGCGGGAGCTTCCATTACAATTGAATTGGAAAACGACATCAATGTAACAAGAGGAGACATGATTGTAAAATCGGGTGAATTGCCACAAGTACAAAAAGATATTAATGCCACTATTTGTTGGATGGATAATAAGAAATTAATAGCTGGGGCAAAATATGTAGTGCAGCACAATACGAATAGGGTTCTTGCAAAAATTGATACCATTAAAAATATTATTGCTACCGATTTTTCTGGAATTACTGAAGCAAACCAGTTGGCTATAAATGAAATTGGAGAGGTTGGGATTAAATTGAGTAAACCAATTTATGTAGATACCTATGCAGCAAATAAATCGAATGGCGCTTTTATTTTAATAGATACGGCAACGAATACAACGGCTGGGGTAGGGTTTATAAATTAGGGTTATTGATTGGTGAGGCATCAATCAATAACATTGGAAAACTTCTTTCCGAATCCTTGCCTGATTGCGAAATGAAGCCAGGAAAGCCCAATAGCTAATTCCGAAATTGCGTGACTCAACGGGTCCTCTTCCACCACACTTTTGCACATAGCAGTACGTACGGCAACTCTTTTAGTGGATAGCTAATTTCTGTTTTCCAATCTCAACGTTGAAATTAATTTTTGTATTCAAAGCTTTGAACACTTTCAAAATAGTCTCAAACCTAGCATCTGTTACTGAGTTTTCAATTTTTGAAATTTGTGCTTTTTTCACTCCAACTAACTCTCCTAATTGTTGCTGCGTCAAATTTCTTTCTTTTCTAATTAACTTAATAGTATGTCCTAATAAATCTAGTTTCAACTCACTTTCAAAAGCGTCACGTTTTGCTGTGCCGATTTTTCCAATGTGTTTGTTTGTCATTTCTTCTAAGGTATATGTTTTCATTTCTTTTTATTTTTTTCTCTAAAATATTGAATTCTCAAACTTTCAGCTCTTTCAAATTCTCCGCTAGGTGTTCTGTCTGTTTTCTTTATGAGTCCGTGTGTAGAAATTACAACTGTATCTTCATTATTAGTCTTGTCCCAAAATGCAAATAGTCTAAAATGTTTCTTGTTGTAAAATGTTCTGAATTCCCAAATTTCTTCTTTTAACTTTTTGAAAAGTTCGTTATCGTTGATTTGTGTTGATTTTCAAATATTATAATAAATTTTCTCTCTACTTTTTTCTTCTAAATTGTCTAGGAATTCCTTAGCTTCTTCTAAAAATTCAACTCTAAATTTTTGCTCCATTCCCTTTTTTTACAAATGTATAAGTTTCTTTAATAGGAAACAAATTGTAGGAATATAAGTTCAATAAACTGTCAATATCTATGAAGTGCAAATTGCCACCATCGTTGGGGCTTGAGAGGAAAATAAAGCATTTATTTTTTTCGTGTTATAGTTTGGTTGGGTCTTATGTAGTTGGTAGGCTGATTAAAAGAAATGCAAGCGAACGAATACAACGGCGGGCGTAGGGTTTATAAACTAGGGACTTGATTATTGTAAAGTAAGGTTTAGGGGTTTAGGTAGTTTGCTTCAATCGTTTTACGTTGTAATTGTTAAATACAAGCGCTCTAAAAAATATTTTACTGGTTTGAATTAATTACTCAAACAATTCCAATTTATTCTTTGGTCTGCGTTTATCTTCCCATTTAAAATTCTTAAGGTACCTTTTTTCGGATGGTATTTGGTTCATGGGATACATTGTTCCATCAATGTTATTTATATATTTTATTTTCAGTACTTCTTCTTTTTTAAAATAAACATCTACCACATCGCCACTGGCCCTGTTCATTCCTATATAAGCACTGTCTTGGTCTTGGGCGTAAAAAATAGTTTCGGCAGGTGAGCCTTTTATACGGGCATAGTCTATTTTCCCCTCTATAAAATAGGCATTGAGTGTGCGCCCGGCCGCTTGGTTGTACATGGCAGAATTTTGCTGGTTGGTTACTTGGCTATTATTGAAAACATACACCCTCTTTGGTTGTTGTTTTTCTGTAAACAAATACATGGTATCACCTGTTATCTGATTTTTTTCTTTCCAAACTATCGGGTCTCTAAACATCCGAAAAACCGAATCTTCGGTACTGTAATACATGCTATCGCATACCGCTTGTGAGCTATCGTTGTATATACGTACATGGTTGTACCCAAGTATATAGCGTACACTATCTTGGGGTGTTTTGGTAAGCACTTGTTTGTTATTTGTGGTATCTACCTTGGTATAATAATTTTTTGAAGTATCACCAATTTGCATAATTTGACCACTATCTTTTACAAAAACGGTATTTTTTAAAGCATTTTTTTTCACTGTTAATTTTCTAAAACTGCTATCATAAATTCTCAAACCGCTAAACAAAGTATCCGCCGCTATATAAGTACTATCCTTATCTTTTACCAATACAATCACAGGTTTTTTGGTCGCTAAAAATGAATTAGTTTTTTTATTGCTTTCAATATAGTCACCTATAACAATTATATGGTTTACACTATCTACAAACTTTGCCCGCCCTTTTAAAATTGAAATGCCAGTAGCATCATCATTGAATGTTGTATCAGCAATGGTAGAAAATGTACTATCACTAATCATTGTCCTGCCATAAAATTCTGCTACACCAGTTTGCAAATTGTAAATGCCATTTTTGGAACGAATGGTTTTGCCATCCTTTGTTTTTACTAGAGTGGGGGATATTAGCGTGGCTATTTTAAACCCTGTATTGTATTGTAAACTATCTGCTTTAATATCATACTTGGGGTCTACCAAGTGTACATATTTTTTAAAGAATACATCTTTGGTATCAGAATAATAAATGGCATCGGAGCTAGTAAGTACTGTAGTGCCGTTTAGAACTTTGCCACCGCCTTGGTAAGTAGCAATGCCAGTGCCTACATTGTATACCAAATCGTTTGTTGTAAGGCTTGCTTTTCCATCTGTTAGTCTTACATTTCTTTTTAGATAAGCTACCCTTTCTTTGCCTACATAGCGAAGATAATCTGCATAGGTATTCACCGTATCGGCATCGTTTATATGTACATGACCAAATACTTCTGCAATATTGGTACGTTCATTTATAACAATACTATCGCCAGAAAGTTTGGTGTTGCCTTGCTTTACAATGGCATTGCCTGCAATCGTTTTTAAATTGGTAGAATCATCCAAAGTAATAAACCGGATGCTATTACCATTAAGAATATAAATTTTATTGATACTGTCTATGGGAGCTGTTTGGGCTAAAGCATTTTCTGTAGCGCAAATAATAATCAGTAGAAGGATGTAGCGTAATTTTTTTACCATCAAGATATTTTTGAAACCACAAATTGAACAATTAAAAACTAAATATTGTCACAATTATTTATTTTACCTTCTCTATGTAGTACGGGCTATTCAATGTGTCTGCCATAGGAACCAATAAAGGCTCATTTTTTACCTTTTTACCAAAAAGAGAAATGTTAATATATCTTTTTGGATTCATGCGCACATCGTCTAACAATAAATTGAGTTTATTGCCGCTTGATGCTAAGTTTTTATATAGGGTAGGATCGTTCAATAATTTACCCAGCGTACCGTTGCTATTGTTAATATTGCTAATGGTATTTTTAAGTTCATTAATGGCTTTGTCCAAATTATCTAGCGTGTTTTGAACATTCAGGTTTGCAAACTTTGAAGTGGTTTTATCTAAGTTACTCATCACACTGTTTATTTTGTCATTGTTGTTTGCAAAGTTTCCAGTAATGGCACTTACATTATTCATTGATTTAGCCAATGCACCTGTTTGTGTGTTCAACAATGAATTTAAAGAAGCGGTGGATACAACCATTGCGGTTGTCACTTTATTTAAATTGGCAAGTGTAGCTGCTATATTATTTTTAGATGTTGGGTCTAGCATGCTGTTAAAATTATCTACCAATGTATCTATGGAGCCAAGTGCTTTTTTTACTTCAAATAAAACGGGGTCTACTTTTTTTAACACATCATTAAAAATACCCGCACTGTTTTCTGTAAGTATGCTGTCTTTATTTTTTAAGTAGCTGGTAGCATTGCCTAGGGCAATATCTATGCTTGTTGTACCCAGTGGATTCGATTTGATTGTTGCAATTGAATTACTAGGAATATTAATATCTTTTGTAATATTCAAGGCCACATCAATTTCACGCATATTTTTATCGGTGGTTATTTTATACACGGTTCCCACTTGCATGCCATTAATCATTACTGGATTGGAGTTTTGAAGCCCTTGTATATTGCCATATTTGCCTATAATTACTGTATCATTACTCCATAATTTTTTCCCTTTTAAAAAGTTGAAGCCTAATATTAATAAGGTAAGTGAAACGATGGATATGACACCTACTTTGGTTTCGTTGGTTATTTTCAATTGTATACAAGTTTAAATATTATGTGCAATGGGATTAAATGATATGTTTAATGTGTGCCAGAAGTTGATGGATTTTCAAGCTGGTGCTTGTATCTAATTACCGCCTTAGTTATTGCCTCGGCCAGCTCTTGTTGTCCTTTTACACTTCTTAAATAGCGCTCATCGTCTGGGTTATTTAAAAATCCTGTTTCTATTAATATGGCTGGCATTTTAGTGGCAGATAAAACACGGATACCAACCTGACGTTGGTTTACGCCCAATGCCTTTCTTCCAGTAGCCTCTACTTCATCGTTTACCATTGTTGCCAATAAATCACTTTTCTTTTGATATAGATTTGCATACACCAATGCCAATTGCCTCCATTCTGGTGATTTGTAATCAATTTTCTCTGCTGTAGTATCTGCTATTTCAATCTCAAAATCTTCTTGCCCATCCATAATGGCTTTGAATTTATCACTTGATTTATGTGCGGCAAATATATAAACAGATGTGCCACTTGCAGTACCTGGCAAAATATACGTCTCGTAAACAGGAATCTCTACTTGATATTCTTCTGTATGTTTTCTCCTTTTTTTTCCTTTGCCGGTATAAGTTACTTTATACCTTGTAACCATTTTTGTGCCTACTTGCCTACTGGCTTTTTTGGGAAATTGAGAATCTGCATGAATACACAAAAACAAATCGCCTTTGGCTTCATTGGCTTTTCTTGCCTTTTCATTAACATCGTCATAAATATCTGATGTTCTTGTAGGCACTACATTTACATCTGGCAATTGTTTTTTGAGCTCTGCTACCAATTTCAATGAAATAGCCAAAGTAACATCCTTTTCTTTGGTTCCAAAAGAGTTTTCATAATTGGAATGAGCCCCAATATCTTTTCCGCCATGGCCCGCATCTACTACAATCGTTTTTAATTTTTTACCCTGTGCAGCGCATTGCGTTGTAAATGCACCTATAGTAAATAAACAGCCAAATAGTAATAATCCTTTTCTTATCATAATTTTTATAATAGGTTGTTGGTTTTGTTATATTTATTGTAAACAATTTATCATAAAATTTTAATAGCTATTTTTGCGCTTTCTCATTTATGAACAATCGTAACAAAGGTAAGGCAAAAAACATTTTGACTTGGTGGTGCTTACCGCTGTTGGTATTATTAACGTATCATTTTAATAGTTATGCAAAACTAACCAAACATGGCTATTTATTTAACCATTCTATTGTAGATACACCGCCTCCGGCAAAAGTTAATATTGACAGCATTAAAACTCCGTTAAAACAAAAGTCGGATAGTTTTAGAATACCCTCCATAAGCGAAGAAAAGAAAATAGTTACCGATTCCAATGCTTTTTCTCAGATTGTAGATACTTTTAGTTTTAGAAGATCCAAAGATTCTTTGGATGCGCCCGTTGTATACCATGCCGATGATTCGATGGTAATAGACGTGCCAAGTGAGAAAATGTATTTATACGGCAAAGTTTCTTCTATAAAATACCAAGACAATAATTTATCTGCTCCAAAGATAGAGTTTGACCAAAAGACCAGTATTATAAGTGCTTTTCTCACAAAAGATAGCACAGGTAAGGCCATATCTTATCCTTATTTTGAACAAGCCGATACCAAAACAGTAAGTGATACCATACGGGTAAACATGAAAACGGGTAAAGGGTTATCGAAAGGTACTTATACCAAGCAAGGTGAGATGTTTGTTTATACTGAAATAGGAAAGAAAGTAGATACATCTGTTTTTTATGCCTATCGTACCAGATTTACCACCTGTAATTTAGATACACCCCATTTTGCATTTATATCTAAGAAAGCAAAATTTATCAATAAAAAATGGGCTTTTACCGGGCCAGTTCATCCAGAATTTGAAGGAGTACCACTTCCCATATCATTGCCTTTTGGTATTTTTCCGCTATCACAAGGCAGGCACTCGGGCTTACTAGCACCTAGTTTTATAGCAGATGCACAAAGAGGACTTGCCTTGGAAAATTTGGGTTATTATAAAATCATTAGCCCCAATTGGGATGTTATTACTAGAGGTACTTTATATTCCTACGGAAGTTGGAACCTGAACTTTAATCCAAGGTATTACCGACGATACCGATACCAAGGAAACTTTACATTGGCTTTTCAAAATTTTAAGCCACTTGACCAACCAAAAACCACCACCATAAATATAACCTGGACACATACGGCTGATACCAAAGCAAGACCTGGCGTTAGCTTTAGTGCAAATGTAAATGCGGGTAGCAGTAAATACAACCAGCAACTTCCGAATAGTCCCAATCAAAATTTTAATAACCAGTTAAGTTCCTCCATTACCTATGCAAAAGTTTGGAAGAATAAGCCATACAATATTTCTGTAAGTGCCAATCATAACCAGAACAATGTAAGCAGGCTCACCAATCTTAATTTACCCGATATTGCATTTAACGTAAATACCTTATATCCATTTCGTAAAAAAGAACCAATAGGAGATAGCAAATGGTACGAAAATTTGGGAATAGGGTATCAAGGAAATACAAAAACACTGTCTTCATTTTATGATACTGCAGGTAGTATTGGTAGCCAATTGATAGATAATGTAAAATATGGAGCACAACACAATATTCCTTTATCGCTTTCATTGCCACCGCTTGGGCCATTGCAATTGGCTCCATTTATATCCTACCAAGAAACCTGGTTTCAACAAAGATTGGTAAGAACATACAATGCCTTATTGGGTAAAGATGACACTATATCGCTTAAAAAAGGTTTGTATACTGCCAGGCAAGTTTCTTTTGGGGTGGGAGCATCTACTAGAATTTTTGGCATGTTTGGCTTTGGAAAGAACAGTCGAATTAAAGCCATTCGACATGAAATGAGACCCAACATTTCATTCAACTACACACCCAACGTAAATGAAAAAAATTACTATTATACCAAAGTAAGTGCTACCGAAACAAGGCAAGTTTCTTTTTATGAAAACGGTGGTATTTATTCTCCTTACAGTAATCAACGAAGTGGTGGCATTTCATTTGGATTAGATAACAATGTATCTATGAAAGTGAAGGACAGATCTGATACCAGTGCAAAGGCCGATAAAAAAATTAGTTTGCTGGATGGGTTGAGCATAACCAGTGGTTATAATTTTTTGGCTGATTCATTAAAGCTGCAGCAAATAGGTGTTTCTGCAAGAACCAATTTGTTTGAAAAAGTAAATATAAGTGCAGATGCAAGATTTGATCCTTACGAAGTAGACAATACAGGAAGAACTATTAATAAATATGTGTGGGCCAATAAACCCATTTCCCTTGGACGCTTAACCAGTGCTAGTTTGGCATTGCAAACCAGTTTTAAAGGAGGCGATAAAACAAAGAAGACGGCTACAGAAAGATTAAACCAAATTACGCCAAGTGATAATGGAATTACACAGGACGAATACCAACAGGACGCTGCATACATACAAAATAACCCAGCAGAATTTGCCGATTTTGAAATACCATGGAGTATAGATTTATCTTATTCTTTTAATTTGTCCAAAAATTATGATGTAACAACCACTAACTTTAAAAGTACCATTACACAAGGAATAACTTTTAACGCATCTGCCAATCTTACCCCCAAATGGAAAGTAGGAGCAAACGGTTCTTTTAATATTACAGATAAACAATTGGGTGTGTTGAGCATGTTTCTTTCCAGAGATTTACATTGCTGGCAAATGAATATCACGCTGTCACCGGTGGGAAGGTCAAGATTTTTTACTATAAACATAAGCCCCAAATCCGCCATACTAAGGGATTTGAAAATAAATAGAACCAGAACTTTTACAGACTTTTAAATCCTATTGCGCTTCTACAAAAGTATCATACATCATATCATATACTTTTTTATTCAAGCTTTTTGCATCAATATTTTCTGACGAAACGGGTGGTAAAAAAATCATTTTTAATTTGGTTGGCAAAAAATAAAATGTTTTATGTATGGGCATTGCTTTGTTAGTGCCAATTATAACACAGGGAATAATCTCATTTTTTGTATCTACTGCCAGTTTAAAAGCGCCATCATAAAATTCTTTCAAAGGTTTGTCAGTTCTATTTCTTGTGCCCTCGGGGTATAAGCACATATGTATTCCTTTTTGCAAAGTCTGTTTCATGGCTTCATAACTTCTAACCCTGCTTTTTTCATCTTTCCTATTTACCATTATACCACCACGCTTATAAAACCAAGCAAATATGGGTACTTTAAGAAAAGTATCTTTAGCAATTGTTTTATTACCGCCTGGTACAAATGGAGCGGATAATGGTACATCTAAAAATGCATTGTGGTTATATACTACAATATAAGTATGGCCTTTTTTAAAGTTTTCTCTCCCTATTACTTTTAAAGGACACCCAACTATGAACAACCAAAACCGCATCCACCCTCTTGAAAAATTAATAAAAAAATCTTGCCCTTCTTTTTCATCTTTGTATAAATGAGAAATCATGGATGGGCCAATGATGATTAAGAAAGAAACGATAAAAGTTATAAGGCCCCACAGTGCCCAAATTCTTGCAAATATATTTTTTAGTAGATTCATTTATTTAGGGTTTAATATGCC
>JANNGD010000021.1:0-4329 GCA_031380515.1 Ferruginibacter sp. | reverse complement strand
TGGGGCGTCTTTTACCGCTATGGTATCATTTCCTGCAAATGCACGTACAACGGGTTGTACAATTAATTTCATCGAATCATAAGCCGTAAATACACAACCATAATCTGCCAGCGTTGTAGCAATTGATAATTTATAGTAAGTAGATTTTGTAGGATATGCCCATGTTTGTATGAGTGTATCTGTTCTTAAACTATCTGTGGGTGTCCATCTATACGCTGATATAGGTCCGGTGGCGTGGGATACTACTCCTACCAATAATGCAGAATCTTTTAAACAAATTGCTTGTGGTAATCCTACATCCACCATCGGTTTCCAGCGCACATTCACGGTTACCGTGTCTTCTTTGGAGCAGCCACCCAATGTTGCTTTTAAAATATAAGTAGCATTGTCTATTGGCCTTACTGTAGCATCTTTAATAGTGATATTGCTTATTGTATTTTGTGATACAGCTATGGCACGCCACTCATAACTTGTAGCAGTAGGGTTTACAATAGGACTAAATTTTACAGAATCGCCTTCACAAATCGTTGTATCTATTCCAATATTTACTGTCAGTGGATTGTCTACTGTAACCGTCAACAATGCTCTTGGGCTTTCGCAGGCACCGGTAGATTGGCTCACATAATAATTATAAGTAGCCGGGGAAATAGCTGTATTTGGTATAGGTGCAACAGAACTACCTACTCCTCCAGTTGCCGCAGTGTACCAAAGTAAATTTGTTCCAATAGCTGTAACTGCTGTAGCTACATCATTGGGGCAATAAGTTTTTGCTACAACAATGGGTGCTGCCGGCGGTGCTATGATATTTACATCTATTGCAGCCCTTGGTCCTTCGCAAATGCCTGTAGTTTGAGATACATAATAAGTAGAAGTACCTACACTTGTAGATGCTGGCGCAGGTGCTGTTGCGCTTCCTACTCCACCTGTAGCTGTTGTGTACCAAAGTAAATTGGTACCTGTTGCTACCAAAGGAAAGGTTGGCGCATTTTCACAATAAGTAATTGGTGAAGTAACTGTAGGTGCGCTTGCTGTTGGGTTTACAATAACATTTAGTGGAGTTCTTGGTCCTAAACAATATCCTGAAAGAGTACCAGCAGTCCACCAAGAATTATAGAACATATAATAAGTTGTGCTCCCTACCGTGCTGGTAGAAGGTATCACTGGTAAATTTCCTTGGGGAGTTAATAATGTTGGGCTATATGACCAATTATAACTTACCCCAGTTCCAGGTATAGCAGTAGCCACTGCACCTTGGCAATAAACGATTGGTGTGTTCACAATAGGAGCTATTAGTGGTATATCTGCAATTTTTACCCAAATCTCTGCTCTTGGGCCTTCGCAATTACCCGTTGTTTGGCTAACATAATAGAAAAAACTTCCTACTATACTGGTTGAAGGTGTAGGTGCAGCGGAACTACCCACACCCCCAGCAAAAGTATTGTACCAAAGTAAATTTGTACCAGTAGCTGTTAGCATTGAAGGAGTTGCTCCTTGACAATAACCCACTGGCGAAACAACAACTGGTGCAGGTGGAACAATATTTACATTGATGGTAATTGCGGCTCTCGGACTTTCACAGCCACTGATGGTTTGACTTACATAATAAATAGTAGTACCAGCTACACTTGTAAATGGAAATGGTGCTGATGTACTACCCATACCACCAGTAGCAGTACTGTACCAAAGTAAATTTGTACCAGTGGCAGTTAGCTGCGATGAAATTGCAGCTTGACAATAATTTAATGGCGTTATTACACTTGGTGCTACAGGTAGCGAACCAATATTTACTACAATAGCATCCCTTGGTCCCTCACACCCATTTATAGTTTGGCTTGCATAATAAGTTGTGCTTCCAATTGTTGCTGTAGAAGGTGTAGGTGCAGTACTACTTCCTACACCACCTGTTGCATTGCTGTACCATAACAAATTGGTGCCACCTGCTGTAAGTACAGCGGCCGCAATACCTTGGCAATAACCAATGGGACTAACAACAACCGGCACAGCAGGCGTTGCAGTAATATCTACTATAATAGCTGCACGTGGACTTTCACATCCATTTAAAGTTTGAGTTACATAATAAGTAGTGCTGCCAGCGGTTATGGTTATGGGTGTTGGGGCAGTAGCACTACCTACACCTCCTATAGCAGTTGTGTACCAAAGTAAATTGCTTCCAGAAGCGGTAAGTGGTATGGCCGTACTGCTTTGGCAATAAGAAATAGAAGCAGTGGTAGGTGCAGTAGGAGTATTAGTAACAATTACATCAATAGCTGCTCTTACACTCTCACATCCATTTAAAGATTGGCTTACATAATAGGTGGTTGTACCTGCAACTGTTGTAGTAGGTATGGGCGCTGTAGAACTACCTACACCGCCTGTAGCTGTTGTATACCAAAGTAAATTGGTACCAGTGGCTGTAAGTGCCACTGCTGTTGCATTTTGGCAATAGGCAATTGGAGTAGCAGCAACTGCAGGTGCGCTGGGGGCGGTATATATTTGAATTGTTTTGAATAAAGTATCTGAGACACAGCCTTCAATAGATTTTGCGACGAACTTAATATTTCTCGGGCCGGCAGCAGGGTATGTCGTATTTGGATTTTGTAATGTAGATGTAATACCCGCATTATCAAAATCCCAAAACCAATTATTGATGGTACCCACCACAGTAGAAGAAGTATCCGTAAAATTTACTGCACCCAAATTGCAATTATTCGTATTAGAAAACCCTGCTATCGGTTTGGTACCAATCCTGATAGGCTGCACATTGGTTATTTCGCAGCCATCCAATGCCACTACTCTTTGTAAAACAGTATAATCCCCTGCAACCAAATAGGTATGTACTGGATTTATTGCTTGAACTATTGGACTACCATCTCCAAAATTCCAAAATACATTTACTATTGGCGAAAATGTAACAGATGTATTGATGAAAGAAATTGGCTCATTTACACATCTTTTTTGGGTGGGGCTAAATGTATAAGAAGGCTCCAAAACGGTTCTAAAAGCCTGGTAATTATTTTCTCCTCCTGTACTGGCAGTAAAACCCCAATAAACAAACGGATCTCCAAAAAATACATCTGGTACAAAATCTTTTACGGCTGTTACCCTTAACACTCCATCTACATAAGCGGTATACGTTTTGGTAGGGGCATCCCACACAACCCGAAAAGAATGCCATGCAGTATCTTCAATATTATTGTTACCGCTAATAGCTGTAACCGGACCTGCAATATTATTTATTGAGCTATGATTAATATTTCCATTTAATTGAATGGCAATATGATCGAATGTAGGATCATTATCGGTACCGTTTTGGTAGGTATCTATTGTTATACCCACCGATGGGGTTACACCTTGAAACCCCATTCCACCGCCACTGGTGCCTACACTGGTACTTATGGGCTGCAGTACAAATGCCATACCATCTGCACCTGGGCTATCATTTTTACCTAAAAAAACGCTAAAGTTAAAATCAAAAGATTGTGTAAGATTAATCTTTGTATTATTCCATACAGAACCTCTTTGACCATTTACATACTCAGTTAACCTGTATTCGTTGCAGGCATTTTGAAATGCATTATTGTTTAATGTGTATTGCGCATACTGCTTTTGAGAAACAATTAATAGTACCAATAAATAAAGAAATTTTCTCAAAATCATGTAGCCAAATTTGCCGTGAATATACTGCAATTATGGCAAAAAAAGACCCTAACATAAGTTGAGGGTACATTTAAAATTGTCGCTAATTGATTCACCGCAGAGAAATGAGTTAAAAGAGACTTGGCAGAGAATCTCTGCGTAATCTCTCTACTCTCTTTTTCTTTGCGGTTATTTTTTATCGCTAATATCTACTTTTGAGTGCGACAATTATAAATACACCCTAAGTTGATTTCTTTTACATGATTAATTAGTTTGCACATTTTCATTTTATCGAATGATATTCACCGTGCCCTTCAGTTCAATTTTTTTATAATCCTTATCTGTTCCACTTACCATCCACACATAAACCCCATTGGGCTGTGGTTTACCATTGTAAGTACCATCCCAGCCTTTTAAATATTGGTTGGTTTCAAATACCAATAAACCGTTGCATTTAGGACACGTAAGAAATAATTTATTGGGTTATTCGGTTGCCGAAATCATAAAAGCATCAGGTAAAAAAGTATATAAAACACAAATTATCAACGACCGAGGTATTCATATTTGTAAATCGATGTTGGCTTGGCAGAAATTCGGAAATGGAGAAACGCCTGAAACTTCAGGAATTAAAGGTGATCATTTAGTTGGTAAGTACTATGTAAGATTTGAAAAAGAGTTTCAAGAAGAATATAA
>JANNGD010000221.1:0-28580 GCA_031380515.1 Ferruginibacter sp. | reverse complement strand
CAAACTTTTACTAACTTAGTTCTTTCACATCAGGATTTGCTGAAAGCTTTGCTGCTGTTGGTTCTAAGTAGTAAAATAGGAATAAAAAATGGAACTTTGGCTCCATTTTTTATTCCTATTCTTTTTTAAATAGGTAATTCTAATTTTTATAGAAATAGGGGCGTTTATTATACTTGAATGGCTGCTACAGACTCAGCTTGAGAAATGCTAAAACATTTCGAGCTGCTGTATAGGTGTATTGGCAGTGGTTATTTTTTGCCCATGAAAGATCTCCATCATCCCAAATTGCTTATCTGTTATGCACATTATGCCCACGTCGCCTTTTTCGGGTAGTAGTTTTTTTACTCGTGCTATATGCACATCTGCATTCTCCCTGCTGGCACAGTGGCGTAGGTATATGCTAAACTGAAACATCTGAAAACCATCTTTCATAATATTTTTTCTAAAAGCAGCCGCTACCTTTCGCTCTTTGGCGGTTTCTGTAGGTAAATCAAAAAATACGAGTACCCACATAATACGATAAGCATTTAATCGGTTTTGCAAAGCAGTTCAATTTTTAAAGTTCAAGGTTCAAAGTTTTTAGCTTCGAATCTTTTAATGAATTCCAAAATCAACAGAAATAAAAAAAAATGAAATTCCAAAATTAATCCAACTCCAAATAAGAACGAATTTTTAACCCGTAACCCTCAACCCGTAACCTTTAAACAAACTCCGGGTACAAAATCTTCCTAGCTTTTCCTTCATAGCACTTTGACAGGCTTGCAGTTGTTTTTTGCACGGCTACCATTAGTGGACTTTTTTCGCCATTTATTATTACATCTATTGCTGGTATGCCCAGCAATTGCTTTTTCATATCGGGTGTTATTTCCAAATAGCTTCCGTTCATGCGCACAATGGTCCACACTAGTTTATCTACAAAGGGGCGATAAGGCTCCATTATATCATCGGCTAGGCAATAGGCATTGTATTGGTTTTTGTGAAATATACCGAGTGTAGGCAATAAGCCACTGGCTACAAGGTTTCTGGCAACTACTGCACGCAATATGGCATAGCCATAGTTTAGTAAATTATTGGGGGGCTCGCCTTCTCTATCTCTTTTAAAATTGGGAAAAATAGGAAATATATTTTTCCAATAAAAAACAGCCGCTACTGCTTCGTGGTTGTCGGCATCGCCACTTTTTACCTCCTGCGCCAAGCTGCGCAAATTTTTGGCACCTATCTGTACACTCTCAAGCATACTAGCTTGGTTATCTATTTTACAAGCTACTGTTTGCTGCCACAATTGTTTTTTGAGTGGCACGGTAGCTTCTATCTGTGCGCTAAACTTTTTACTTTGTAGTGTATGGCCATCCAAGTTTAGCATAAGCCCGGTAGGATGGTGCTTGCTATCGCAGGTTATAAGGGCCACATTATTTTCCAGCAGCTTGGCTATTAGTGCTTGGGTAATGGTTATTTGTTGGTGGTCTATAATAAGTACACCAATATCTTCTATAGGCAAAGTTTTTAACTCGCCATTTTCGTGGCTTTCAAAAACTAGTTGCTCATCTTTTGTTTTTAGGTAAGCTGGGTTACCAAAATAAAGAGTCCGTTTTATCATTTTTCTGATTTGGTAATGTTCCCGAGTCTATCAATTCTTAATTTAATACCAAATTCTTTTAATGATACTTTATCAATAGTTGTCTCTAATTTGTTTAATTGCGAAAATTCGAATTTGTCTGCAATAGATGTTGCAATAACATTTTTAATTCCGTATAACCTATTACCTGTAAAACTTACTATTTTGTAAATTCTATTTAATTGTAAAGAAGATAATTTAGTAAAATCAATTTCTTTTTCACTGATTCTCTCATCTTCATCTAAAACATAAATTAAATCATTGGGAGATAATGTAAATAGTAACATGTTACCATTCTCATCAGTTTCAGGCGCATTTGCTAATCCCATCTTTTGGCTTTCAATTACTTCGTTTAATGGTATAGTCTTATAATTTCTTTCACCTTTTTTATTTTGATAAATTGCAAAAAATAAATTTGTACCCTTTGCAGCCTCTACATATTTGTCTTTTTTATTTCCATTTTGTCCAATTGCAATCCTACTGCCTTGTTCAAATGTTCTTACTTTATTTATAGGTTGATGATTAGTTAGCTTTTTATTCATTTCATCAATGCCTTCTTCAGAAAATGCTAAGTCTTGCGGTAAAATTATTTTCCCATTTTCATCTTTTTGATTTTGATATTTTTCTTTTTGTAAGTGGGCTAATAATATTTTTTGTATTCCTGTATCTGTAATTGTCTCTATCTTGTCTTTATCAAAGTTGGTACCTAATAAAACCCTACCTGCTGTTGCAGTAATAGTTTCATATATTTTCACTTTATCAATAATGGTATCTCCTATTTTTATTGGGTTTGCTTTAAAATATTTTTTTGTTTCTATTACATTGCCCTCAAATGCAAGTAATTTATCTTTCAAAATATTTTTGATATTTTTATCTACAATAGATTCAATTTTGTCTATTGCATTTGTAATTGTAATAGGAGTATCTTTTTCCCTTTTTAAATTCACTTTAGCATAAACAGTTTCTTTATGTAAAGGTTTTCTTATAGCCCAATTATCACCTTTTTCTTGTCTTACTATTTCTTTTTTCATTACTCCATTTGCATCAGGCACCCATTTTTGGTATTTGTTATTTGTTTTGTTTATTACTCGTAGATTTTGTTTAAAACTAACAATTGTACCTAATAACTTTTCTTTTACCTCTTGTGTAAATGTTTCCCATGGTTTTTTAAATTCCCATTTGTAATTCCCTTTTTCATCGGGCTTGGTTTTAAAACATAGGGTATTTCTAAGTTCATGCTTTATTGTTCTATCGTTTTCGTCTTTTGCGTTTAAATTATTTAGGTAGTTTATATGGTTTCTTCCTACACATGCTATAACAAGTGCATCAAGCGCATGGTGCCTATGGTCTATTCTTTTTTTACTAAATCCTTTCGACATTTCTTCTGGTACAGTTATTTGAAAAACTTGTTTCCCGTGTTTATTTTCCCAATTACCAAAGTCATTGGAATTAGTAATTGCATTTAATCTTTCAAAACGAGGGGTTATAAGTTCATTCCATACATCATTTAATCCCCAATCTTGTTTCATTTGTGAGGTAATAGCGCCATTAAGCGTAATGATATTTTTGGAGGTTGCTTCTTGTTCCAATTCTCCATCTTTTTCTTCTCTTACAATTCTACTAAGTAAACTCTTTACTACTTTACTTATATATCTACTATCATTTAATTGTCTATTTATAAATGAATCTGGAACATCTTCACTTAATAAGTTTTTAAGCTTGGTTTTATTTTTAGCAAAATATTTTTGGATATGGTTTTCGTATTCTTCTTTGTTAAAAAGTTTTACCGTGCCTCCACCATTTAATGCCACTATACTTCCTTTGTTGTCAAGGATAAATTCGTAAGCTGTTTTATTATCTTTTAATAGATTTACTTCTGCTTCACAAATAACTTTATTTGTCATAGAGTCATCAAAAAAACGGGATTGAGGAAATATATGTTCTATTTGATATTTAGTTGTAAAAAGAAGACTGAGTGGAATTGTTTTACCTGAGTAAGGCGACGCATAACCCTGCTCTAACCATAATTTATATCTATTGATTTCAGCTTTAGTAGGTTTTGAACTTTTTCTGATTTTATCTGCCTCTTCCAATTTGTCTTTTCTACTTTCATATTGATAAACCCCTTCTTCATATATTTTTAATATTTCTTGTTGGCTGGGTGAAAATGGTCTTACATCACTTATCCCATCATTTTTTAATTCTGTTAATAATGCTTTGATACGAAGGTTTGTATTTTCATTTTCAGAAATTTTTTCTGTCATGCGTTTTCTCTTGTCTGCAGGATTTTTCATATCCCTGCCAAGCTCAATGTGTATTTCATCAAAGAAATTCTCTCTGCTATTGCCAAATTCAACCCATATGTCTTTTACTACTCTTAAAGTTTCCGTAATAACCTGTTCTACTATTGGGTTTCTGAGTGAGTGCTGCTTAAATTCAAATTTCAAAAAGTTGGTGATGTCATCTGGTTTTTTCCATTTTTCGATATCACTTGCTTCGCTATGTCTGTCATAAATAATGTAAGATGCTAGCCAAAGCGGCAAGCCTTTAAAATCTGAAATGCTTTTTAAATCAATAGCTTTATCTCTAACCCTATTTTTAATATTTAAATCGTATTCTCCCGTTAAAATTTTATCAATTCTATTTTTAGTATTCTCGTCGATGTTATTTTCATGCCAGTTATTTCCAAAGCGCATTAATGATAATAATTTTTTTATGGCTTTGGTTGAGAAAGCTCCATAATCACTGTCATATGGTTTAAGTTTTGAAAAAATATCTACAAATTCAGTAATATTCTCTTCGCTAATATGTTTCTTCGCAAACGACTTTATTGCTTTGCCTATTTCAATTTTATCTGTAACAGAGTAAAGTATATGCCATAGCGCTATTGAGTTTTCTTCGTTAAAAAGCGAAGTGTCAAAACCTTTAATCTTGCTTGCTTTTGTTATAAATACACTTCTGGTTTCGTTACAAGGGTAGGACTTATCTTCTACAAAATTCCACCTGTATTTATCTTCTTTTAGTTTAAATTTTGGGTAAGCTAAAAATTGTTTTTGACTAATATCAGCTTTGTTATCTAACCACTTATATAATTCTACATAATCACTCTCAATTTGCAAGAAATGATTTGTAACATCAACATCATAATGTATTTTTCCATTTAAGTTTTGTTCCCTTTCATAGATTTTAAGGTTTCGAACAAATTGCAGTAACCTAAACTCTTGATAAAGTGGATGAGATTTTGCAATACACTTTAATGGTTCTGTTTTTTCAATTCCGTCTATTTTGAATGTTTTATTTTCAAAACTGCAATTACTTATGAGAGATTTTTTGCTTTTTAATGGTCTTTGGTAAAAAATAATATCATCTAAAAGTAAATAATTAAAATCTCTGTTTTTAATGTTGTTTTTGTGGGCTTCGTTATTTGGATATAATTCTTCAACACATGCAGTATATTTTTTTAAATCTTTCAATTCTGGTATGTATTCTATTTGCACTTTTAAAATAGATGCCAATTCCTTTTTATAAAATTCTCTCTCAATGGTTCTTACTAGCTTTCCATTTACTTTCTGTGTTGGTTTTTGTAGAAGCGTATCATAAATAAAACAACCTACTGTTTTATCGCTGGTTATTATGTCAGTTTCAGTTTTCTTTTTTACCAAAGTCCAATCGTCTTCTTTAGGTGCCCTAAAACTCCTTTTCTCCTTACCATCTTTATCAGTTTTTATGCTACCATCATCATTTAGGTCGGTTGTTACAATAAAATCTTTTGTTTTACCAATCCAATCAAATAATGGGATTCTGCTTGATCTTTTATAAATCCATCCGTTTTCAAGTATTACATTATACCAAATATCTGTACCTTTTCTGTCACCAGAGTCTAATACATCAGTAATAAGTAATGAATAATATTCTTCTAACTTATTTTCTTTTATTATTTCATCTTCTCCCCGTAATTGATAATAACCTCTTTTTTGATTAAAATTTAGGAGTAGCCAAGCCAGTTCTTCTTTTTTTATTTCATTTGTCAAGGCTTTTTTGCGTAAGTAATAAATTGTCCAATCATAAGGTATTTTTTTACCTTCTTTTAGTAAATTTGGGTTTGCTTCTTTGAATTCTGCTAGCATCTCTTCATAGGACTCCATAAATAGAAATTCATTTTTTCCATTTCCACCCATTTTGTAAACTAGCTTTGGTTCATTGCTATTTTTAAATTGGCCAAAGTGTTTTTCAAAATCAATTTCTTTTGAATAATGTTCAGGCAAAAATTCTAACACATTTAATACTCTATGTAATCTTTCTCTTCGTAACAAATCCCTTTGAACTAATCTTCTAACACCTCTATACTGTGTGCGTTCTGATGTTGCAGATTTTTGAATTCCAACCCCAAAATTATCCAATGTTTCTTTACTCATAGGGATTATACGGCTGCCCATTCCATTTATTTTTCCATTTTTCTCATCAAATTTTTGATCTACCAAAGCCCATCCAATTGAGTTTGTACCTAAATCAAGCCCTAAAATTTTTTTCATAAATATTTTGTTTTATTAATTTCTTCTTTATATTTGTATTGAAAGCAAATCACAATAAGGATTATTCCGTTGTGTAAACATCTTTAAGAGTGCCACAGTAATGTGGCATTGTTATTTCTACGATGCCTATGCTTCATTTAGATTTTTCATTTTTTGCCTAAAATTATTTTTTAACCATATTTTGGATATACTGAAAACCAAAATAGTTACAAATACTTCCTCTTCAAAACCTAACAAACACATACTAAATTGATGGGGAGTGGGGTAGTAGTATAGTTTTAAAGCAATTACAAGATATGTTATAAATTGAAATAAAAAAATAAATTATAACGATGCCCGTTTTATTCCTTTTAATATCCAACCCTTTTTGGCTCATACATGCTTCCAACTTCGGGAGTAGGATAGCTGCCTTTCAAATAAAAAAGGGCTTTCACCCAGCATCGTTTATCTTATAAACTTTACCTAGTGAAAACCCTTTGTCAATCGATTATTCTCCATCACAACACCTTACTCAAAAAACCCATAAACCTTTCTTTTACCTCTTAAATAGTTTTTCCTCATTTTCAAAACGGTCAGATAATATTTGGTGTACATCTAGTTGCCCATGGCTAATGTGCCCGGCATGGTCTTGCATTTCGTGTGAAATGGTTTTGAGGTGCTCATTAATGTCATGATGTAATATATCTATACCTTCATGGTGAATAAGAAACTGGTTTTGGAAATGCTCTACTTCCTTGCTTATTTCGAGGGAAGTATTTTTGGAGGCAACTTCTGTTAGCCTATTTTTAAGAATGGCTAACTCGTCTTTGTAAAAGGATAGTGCGTCTTTCCACTCGGAGTGTTCTTTGCTTAAATTTTTGTTACTGGTAGATTGCATATATTTTATTTTATGATGGTTTCTTAATGTTGTTGTGCCGCATGGCTAGCCACTGTTACTTTTCCATGATGGGTAATAGGTATTTTAATTGTATTGGCTACGATGCAGTGCTCGTAAGATTTCATTAAAACATCGTTGGTAGGTAGTATCTCCTTTTCATTTTCTACTTGCACTTTGGGATACAAATTAATGGTTGTAAATGCCAAGTGCCCATCGTTTTTTGTAATATGTCCTGTTGCCATGCAATCAAAATCTAAAATGTTCAGTCTTTTTTTCTTTGCTATGGCTAGAAAGGTTGTCATAAAACAACTGCTTAAAGAGCCCAAGAACAAATGCTCGGGGCTCCAGGTATCTGCTATACCGCCTTCAAATGGGGGAGGAGTGGCTACGCTTATTTTTTCGTTTATATGTTCTGCTTGTAGCAATCCTTTCCGTTCTCTCTCCCAATTTAAGTGTACTTTAAAATTATAATCTATTGGTTTAGTTTCTGTAATCATCTTATTTATATTTAAGCTGTTTTTATTTAGTTTATACAAATTTAATTATTGGTATAGCTGCAAAAGATGAGAGCAGTCATTTTTATAAATGATACTTATTACGTTTAATGATTTCAAAGAGGGTTAAATTGCTGTTGTTTTTTACTTATCTAAATATAACCAATGTTACCTTGAGCTTGCAAGCTAGGTGCTAGCTTTGTTCTTTAAAAATAGTATGTAGATAAAATAATAAAATGAAAAAATAAATTTTTCTGCATTGGTCATTTGTGTTTTGTACGGGTACTCTCAGTTATAATTATTGTATTATAGTCTGTAGTAGCGAACGATTTTGTATTGGGTTTTATTGGTTCATTGCTTGCAGCAATGGCATTGTTAAACATGGGCTGTTGTACTACTGGAGTATGTTATACGAATAAAAAGAAAAATGTGGCTTCTCCAAAAGAAATTACGCATGAGGAATTGGAAGTGACTATCCGTTATTGGGTGCAAAAGAATTTTATCTATAAAATAAACAATGGATGATTTTTAAAGGGGTAGATTAAAATGATATTTCTGTATTTTTCTGTGAATCTGTGGCAAAAATATTGCCACAGATTCACAGAAAGGCTGTTTTGTATATGATCTTTTAACTATTACACAAATAGATTACAGATAATATGGGCAAATTTGTAGAGGTAAATTCTTTAAATGAAGAATGAATTTTTATACAGTTTATATTTAATTTTCTACAATTTTATATTCCTTGCACCTAATAGCGGATAGTTATTGAAATGGATTAATAAGAATAAAATAAAATTAATTGGCGCCGTAGAAGGAGCAATAGCTGGTTTTTTATATTGGCAAAATATAGGCTGCTCTTCTGGTACTTGTGCCATTACATCTAAACCAATTAATAGTACTTTATATAGTACTGTTTTGGTTGCAATACTTGCCGATTTAATTTGGGGAAACAAAAAAAGAAACATGCAAAAAACAAAAAACAACGAACATGACATTTAACGAAATCATACAATCGGACAAACCAGTACTGGTAGACTTTTTTGCGGAGTGGTGTGGCCCTTGCAAAGTAATGGCTCCCATACTTAAAGAAGTAAAACAAGCAATAGGCGATACAGCTAAAATTGTAAAGGTAGATGTGGATAAAAACACAGAAGCTGCAGCACAATATCAAATACAAGGGGTGCCCACACTAATACTATTTAAAAACGGTAAGCAATTGTGGAGGCAAAGTGGTGTAGTGCAAAAGGGAATTTTAATAAGTACAATTAAGGATTTTGCAAAATAGGGTTACAAGAAATGCGTTACAAAATTGGTAGAGATCGTTTTCCTATTTTTACACTTCCACTACACGTTTTATACTTGCAATACAAATAATACCGATTCCTATAAAAAGGATAAGTGCAGTTGTAAAAAGTAAAGTATCGATATATGGTATGGTATTATAGGATAATGCAGCAACGCCCTGAAGCATCAATAAAATTTCATTTAGCAGTACGCCTACAACAAAAATAGAAATGCCTATCATTGTTTTTTTAGTGATAGTAATAAGTTGAAACGAAACGATGTAACCTATTATAAATATGCTTGTAATGGCTAATAATACCAAGTGCAAGTATCCAATTATGATTGGTCTAAAGCCATAAGATAATTGGCTGAGGGCTGGGTGAACAGAACCTGCTTGCAACAAAAGTTTTATAGTAAAGGCGACGGCTGAAAGTAAGAGAAGTAACCTGCCGTATTTTGAAAATTGCGCTTTAATGTAAGTTTTATTTTTTACAAAAATCTTTAACAGAATAACCCAGCCTACCAATTGTGCTATTACAGCCAATACAACAAGGAAGTAAATGATTAAGGGGATTTGCAGCCACAATACAGACAAAAGATATGCCGGAACACAGGCAGAGCCAAATAGATAAAATGCCCATTTTAAATTTTGCTCATTGCTTTTTAAAAACGCCAGTTTAGAAACCATCAAACCCATACCTGCAAATAGAAACCACCCATTGTATTGAAAATGTAGAAAGAAATAAACTGATGCAAGCTGCCAGTTTTGTATCATCATTTTATTTGCCATCATATATGCTAAGCAAAATGCGCCCAAAGAAGAAATAACGGAAAAAGCCAATGCGGCTTTTATCCATAAATGACTTGCTTTTTTTTCTGCTAGTTTATTTAAGTCTTTCCAATATTGTACCGCAAAAAAGTAGGAAACAAAAATAGAAAGTGTAGAGAAAATAATGGAGTACAAGCCGTATCCTTGAATGAAGAAAGCAATTAGCATCCCATAAGCAGTTATACAGTTTGCATAAAGTAACCAATCGTATCTTTTTTTGAGAAGAGCATCGCTGTTGGTTGTGCCAAGGTTTTGTATAAGCAATACCATCAATGTTTGCGTTATCCAGCCAGCAAATGCAAAATGAGAATGGCTGTGTAACACATCTTTTTGGTGAATGAAGGGGAGGTAAAATGCAATTTTGTAGCGCAACAATAAACCAAGCGTGGCTACTATCAATAAGTTTAGAAAAGATATGCTGAGCCATCTTCTATAATAGTTGTACATGCATTTATTTTCAAAATAAGGATAAAGCAAACTAGGCTTATATGACTTCAATCATATCATTACAAAATACTTTTCCTTTTGCTATTACCAGTTCTCCTTTTTGGTGCATGTTTCGCATGGTTCTTATCACCGTTTCTACCCGCAAGCCCGTCATATCTGCAATTTGTTGTCGGGTAAGTTTTAATTGATTACAACTATTACAAATATTTTTTTTCTCTGTTTTTAAATTATTGATGAGCGAGGCAATTATATGCTCTGGGCAATGTGTTGCGAGTGAATTAATAATAGATAATTTTAACCGCACTCTTTTTGAAAGTAGTTTTGTAAATGCAAAAAGTAAATCCGTGTTTTCATTCAACATATCAATAAAAGTTGGTTTGTGCAACCTGATAATAATACTGTCTGTTTCGGCAATGGCTGTTGCGGCATATGGCCCGTCATCAAAAATAGGAAGCTCACCAAACGATTCTCCTGCTTCTACAATAGTATGAATACATTCCTTGCCATTATCATTTACATTTACCCACCTTATTTTTCCACTAACCAATTGATGGTAAAAAAAACATGGCTGCTGTTCTTTAAATATTATTTCACCAGCTTTAATCTTTTTATAAGAAGCACCCCAAGCCAACAACAAATCTATATTTATCATTTGTTCTAATTGAAGTTTAAATAGTTGCATAAAGCTAGCTTTTCGGAATGCCAACTATCCTGATACCAGTCAACAGTCTTTATGATGCTAATCATATTTAAGGCAGATTGTTTAAATTTTAAGGAGAACTTGTTGCTCCTGGCCTTAAAATAAGTTGTCTTTTTATGTATTATGACTGAACGCATAAATTGATAAAAGTAGGAAGGTTAATCTTGCATAACCAAATATTATTCAACAAAACATATTTTAATTATGAAAAAATTTATTGTAGCATTTACCATTATAGCTTTTGCGGCAGCATGCGGCGGCAATGCTTCGCCTGACAAAACAGCTTCCGATTCCGAAAAAAAGGCAGACGATGTGGGAGACTATGATCCGCATAGGGGCGAGGGAAAATTTACAAAAGTAGAACTGAGTCCTACATTGGATGTTGCCAAAGTAGAGCTGGGCAATAAAGTAGCTGCGGTAAAATGTATGAGCTGCCACAAGCCAACAGATGAAAAATTGGTAGGACCAGGTTGGGCAGGTGTAACTACACGACATACCCCCGAGTGGATTATGAATTTTATTACCAATACAGATGCTATGATAGATAAAGATCCCAAAATGCAAGCACAATTGGAAATATGTTTGGTGCGTATGCCAAACCAAAGTTTGTCCGATGACGATGCAAGAAATTTATATGAGTATATGCGTAAAATTGATGGAGTAAAATAATTATGTGTTAAATGCAATCACCAAAATATTAAAAAATGAAACAAATAAATAGCCTTACTACCTGCTTAGTTGTAATAGGCTTATTAAGTAGCATATTTTCCTGTAAACCAAAAAATGCAGGCTCTGCCGTAAGTGGCGATGCGGCTGAAAAAACTTATGTAGCCCCAGGCAAGTACGATGAATTTTATAATTTTGTATCGGGTGGCTTTAGCGGGCAAATGAGTGTGTATGGCTTGCCAAGCGGAAGGTTGCTAAGGGTTATTCCTATATTTTCTGTAAATCCAGAAAGTGGATACGGCTACAGCGAAGAAACTAAACCTATGTTGAATACCTCGCATGGATTTGTTCCATGGGACGATCAGCATCATACAGAGTTATCACAAACAAATGGGGAGATAGATGGCAGATGGATTTTTGCAAATGCAAATAACACCCCCCGTGTAGCCAGGATAGATCTAAAAACTTTTAGAACGGCCGAAATTTTAGAATTGCCCAATAGTGCCGGAAACCATAGTTCGCCTTTTATTACAGAAAATACAGAATATGTAGTAGCTGGTACAAGGTTTAGCGTGCCACCCGATGATGCAAATGGAGATGTGGCTATAAACACGTACAAACAAAATTTTAAGTGCTATTTAAGTTTTATCAGTGTAGGCAAAGTAGATGGTAAAATGGATATCGCTTTTCAAATAAAATGCCCCGGTGTAAATTTCGATTTGAGCCATGCAGGCAAAGGTAAATCGCATGGATGGTTTTTCTTTAGCTGTTACAATACAGAGCAGGCAAGCACTTTGCTAGAAGTAAACGCTTCTCAAAAAGACAAAGATTTTATAATGGCTGTAAATTGGAAAAAAGCCGAAGAATACCTAAAAGCTGGAAAGGGTAGAAAACAAATAACCAAATACGTACACAATATCTACAGTGATGTTACACATTCTGCAATTTCTGAAACCAGAACAGAAGTTACTGTGCTCGATGCCAGCGAGCTAAAAGATATTTGTTATTTTATGCCTTGTCCTAAATCGCCACATGGTTGCGATGTAGACCCAACCGGCGAGTACATAGTTGGATCTGGAAAATTAGCAGCATTGATACCAGTGTTTAGTTTCGATAAAATGCTAAAAGCTATTGCCGACAAGGCATTTGATGGCGATTACGAAGGCATACCAGTAATAAAATATGAGGCTGCTTTGTATGGCGAAGTTAAAAAGCCAGGCTTAGGTCCATTGCATACCGAGTTTGATGAAAGGGGAAATGCTTATACCACTTTTTTTGTATCGAGTGAAGTAGTAAAATGGAATATCAAGGATTTGAAAGTGTTGGATAGGGTTCCTACATTTTATTCTGTTGGTCATTTGTGTATACCTGGCGGCGATAGTAAAAAGCCAATTGGAAAATATTTAATTGCTTACAATAAAATCACCAAAGATAGATACCTACCTACTGGGCCAGAGTTGGCGCAAAGTGCACAATTATATGATATCAGTGGAGATAAAATGCAAATGATTTTAGACTTTCCAACCATTGGCGAGCCGCATTATGCACAAGCTGCTCCTGCAGATTTAATTAGAAACAATGGACAATTGAAATTTTTTAAAATTGCTGAAAACAAGAATCCTTATGTAGCGAAGGGCGAAGGCGAATCAAAAGTAGTACGCCAGGGCAACCAGGTGCATGTGTATATGACGTCTATTAGATCTCATTTTTCACCAGATAATATAGAGGGTGTAAAAATAGGCGATGAGGTATTTTTTCATGTTACCAATCTGGAGCAAGATTGGGATGTACCACATGGTTTTGCCATAAAAGGTGCTTCCAATGCGGAATTGCTTATTATGCCAGGCGAAACACAAACCTTAAAATGGATACCAAATAAGGTTGGAATATTTCCAATGTATTGTACTGATTTTTGTAGTGCATTGCATCAAGAAATGCAAGGGTACGTGCGTGTATCGCCTGCCGGTAGCAATGTGCCTATTACTTTCAGTTTGGGCAAAGCTGTTCCAGCAACAAAATAGTGAAAAGTGACATAAAAGGAGCAGTAATATTTTCATACACTGCTCCTTTTTGTTTAACCGTATTTTTATGAATAATAAAATAAGTATTATATCGAGGCTGTTATTGTTTGCAACTTCTATAATGTTGGCCACATCTATTTTTGTGCCGCTCTGGCAAATAGAATTATCAGCACCACAATATCCCGAAGGGCTCGTAATGAAAATATTTGCCAATAAATTAGGCGGGCAGGTAGATATTATAAATGGGCTGAACCACTATATAGGTATGAAAACATTACATGCCGAAAATTTTATTGAGTTTACTTTGCTGCCTTACATTATTGCCTTTTTTGCTTTGCTGATTCTTTTTGCCGCCATAGTAGGTAGAAAAAAATTGCTCTACATTTCATTTTGGGCTTTTGTGTTATTCGGTATCGTTGCGATGGTAGATTTTTGGAGATGGGAATACAATTATGGTCACAACCTAGATCCAAGTGCAGCTATCATAGTTCCAGGTATGTCGTATCAGCCACCACTCATTGGGTTTAAACAGTTATTAAATTTTGGGGCGTATTCTGTACCAGATATTGGTGGATGGCTATTTGTAGCAAGTGGTTTACTTTTATTGCTGGCAGTTTTTATTGAAACAAAATTACTTGCCAAATTATTTAATAAGAAGGCTGTAAAAAGCACAGCAACGATGTTGCTGTGCTCAATTATTTTTATTTCTTGTAGCAATACCGAAGCAAAACCTATAAAATTAAACAAGGATAAATGTGATTTTTGCGAAATGACCATATCAAATGGTAGATTAGGGGTAGAAATAATTACCCAGAAAGGCAGGGCGTACAAATTTGATGATTTAAACTGTTTGAAAGGATATAAGAGAGAAAATAATAAAACCTCAATTGCTTCTTACTTTATTAATGATTATGCCCAGTCAAATATTTTAATAAATGCTACAAAAGCTTTTTATGTATCTAGCGACAACATAAAAAGCCCTATGGGTGGAAATACAGCAGCTTTTATAACCAAAGAAGCGGCAACAGGTTTTGCCACGAAGCAAAATACAGTTGTTAAAACATGGGAGCAAATTAACCCATAATTTATTATGAAAAGATTCTTCTATTATTTTATTTTAATGCTACTATCCAATACTGTATTGGCAAAAAATATTAAAGTAGGAATGCAGCAAAACTATCATACTATAAAAGCTGCACTGGCTATTTCAAAAAATGGAGATACTATTACAGTAGAAAAAGGATTATACAAAGAAGGGAATATTGTAATTACCACGGCTATTTATTTTGTAGGACTAGATATGCCCATTTTAGATGGCGATAAAAGATACGAAGTACTTTCTATAAAAGCTAGTGGCGTTACGGTAAAAGGATTTAGGATACAACACTCTAGCTTTGCTACATTAGATGACCCGGGAGGCATAAAAGTATATGAAAGTAATAATGTTAGCATATTGGATAATTATTTATACGATAATTTTTTTGGCATCTACATACAATACAGCAAAAATGTGCTCATAAAGAATAATAAAATTGTTGCGTTTGGTAAAGAAGAACAAGAAATAGGCAATGGTATTCATTGTTGGAAAAGCGATAGCTTACAAATTATTGCGAACAATATATCGGGCAATAGGGATGGGATTTATTTTGAGTTTGTAACCCATTCGATTATATGGAGAAATATTTCTTTTAACAATATCAGGTATGGGTTGCATTTTATGTTTTCTAATGACGATGCATATTTTACGAACTATTTTAGAAATAATGGTGCAGGGGTAGCAGTTATGTTTAGTAAAAACGTAGTGATGATGAATAACAGCTTTGAAGAAAATTGGGGTGATGCTGCTTATGGTATTTTATTGAAAGAAATTTCGGATTGCTACATGGGAGGCAATAAATTTATCAAAAATACATCTGCTATTTTTATGGATGGCACCAATAGAATGCTGGTAGAAAAAAATGAATTTAAAGCAAATGGTTGGGGTATGAAAATACAGGCCAATTGTATGGATAATGTGATAGAGCAAAATAATTTTGTTGGAAATACTTTCGATATTAGCACCAATGGAACTTTAACCCTCAATACATTTTCTGAAAATTATTGGGATAAGTATGAAGGGTATGATTTGAATAAGGATAAAATTGGAGATGTACCTTATCACCCACTAAGTTTATATGCTGTTATTGTAGAAACCAATCCTCCGGCCATGTTGCTCTATAGAAGTTTTATGGTTTCGCTCTTAGATAAGTCAGAAAAAATAATACCAAGTCTTACGCCAGATAATTTTATTGATTTAAAACCCCGCATGCAATCACTAAAGTTATGATAGCTATAGAAAATTTATCGAAGAAGTTTGGAAAGTTGGAAGTGCTTAAAAATATCAATCTTCAGCTTCACAAAGCTGAGTGCATTGCGTTGATAGGTCCTAATGGTTGTGGAAAAACCAGCCTAATAAAATGCATACTGGGGATGGTAATACCTAATAATGGCGATATTTTATTCAACAATAAATCTATTAAAAAAGACATTGATTACCGAAAACATATTGGATACATGCCTCAAATTGGACGTTATCCCGAGTACATGACGATAGGGCAAATCATTAGCATGGTAAAAGGTATTCGAAATTCAAAGGAATCATTGGATGAAGATTTATATCATCGCTTTGGAATTGAAAAGCTATTAAACAAACGGATGAGTACATTGAGTGGGGGCACCACACAAAAAGTGAGCGCTACCTTGGCTTTTTTGTTTGATCCAAGCGTATTGATTTTAGATGAATCCACTGCAGGCTTAGACCCTTTGGCTGCAGAAATACTGAAAGAAAAAATTATTGCAGAAAGGGCAAAGGGAAAATTGATATTGATTACATCTCATTTGCTTAGTGAGTTAGATGGATTGGTAAGCCAAATTATTTTTATGCAGGAGGGGCAAATGGTCTTTCATAAAGAAGTAGAATCTATTAAGAGAGAAACGGGAACTGATAAAATTTCGAGTGCGATTGTTCATATTTTAAAACAACCGGTGTATGAATAGGATTTTTAAATATGTGATGCTGGATATCGTTAAAAATAAAATAGTAATTGTTTATGCTATCATACTTGCGTTGTTTTCTTGGAGTGCTTTTAGTTTAGAGGATAATGCTTCTAAAGGATTGCTTACTTTGTTGAATATCGTATTGCTTACGGTGCCTTTGGTTTCTATTTTATTTTCTACGATTTACATTTACAACAGCAGCCAATTTATAGAACTACTGGTGAGTCATCCTATAAAAAGAAGAAAAATTTGGATGAGTTTATTTTTTGGGCTGGCTATGAGTTTATCATTGGCTTTCTTATTGGGCGCAGGTATTCCAATTTTGTTTTTTGCTGATTTGCCAAAAGCTTTGATAATGATTGCGGTGGGGACATTGATAACCATCATCTTTATTGCCATTGCTTTTTTAAGTGCCATTTTAAGTAGAGATAAAGCCAAAGGGATTGGAATATCGATTCTTTTGTGGTTGTACTTTGCTTTGTTATTTGATGGATTGGTTTTGTTTCTCTTATTTCAGTTTGCTGATTATCCAATAGAAAAAGCGATGGTTGGTATAACGGCTTTAAGTCCAATAGACCTTGCCCGTATCTTAATTTTATTGCAATTAGATGTTTCGGCCATGATGGGTTATACAGGTGCAATTTTTAAAGATTTTTTTGGAACCAGTTTTGGCTTGTTTATTTCATTCATGCTACTTGTAATGTGGATTGTAATTCCATTCGGTATTTCCCTCATAAAATTTAAACGAAAAGACTTATGATTATTAAAGATATTTTGACACAAATAGAAACGGCTGTACATCCAGTAGCAAAGGCAATTCACAAAGGAGAACATTTTAAAGTGTTGGCCATTGGATTTAAAAAAGGAATGATTTTAAAAGAACATACAACAACCTTGCCTGCAAAATTATCTGTACTATTTGGTGAAGTATTGTATAAAGAAGGAGTTATTGAAAAAACCCTTTTGCAATACGATGAAACGGATATTCCGGTTGGTAATGTGCATTCGGTGGAGTGTACCGAAGATGCTTTGTGTTTATTGACACAAGGATAAAACTAAAATTAGATAAAATGAAAACCGACATAGTTAACAGGAAAGATATAGAACTGCTCATCAATTCTTTTTATGATAAGGTAAAAGTAGATGCCGTTATTGGTTATTTTTTTGATAAGGTAATTCCAGTAAATTGGGAGAAACATTTGCCTACCATGTATAATTTTTGGGAGAATGTTGTTTTTAATACCGGAGGCTATGAAGGAAATCCTATGATACAGCACCAACACATACACCAAAAAAGCCCTATGACTAAAGCACATTTTGACCAATGGTTAAAGCTATTTACTGAAACAGTAGATGAACTGTATGTTGGGGAAAAGGCAGAACTGATAAAACAAAGGGCTGTCAGTATCGCTACCGTTATGCAAATTAAAGTGCTTCATGCATGAACCAGCTCTATTTGATAATGCATTTAATAGCAGCTTGCATTTGGGTTGGTGGGCACTTAGTGTTGTTGCTTGGATACCTGCCGCAGGCATTAAGGGAAAATAATCCAGCCATTGTTCAGGCATTCGAAAAAAAATTTGAACCGATTGGGATACCTGCCTTGCTAATTCAAATTATTACCGGCATTTTAATGGCCTATCATTACAATGCTACAATATCCACTTGGTTTTCGTTTTCCTCCAGTATCGAAAAAGTCATTTCTATTAAACTCCTTTTGTTATTTCTTACCTTGGTATTGGCTATACATGCCCGTTTATTTATCATACCTAATTTGAGCAAAAGAAATTTGAAACAACTTGGTATCCATATTTTGTTGATTAATATTATTGCAATTGCCATGTTGGTAATGGGGACTTTTATACGAATGGGTGGAATATAAAAAAGCAGCACCACGTGGCACTGCTTCTTTTCACTTTCTCAAAACTTATTTTTATTTTGGTAACAGCACGTCTCCTATAATGTGTATAATGCCATTTGATGTAGGAATGGAAGCAATAACTTCCGACCCATTTACAAAAGTTTTATTGTCTTTTTTGGTAATTTTTACTTTGCCCCCATATACCATATCAAATTCTTGCCCATCATTCATGTATTCAATCTTCAGCGTCCCTACATAAGTGTGGTAGCCAAGTATATTTGCTAAGTCTGCTTTTTTCTCGGGTTTCAAAAGTCCTTCAACAGTACCTTTTGGCAATTTGTCAAAGGCGGCATTGGTAGGTGCAAAAACGGTAAATGGTCCCGCATTACTTAATGCATCTACCAAGTCAGCCGCTTTTACTGCAGTTACAAGTGTAGTATGGTCTTTACTTGCTACAGCAGTTTGTACAATATTGGGACTAGATGTTTCATCTTTTACTGCAGATTGTCCAGCTTTGTTTTCCGTTGGGTTATCTTTTGTAGCAGTGCTTGAAGTGGTTTCATTGTTTCCATTGCAACTTATAATTATGCAACCAAGCATAATCGTAGCTGTTGATAAAATCTTTCGCATGTGAAGTGAGTTTTGTTTGTAAATTTTATACAAAGTAGGTAGTAAAATATTTATACTTTATGATTGTAATCACATTGTAAATAATATTTTAAAATCAATAAACTTTTCTACATTTTTTTACTTTCCAACTATTTTTTTTCTTTTTCACAAGTAGTCATACCAAACAAACTATACAAAGGGCAGCTGCCTGTAAAGGACGTGATGAATGGTACCAAAGCCAACAAACCCCACCAAGTTTTATAGTAATACCCTGCAAAAGCTATGATGATGCTCAATATCATTCTGATTATTCTGTCTGTTTTACCAATATTCTGTTTCATATAAAAGATTTTATGGAGTTAGAACTTTTTGTTTTATCATGTTTTTCACAATAATTTTTCCGTAATCATGCCCCAATGATTCGGTATCAGTTGGGTTGAAGGTTTGTGTTTGTACAGAGTATAATAATTTTTGGGTATTCATATCGTACAAGTTACTTTCCCAAAAATATTTTGTATTGGTTACATAATAACCTGGCTCGTAAATACGATTGTATAAGCGCTCTCTATACCCCCAAAATCCTCCAGACCTATAAGTATATGTAGGAGGAATATACTGACGCTCTTTTTCCTTGTCTAGTAAAACAATCGTAAGCACTGCATCTACACCGCTATTTTTTAATTTCATAATAGCTGCAGCAGTATCTCCTTGCTTATATGCATTTGGGCCATATTCTTGCAAAGAGGAAACCGCATTATATCCTGCATCTTTCAAATCTCCTACAATATGGTTTTCCATTTTTTCTTGTATAGAACGATCTGCTTCTCTGATAATACCAATTACCATTATTTTATTGAATTTTCGGGCTGTGGCTTTTTCATCTTTCCAAGAGGTTGTTATTTTTGAACTATTGCAACTTAATAAAAATGAAATTAAGCATATACCAAACCAATGTAAATTTTTCATTTTATAAGTTTTAAATTGAATTGTAAATTAGAATAAACCTGCTTTTAATAAAATGACAGCAATCATAGTAGTAGAAAATAAGTATCAGCTATTTTTTATAATTTTAGACTTGCAAACTTCCCATACACATCTTCATAAAACAAAACCCTACCTGCGCTATCTATACCCACAGGGTTGTACCATACAAGTACAGGCATGTGTTCATTGGCATGTACCGTTATGGGTGCTTGGTTTTTCAAACAGCCTTTTTGTGACAATGTATCTATTGCAATAAAATTGTTCTTCAAAACGAGGTGACCAAGTTCAAACGGTTTTTCCATGCGCATACAGCCATGGCTAAAATATCTTTTGTTTAATGTAAATAAATTTTTGTTTGGCGTATCGTGTAAGTAAACGCCATCCGGACTATAAAAATTTAATTTTAATAAGCCCAAAGCATTGTCGCAGCCTGTACTTTGTCTAATAAGATAGGGAAAATAGCTCGTGCTCAATGAATGCCAATTGATGCTATAAGGATCAACAATCTTTCCTGCACTATTAAGCACTTGATAGTTTCCTTTATCTATAAACGAAGCACTCCGTTTAATATTTGGCAATAATTCTTTGGTAGCAATTTTATATGGCACATGCCAATATGGGTATAAGATAACTTCGTTTACCGTACTTAAAAGGGTGGGGGTAGGCGTTGTTGGTTTCCCTACTATCATGCGCATTTCCATTGATACTTTATTATCCCTATAAAGCTTTAAATAGGCGGCTGGGATATTCACTACAATGGTAGATCTATTAAGCGAAAAGCAACTTAACCATCGGTAATAATTAATGGCTAGGCTCAGTTCTGCTAGTCTTTTTGATAAGGGTACATTTAATTCTGATAGAATTGTTTTGCGGAGTGTGCCATCTGCTATAAGTACAAATTGTTTTTGCGCTTCTTTTACTTTACTTAATAAACTAGTGTCTTTTAGATTTTGTTCCGCTTCGTTTGTAATACCAAGCTGGTATAGTTTTGTGGTGAGTTGCGTATTTGCAGCATTCACTTTTGTATTTGTTATGATAACTTCTTTGAAAGCTGGGTCCGCCATTACTTTGCATATCCATTGTATCTTATTTTCTATAGGGGCAATTTCCGGTAATGAAGGGGAAATATCTTTGGCCAACATTATTATTTTTTTCTTTGAAACATATTCTGCCAAAAGAAGCGAGATTTGCTTACATGACAACACTTCATTTATACCATTAAAGCTTAAACTAGGCTTTGTGTTGCCATATACGATATCGCTATAAAAATGAATGGCTGCATCTGTAAGCATTACTTCAGCCGCTATAGAATCGTTTAAAGATTGCGCAAATATATTTCCTGTGGCAAGGTTCTCCATTAAGTCGTATTGGTAATCTTTTTCCCTCAACCCTAGTGCAGATGATTGTTTTAATTGATTTAATAAAATGTACTGTTCCCTTTTATTAGATTCATTTATCCAAGCTGTTTTATAGTGCATTGTTTCATAAAATGTAGAAATATCAGCTAATCTATTAGTGCCAATACTTTTTGGGAATTTTTTTTCAGCAATATATTGTTCCATTTTATCTGCTGTAATTTGAGGAAAAACAAACGTGCTGCTACTACAAAAAATGAATAGTATTGATATATTCTTAAAAATGATCTTTTTCATGATACTTCAGATATTCGCAGATAAGTAGCTATTAAAGGCTATCTTAATTTGACTGAATCTTCTTTCTGCGTCTTTAATATTATTGCGAAGTTGCTTTAGTTTCATTTCGAGGCTTTTTTTTATTCTACCTTTAACAAAAATATCTTTTTGGAGCTCCTTTGTTACCTTATCTATTTCATTACGTAAAAAAATAATATGCTCATCTTCAAATAAAAAGCTATTGTAAAATGCCTCAACCTCGTCTAAAATATTATTATTTATTTCCTCTTTTAAAATTTCCGACAGTCTATTTTTTTGATGTACATTCTCCTCCTGAATAAAGCTTAATAAGCGTTTCCACGTTTCGCTTTCATATTGTAGCTGCTTTAATTTTAACTCAAACATGCCTCTTGATTTTCGTATGCGCACCTCATAGGGTTCTATCATGAGATACATTTTGATTAGTAAAGTTATTAGGCTGCTATATAGAAAGAAAGAATGAAAGTAAGTATGTTAGATGATTTTTATCAGTAGATTGGGTTATTCGGCATTTGCAAAAAGTATTTGAGCACTGCTTATCTGTTTGTAGATATTCCGCTCAGCCTTCAATTTGGTAAAATCATAGTACAAAAAGTCGAATGCAGCCCATAGCAAAAACCAGCCTGCTGGTTCCAATAATATCCTCAAAAAATTGACAGCGAATGATTGTGAAAAATGAAAGCTGAACCATGTATTGAATAGCATGATAAAAAAACCACTTGTAAAAAGTAGTATCCCATTTTTTAATTTAACTTGACACTTATTTTTATGAAATTCATACTGCTTAATAAAGTATTCTGAAAGCCCTTTCGCAATAATTATTTCTGAGGCTTCCGCTCTTTTACTTTTGGGGAGTAGCAAAATAATATTGCCGTCAAATTTTTCAGATATTTTTAATTCATTTCTCAGTTCATCTAAAAAATCTTCAGATATCCTTCGTTTGTGATACTGCCTACTATCAAAATCAGAATATATATCGTCATAGGAATCTAACCAAAGTTTTACATCTTGCATAATCAATCAATTAAAATGAAATAGCCTCGACACATGATGTGGCGAGGCTTGTAAGCCGAGCTTCTGCTGGCCTATTTTACAGCTATTTTCTTAGCCGTAATTAGTTTTGCCGCTTCTTTTCTTGGCAAAGAAATGTTTAAAACCCCTTCTTCATATTTTGCATCTATTTTGTCTTTTTCAATTTCGTCTGGCAAAGTAAAACTTCTGCTAAATGATGAATAGTTATACTCCTTGCGGGTATAGGTTTTTTCTTTCTCTTCCTTGTTTTCTTCTTTTTCGCTACTAATGGTAAGCATATTTCCTTCAATATTTATATTGAAATCCTCTTTCTTTAAACCAGGTGCGGCTAATGATACTTTGTAAACATCTTTGTTTTCTGTTACATTTACTGCTGGCACCTTCATAAACTTATTTAATACTACATCATTATCGAACCATTCGCCCCAAGGTTTAAAAAAATCATCAAATACTGATGGAATTCCTCCATTGGTTCTGCTCAATGCTTTTGTTTCCATGATTGTGTTTTTAAAGGTTAAAAATAATATCCACAGTGTAAATATATGATGCATTAAAGCTAATAATAAGGATGTTTATCATATGCAAAAATGAGGTTGGTCAGTGTATTATTATGTCACATTTATTTCATTTGTTAGCATTTCTTTATCTGAATAGTATTAACATTTATCAATATTTTTATCATGACACAGGTGCATATTCATTTGCTAATTACACATCTACCAATTTTTGGTTCTATACTAGGAGCTTTGGTATTGTTGCATGCTATTTGGAGTAATAGTAATTCAACAAAAATCGCATCATATAATCTATTCATTATTTCCGCAATTGGAGCTGGTATTGCATTTCTAACAGGTGAAGGAGCGGAAGAAGCTGTTGAAAATATACAAGGAGTATCGGATAATATGGTTGGTAGTCACGAGGATTTTGCAATGTATGCTTTGGTAAGTCTTATTTTACTGGGTGTCGTATCTATGTTTGCAATTTATTTTTCTTATAAAAAATTGACTCTAGCTAAGCCTGCTTCTTTTGTAGTACTGTTTATATCCTTAATTAGTTTTGGTCTGGTAGCAAGAACTGGTTATCTCGGAGGCCAAATAAGGCATACTGAAATTAGCATTGGCACAATTCAAAATACTATAGAGCAAGATAAAAATGAGAAAGTGGATGATTGATAGTTTTGTATGAACATTAATTTATCATTTAAAATATAATTCGTTTCAAGAATGTTAAAAAATAAAAACCTACAAACAGAAATTGATGCTTGTTATTTGTATGAAAAACTAGCCGAAAATGAAACGGATACTACCGTTGCCAATGTGTTTCGTCAGATGAGCGAAATTGAATGGAGTCATGCCAATGCCTTTTTTCTAAAGCTGAAAGATAAAACGGGAACTACACTTCCCCCTCCTTCGTTTAGGGCAAAAACTTTAAATAAGATTGGGAAAATATTTGGATATGATTATGTTTTGGGTGTACTGATGGATACCGAGAAAAGTATTTCTACTTCTATCATACATGCAAAAAATAAAAACAATTTACCCATAACTGGTAGTGAGACAAATCATGTAAAAATTCTACGTTCGTTGCTCGAAAAGGAGGACAAAGTTACTGGCAGCAATATGGCTAAATTTGAAAGCAAACATCGGTCAGTTGGAGGCAATGCTTTGCGAGCAGCAGTACTTGGGGGTAACGATGGGTTGGTTTCCAATTTTAGTTTAGTGATGGGTATTGCTGGAGCTACATCGGGGCAAAGTGGCGTGTTGCTGGCAGGTGTTGCTGGGCTATTGGCTGGGGCATTATCCATGGCATTGGGCGAGTGGATTTCTGTAAAAAGTTCGCAAGAATTACACGAAAACCAAATGCAGTTAGAAATGGATGAGCTAGAAACAAACCCAGCAGGAGAGCAAAAAGAACTTGCATTAATTTATATGGCCAAAGGCGTACCAGAGGAACAAGCAAATAAAATGGCGGCAGATGTAATGTTGAATATAGATACCGCACATGAAGTATTAGTAAGAGAAGAGTTAGGCATAAATTCTGAAGAATTAAAGGGCTCCGCTATGGAAGCAGCTGTTTATTCTTTTGTGTTATTTGCAATAGGTGCTGTTATTCCTGTAATTCCATTCTTTTTTGTAAACGGAACTATTGCTATCATCATTAGTGTAGTAAGCAGTGCAATTGGTTTGTTTTTAATTGGCTCGGCTATAACATTGTTTACTGGTAAGAGTATCTGGTTCTCAGGATTGAGGCAAGTAATATTTGGACTTATAGCGGCGGCTATTACATTCGGCATCGGAAAATTAATTGGTGTTTCTTTAGCTGGGTAGTTTAATCTTCATAGTTACCTTTATGGTACAATTAAAAATTGGATAATTAATTTTATTCCTTTTCTTTTGATTTTTTAATTGCTATTTAAAAATATAGTCAATGATTAAAAAAAATAAAAAATCAAACAAACTATTTCGCTTTTGGAAATTGCTTGGACCCGGCTTGGTTACCGGAGCCAGCGACGACGATCCATCAGGTATTGCTACCTACTCTCAGGCTGGTGCGGCTTTTGGTCTTTCTACACTTTGGACAGCCTTGATAGCATTTCCCTTAATGGCTGCCATACAACAAATGTGTGCAAGAATAGGATTGGTTACTTCACAAGGATTAACCGGTACACTTAAAAAGCATTACCCACGACCAATATTGTATATAATGTTGCTGTTTAGCTTTCCTGCTATTGTGATGAATATTGGGGCAGATATTGCAGGTATGGGCGCTGTAGGAAATTTGCTATTTCCCAAAATAGATGCAAATTATTTTAGTGTTCTATTTACTATTTTATTATTAGGATTAATTATTTATTTACCCTACCAAAAAATTGCTTCGATACTTAAATATTTGTGTATTGTAATGCTCGTTTATTTTATAGTTCCTTTTTTGTACAAACAAGATTTAATGGAAATAGTTAAATCAACATTTATTCCTACCTTAAAATTCGATAAGGAATTTATTAGTATTCTAGTTGGTATTCTCGGCACAACCATCTCACCCTATTTGTTCTTTTGGCAAGCATCGGTAGAGGTAGAAGAGATGAAGCATAAAAAAAATCATTTGATGGTTAATAAGAAAATTATTCATGAAATGAAACAGGATGTAGATTTTGGAATGTCCTTTTCCGGTCTGGTTATGTTTTTTATTATTCTTACAACTGGTACTGTTTTGTATAAAGCTGGAGTGCATCACATAGATACGGTGGAGCAAGCTGCAATGGCTTTAAAACCTTTGGCCGGCAATATGGCTTATTTACTTTTTTCTATTGGTATTATCGGAACCGGGTTAATTGCCATTCCCGTTTTATGCGGCTCGCTGTCGTATATATTTACAGAAACATTTGGTTGGGAACAAGGTCTCGATAAAAAATTTCATGAGGCAAAAGCATTTTATGTCATCATTGCTATTTCTTTGATTATAGGTTTATCATTAAACTATATTGGTATTTCTCCCATAAAAGCATTGATATTTACCGCCATACTTTATGGTATTACTGCACCAGTTTTAATTGCTATTATTTTGCATATTGCCAATAATAAAAAAATAATGGGAAAGTTTGTAAATAGTCGTGCCATAAATATACTTGGCTATTTGGCTTTACTTATAATGACTACTGCTGCTGTTGTATTGTTGTATTTGCAATTTTAAAATCAGGTAATTCATTCTTATTTTTCTTGCTTAAAGTAAAAGGTAAATAAATAAAAAACGATCCTTATAAAATGGTAAGAAAGCCACCGAATAAATTGCTTAATGATATTCTTTGTATGAATATGTGTTTCCTTGGTAATAGCTACACAGTCATTCTGAATAATATTGTCAATGCTGCTTTCTACATTTTTAGTAAATGCCGCATCAAATACATCAATATTTAATTCCACGCTTGCATATGCACTTATATCATTTATGTTATAGGAACCTACGGTAAACCATTCATTGTCACATACAGCTATTTTTGCATGTAAAACCGTGGGCTGGTATTCAAAAAGTTCAATCTTATTTCTAAGTAACCAATCGTACATCCAACGCTCGGCATATTTTGCCATTAGGATATCGGATTTGCCAGCAGTTATCACTTTTATCTTTACACCTCGCTTAGATGCATTTCTTAATAAGCTTCTTATAATCTTGCCTGGCAAAAAATAACTACACACAATGGTTATATGTGATTGAGCATTTCTAAACATCTCAAAGTAAGTAGTAGAAATTTCTTTTTTACTTCTTACCCAATCATTTCTACTCATTCTTATATTGCTGGTTTTATCTGACGTAAAATTAAAGGAGATGTTTTTTTCTTCACAGGGTGTAATACCCATTTGTTTGGGAAAGCCGTTCCAAGTTTTCCAACAAAGTACGCAGAGGTCTTTTGCTAAGTCACCTTCTATAATTAAAGCAAAATCCAACCATGCCTTTATATCAGGCAAATCGTTGTAACGGTCAGCAATATTCATTCCGCCAACCAACGAATAGGTAGCATCTGCAACAAAAACTTTATGGTGCAGTCTTCTACCAAAATAGAAATGCTTGCTTTTAAAAAACGGTTCGAAGAACTTAAATTGAATACCCGCTTCTTTTAACTCATCAATAAAATAGTTTGGTAAATCTTTAGAGGCATATCCGTCAACCATTAAATGAACGGACACATTTCTCTTTGCAGCGGCTATCAAAGTACTGGCTATTTGTTGCCCAGTTTCATCATCATTAAATATATATGTTTGTAAGTGGATACTTTCCTTGGCCTCGTTTATTAATTGGGTAAGTAAGGTAAAATAGGGAAGCCCTGCATTTACCAGTTTGATTTTATTTTGGGGACTTATTTTGTTTATACTTTGTGGGTATGCTGCACACATGGATTGAAGTTACAATTTTTTGCCCCAAATATTAAATAGCTTTTACAGATTGGTATTATTTTTCAAATCTGCCCGTTATTTTTTTTATTTTTATCCGATACATAATCTGCTTCACCCTATTGCTATCATCTATCACCCCCTTTACTTCGTGCTCATGCGCATGTATCGTACTACTTGTCATTAAAGAAAATACCCTGCTAAAAAGTATTTCCCTTGCTTCAAGGGCTTTTTTATCTTCTAACTCCTCAAATTTTCCAATTACAAGAACACTTTGCCAATTGCGCATATCCATCATCATTTCTACTTCAAAACATACACTCGGATTTTTGCGAAGTATTTTTAGTTTTGTACCCTCGTTGGTTTGACCATAAATATAATGACCATCAAAAGTATAAGTAACCGGTATAATGTACGGCTGTTTTCCATCTACAAAGCCAAGCCTGCCTACCACTTGGCTTGATAGGATATTGTTTATTTGGGTATCGTTTAATTCTCCTAACATAACTTTGTAATTTAACGGTGTCTTACAAATTTAAATCGTATCACTGTTTAAAGTCATGATAACTGTCAGCAGCATTCTTGACTGTACTCATAGAATGTGGGTAACGAAAATATTTACCTTGCAAATGATTTTATTGATCCTTTTTTGGAGTTCATGCTTATAGAATTTGTTTTTATTCATGATAAAAAAAATAAAATGAAGACGCTGTTATTTATACTGATTTCTTTTTTGGCCCTCACATCATTTATATCTGGATTGTTAATATTGAGCCATCCGGATGGTAGCAGTTTGACGTTGCGCTTGGATATGCTGAAAGATACGCCATTTCATAATTTTCTTGTTCCTGGATTGGTACTCACCATCTTGGTTGGCGGTACTAATTCGATAGCAGTGGTTTATAATATCAAAAGGCTTCCAAACCGATACAACTGGGCTATTGCAGGAGGCGTAATGATTATATGTTTTATTTTAACACAAACCATTTTAATAAAAGCAACTAGCTGGCTCCAATTTCTTTACCTCGGCATCG
>JANNGD010000219.1:0-10053 GCA_031380515.1 Ferruginibacter sp. | reverse complement strand
ACTAAATTCTTCTGCATCTATTGATTGTCGGTAGCCTAACATGTAAAGTACATCCATAACTGAAGAGCCGTGTGAGCCGAGAGGTTCAAGCACGGTTCCGTGAGGACGTAGGGGTGAAATTCCCCTGCGTTACTCGATTTGTGCGTTCGTTTTTCTTCACGGTTGGTATGCTTTTAATATTAATTCAAAAATATTTTTTGTTCCTGTTTGCTTAAAAATATCACCTTCAAACAGTAGATAACCTGTAAGGATATTGTCGCTAATGAGAATAATGTTTGTTACAACGAAAAGCAAAACAATATTTAACCATTTTCTATTTCCAAAAACAAGAATAAGATGAATAAAAAGAAATACGTACTGAATTATTTGTATTGAAACGTCAAGAAATGATTTGTAGTAAATAAAGGGGAAATACAGGGGCGTAAGAAGTATTTTTATAGTAAACAACAGTCCATTTAAGTAAAGCCAAAAAACAATATTTTTTGCAAGGTTATATTGGTTACGAAATAAAATCCAAGTCGTAAAAATTTCAACTGGCAACAGCAATAGTGTCTTAAATTTTGTTACAATTAAAGCGTACCTTCCAAACTCGTTAAGCGTTTTAAATTTATAGTCTTCATAGTTAAATACTTTTATACCCGAAAATAAAAGAATAGCGGCAGCTATTAAAAAAAAGGTAACTGGACTGAAATATTTTTTTCTTTGTCCTTTAAAATAGTTTAGGTAAACACTTTTAGGATGTAAAAATAAATCTTTCGCCAACCTTAATATTCCACTATCAGTATGAGTAACTGAATGCCAAGTTTCGTGTATTATTTCTTTAAGTGTTAATTCCTTAACACTTGCTTTCTGTCCACAACAATTACAAAATTTCCCAACAAAAGCGTTATTGCAGTTTTTACAGTTAACAGTCATTTTCTTTATTTAAAAACTTGGTTTAATTCAACAATTTCAAAATAAGGATGGTCTTCAAAAAAATGTCTTATTAAAGATGTATGAGAACTACCAAATAATACAACAATTACCTTATCATTTTTGAGGTCAATATTTCTAATAATATTTGTAAATATTTTCAAATTCCTATCATACCAAGATAAAGCAAAAGCTTCACCAACATAACTGCTGTCTTTTCCATAGCCAAGTGCATAGTGTATATAATCAAACATATGTGCTTGTCGATTATACTGGTTATTTAACTGAATGTAATATTGCGATAAGGTAAGTTCACTAAGTTTTTTTTGCTTTGTTGTAAAAGGGTTTTTTATATCAAAAAATGGATATGAATTTAGTGTGTCATTTTGATGTGCTTTTTCATATTCTTCAATCATTGAATAAGGTAATTCTTGACGGCAGTCTGACGCAATTAGTTTTGAATTATTGAGTAAAGCTGTTCTAAAAGCGATTTGAATTCCTTCTTCTCTTAATACAGTTGTGTCAGTTAGTGTTTTGTTCTTGTATATACCAAAAAGTGAATCTTGTTTGCTTTGTCCTTTCACAGGTCTTTCTAAAAAGAATTTATTTACTCCTAATTTGGCAAATTTTGATGCTATGCTATCTAATTCTTTCTGTCGTTTTGCAGTAAATAAATCAGGAAAAGCTGTTTTACCTTTATCAGAAGTAACACCATAGTGGAAAGTGCCTAAAAGTATGACTTTTACTTTTTGATTGTTTGTTTGTCCAAAAGTATTATAAACTATAAAAAGACAACAAACTAAAAAATTGGTTACTTTCATTAGAGAGTTTTTTTAAAATGACGCACAACGTTTGTATTGTACGCAACCCATCAAATCTACGAGTTTCTAAATTATTAGCAATCAATAATTTGATAGTGCATTTTTCAATTGTTTTGATTTTGTAATAAATTGTTTTGCACTCTTAAACAATTTTTTTTTACAGGTATTAAAATTCAATAAATCAACATTTTAGTGTATGTATAAATATATTGTTTAATATTTGTTATTTTTCTCTGTCTCCAGGATGCTTTGCATAAAGTTTATCAATTGGGCTTTCAATATTTATTAGCAAATCCCGCTTGATATGTAAATATCGCTCTGTTGTTTTTATATCAAAGTGTCCTAAAAAATCCTTAATAAATATAACGTCTACTCCCTTTTCTAATAAATGAGTTGCAAAACTGTGTCGCAAACTTTGAGCAGTACAAAGTTTTATATTCCCTTCATCTTTTTCCGCCTGGGCAAGGCTTCGCAGTCCCTCAGTCCCATTCTGAACGGACACAACTTAAAAGTATTGTTGCTAAAATGAAGGTAAGTATTTGATTTCATATACATAATATTTGTTTATGTTATTTTTTTGTAATGAGAATGCTTTTTGGTTTTTTACCGCAGAGAAAGGAGGAAAAGGAGTTGTCGCAGAGGCTGTTTTATGGCCAGTGCCGGCATGCAGATGGATAATACCAATCATAGATATTTTTTAGTGAGTTATGTTATACCAACGTGATTTAATATTTCACACAGCGAAACAACGATAACAAAGAACACAACGATTTTTTTTATTTTCACTTTGTTTTTTTACCGCAGAGAAAGGAGGGGAAGGAGTAGTCGCAGAGGCTGTTTTATGACCTGTGCCGGCATGCAGATGGATATTACCAATCATACATATTCTTTAGTACGTTACATTATAACAACATGATTTAAAATTTCACACAGCGAAACAACGATAACAACGAATGCAATGCACTGCATCCTGTGCATAAAAATAAAGATGGATACCATTTTATACTTCGACGTATTGCCGACCAATGAGCATCTGCAGAAGGACTTCCTACATAAACTTAGGAACACGTGCGGCATACGAAGGGTTTATCCCTACACGATGTGAAGGGACGAAGCGATAGCGTAGCCCGCAGTACACCGAACAAATGCTTGCTTATGTTATATGATCACAGCCCCAAAGCTGCTTATGCATTTGCCAATAGGAACATGTAAAACACAAAACCTGTAGCGGCTACCAAAATAATACGGGATTGCATTTTGCTAAAATTTCCTCGCTGCAACATGCTTAAGATAATACCGGCTGCCATTATTACTAAACCTAGCCATACCAGATTTATCATGGGGAATATAAAAGCTTTCACCGTTACATAATCTATCAGCTTGTCGGATTCTTTTATGCCTATAAGTACTTTCTTGTTGTTATCTACTCCCATAAAACGCACATACAAATTTTGGGCATATACGGTATCGTCTATATGATTGATGAAATTGCTATCTATGAGCGTAAGCATTGGGTTTGCATGAAAATGCTTGTTGTCTTTGGAAGTAATGCTAATTTTTGCGGTAAGGGCAAATTGTGGTATTCCTCCATCGGCTGTTTTTGCTGTATTGGGATTGTTTATAACTGTATCCAACACAAATACGCCATTGCTGTAAAAAGCAGTATCGCCAAAGTTCATAGATACTTGTGTAAACTTTGCGGTATCATCTACTACATCGGTTGCTTTGTTTACCGCATACGAAACATAAGTAAATATATCTTTGTGTAAATACGATTTTGTATCTGGATTGCTACTCATATTATTGCCCTTCATCAAATACACATCGGGCTGCAATATAAAATGCTCCTTGGTCTTTTTACTGGCAGTGTCTTTTCTGTCGAATGACAATTGATAGAATTTTCTTCCTTTTTCGCTGCCGGCAGAGTCTTTTATAAAAGTCACTTGGTAATCGCCTAAGGTTGTAGGTACTTGCCTTAGCAATGTCAAATTATCCCTAGGGTTATCGTCTTTTTTTGTCATGGGATCTTTGCCCACACCCGGCAATACAATGCCGTTGCTATTGCTGCTGCTTATAATTTCTTTGTTGGCAGATGAAATTAGCATGCCTACAATCATAAGCATAAAACCAGCATGGGCAATGGGGCTGCCTGCTTTTAGTATTTTTCCTTTTTGCACCGTCCATATATACATGGCATTGGCAATAAAAGAATAAATAGCTGCAAAGGCTGCAAAGTAAATGGCTATCAAAAAGCCTGCGCCATTTTTGTAATAGGTAAATGGATAAAAAATAGAAAGCAACAACATGATGATGGCTGCTATAATGGTAGGTACCCAAATCTTTTTTAAGAAAGTACCTTTGGCTGTGTTCTTGTACTTTAAATATTGTACGGTGGCGGTGAGCAAGCCAATGATAATGGCCACCAACACTATAATTTTATTGTAGGCAAATTCTACATCTTCTGGCGGAGCTATTTTTGTATTGAATAATTTATTGTAAACCGGTACAGATGTTTTTGCAGTAATAAAAAGTGCAGTAAGAAAAAATACCAACGATCCTATAAACATCCAAAACTCACGGCTATTTGTATTCTCTTCTGTATGTATGGTGGGTATTTTTTTGTAGTGCTTTGCCAATAACAACAACGATGGTATCGTAAATGCCAGGAGATACAACATGATCAAACCATTCATAGCCCTAAACTCGAATAGATGGCCCAACAAGGTAAAGGAAACAACTTCGCCGGTTTCGGTAAATGCGTGCACCGATGTATCGCCCAAAATACCCGTGCGGGTAAGAAACGTAGAGTAGAGGATAAATACAAAACTGAGAAATGCAAATAAATAACTTGCCCTTAGGGAATGCCCGGTAGCTTTATAAATAACCATGGTGTGCATACCTGCTATCATTACCAGCCAAGGAACCAAAGAGGCATTTTCTACCGGATCCCATGCCCAATAGCCACCAAAGTTTAAAGACTCGTACGCCCACTTGCCACCCATCATAATGCCTACACCCAATACACATGCACACATGAGCGCCCATGGAAGTGCAGGTTTTACCCAGTCGCCATAGCGTTTTGTTTGAATGCCTGCATATGCATAAGCAAAAGGAACAATGGTAGAGGCAAAACCCAAAAACAAAATAGGGGGGTGTATTACCATCCAATAATTTCTAAGGAGCAAGTTTAATCCTACACCGTCTTTTACGAATTTTAGGTAATCGGGCCGGTTAAAAATGGGCGCTATTATTTCATTCCTGGTGAGGGTAAAAGGACTGTTGCCTATTTTGATGTTCCCAATATAAAGCCCCATTATCATCAACATCAAAAAGAATTGCGCAAGACTTATTACAGTCATTACAGGAGCTTCCCATTCTTTGCTTTTTCTAATGAGTATTATCCCCAATATGCCGTGCCATATCGTCCACAACAAAAAACTACCTTCTTGCCCTTCCCAAATACAGGAAAGCAGGTATTTGTATTCTAGCTCCAGCGATGCGTGTTTGTAGGCATACATGTATTCAAACAAATGGTTTGAACAGATATACATGATGACAGCAAAAACAACAAAAACGCCGGTTACTTGCAAGTAGAAAGCAATGCGGGCGGTTTTGAGCCAATTGTTCTTTTGCTGTATATCTGCACTGCGGGATGCAGCAAAATAAGAGATGGTAGCAATGAGTGCCGCAGCAAAGGAAAGAAAAATAAAAAATTGTCCTATTTGTCCTGGTAGTAAATGTTCTCCTTCAAATTTTATCATTGGAAATTTAATCTAAGTTATTTCATGGTAGTAATTTGCTCTTGCACATTTTTTTGCATTTGCTGCTTGTCGTCTTTGTACTTGCTAGGGCATTTTAATAATATATCGCTGCATTCAAAATGGTCTGCTTGCATTTTTCCTTTCATTACCAAACGTTCGCTTTTTTCTAGATCGGTAGGCTTGCTGTTGTGAAAAATTACTTTTGTTTTGCCACCTAAGCTATCTACCGCATAAAAGGATAAATAATTTGGATTTTTAATTGCATCGTATACAACGGGCTCTGTCTTATCCATTTTAGCAATGATGTGCACAAACTTTCCTTTTTTAGCATTTGCAGAACCAATGGTATCGTAGGTAGAAAAGTCGGCGGAAAAAGTGAGCAGCCCAATTATTAAAGCAGCAATTCCAATAAGTATTACTATATGCGTACGTTTCATGTTGTTGGTTTTTACAAAGGTACTTCAAATACGCATGGGATGTTTATAATTGGACTTAATTTTGGCTTAAAATTTAAGCTATTGGCACGCTAAAATGTACAAAAGCACTGTAAAATTGATTTGTGCAATGGTTGTGTTATGATCTTTTTCTTATTTAGCGCTAGCAATATCAAAATAAAGAAAATAAGGTACTTTTATACTGTATGCTTAATCGGAATTTATACAATTGCAACAAGGCAGTGCCAGCATGGGCAAGGAATGTTACCCTATTTTTTGCATTATTTTCTATTTTTCAAATTTATAGTGAGCCCCAAAAGTGTAAGCAATATATCTTCCAGCAAGAAATAAGTTTTGCTGCTTTGCCAAGGAAGTTAGAAAGTGTTTTTTTTATTGCATACAAGCATATAAAAACCACCAAGGTATTGAGTCGGCTCTTTGACTTTAATTATCATACCATCGTTTTAGCAATATATCAACAATTTGTACTAGTAAGGTATAAGTCTATTTATTTAAAGCAATATCGTTTCAATACTTCAAGATTCATTCAGCCTGCCTATTACGATACCAGCAATTTTACGGAAGCTTCTTTGCTGTAGGCCTTAGCAATGCCAACCATTTTGCCAATAATATTGGCCATCAACAATTACATGTAGCTATACTGATGTAATGATGCAACAGTATGCATTTAATGAAAAAAGAATGAAAAAGAATGAAAAAGAATGAAAAAAGTACAAAAGGTTTTGCAGTTTTTGCGCATACTACTATTTGCTTTTATATTTTCTGTGTGTATGGTTATGGGGACTGTGATGGTAATACCAAAAAGAAAGGATGAAGTAGTGGTAGAAGGGGAGATAGTAAAGGATGAAAAAGCAGCGGATAATCTAGCTTCATTTAGCGAATAAAGTTGCATCAATAAAACAAAAGCTTGTTATATAAAAGGGGGTATTGGTTTCATAAAACATTAAAAAATAGTTTATTCTACCAATTGTTCACCTACTGTTTAAATCTTAACGGATATTTCTATTTGCCTATACTATATTTGCGTAAATTTTAATCGTACCCAATGGCAGATTTGTCGCAATTTGACCCCAATTCCGTAGGAAATCCTAACTACAATATTTTTGGCTTACCCACTACAGAAGATGAAGCTAGACTGGTAATTGTACCCGTACCCTGGGAAGTTACCGTGAGTTATAATGCAGGTACAGCTAGGGCTGCAGATCATATTTTCAGGGCAAGCTTGCAAGTAGATTTATTTGATTGCGAAATAAAAGACGCTTGGAAACAAGGTTTTTTTATGCGCTCTACCGAAAAAAAGATACTTACCAAAAGCGATTTTTTGCGCAAAGAGGCTGAGTTGTATATCAGTTATATATCTCAGGGAGAAGCGGTAGCCGATAACAAGTTTATGTGCAAAACCTTACGAGATATAAATGAAGGGGGCTTGTTTTTAAATAATTGGGTATATGAGCAAACCAAAGATTTGCTAGACAAAGGTAAACTAGTGGCATTGTTGGGCGGCGACCATAGCACTCCGCTCGGGTTTTTTAAAGCCATTGCGGAAAAATTTGAATCCTTTGGTATTCTACAAATAGATGCACACATGGATTTGCGCAAAGCCTATGAGGGATTCAATTATTCGCATGCATCCATTATGTACAATGCAATAGAGGAAATTCCTCAATTAAATAAAATTGTACAAGTAGGTATTAGAGATTATTGTGAAGAAGAGTTTGATTATATGACTGGTACCGAAGGGCGTATCATTACCTATTTTGATAAAGACATAAAAGAAAGACAATACGAGGGCGAAACTTGGAAAAATATTGCAGACGAAATAGTGAACCATTTGCCAGAAAATGTTTTTATTAGTTTTGATATAGATGGTTTAAACCCAAAACTCTGTCCGCATACAGGTACACCCGTACAAGGAGGGTTTGAAGTGCAAGAAATATTTTATTTGTTTAAAAAAGTAATTCAAAGTGGTAGAAGAATAATAGCATTCGATTTAAACGAAGTAGGCGTAAGCCACGATGAGTGGGATGAAAATGTAGGAGCCAGGGTTTTATACAAGCTTTGTAGTTTACTTACCGCAAGCAATACCAGTGAACCAGTTTAAAATAGAGATTCCCAATGAGCGATTGAAAACTTACAAGATGGTAACTTTTCTTATTCTTACGCTCAATTTTTTTGGGTTTGGATATGTTTTCATACAAACAAGTGGCAGCAGTAGTTACATTGCTATAGTATCGTTATTGATAAATGTAGTGCCTTGGGTGTATTACTTACTCAATAAAAAACATATAAAAACCCCTGTAATAGAAATTACATTTATAGTTAGTGCCATTGTCTGGTTGTATTTTGGTAATTATTGGATGGGTGTAATGTTGCTAGCTTTTGGTAGCATAGGTTTTTTTGCCAATAAAAAACCAATCATAGTTTTTTCTGAAGAAGGTATTGAGTATCCATCTTTTCCTATAAAAAAGTACGGCTGGGCAGATGTTGTACAAGTGCTCTGGAAAGATGATATTCTCACTATAGATATGAAAGACAATAAGCTGTTGCAGTTTAATATTGACAAGGGTTTTGCTGACAAATTTGATGTGGAAGGGTTTAATGCCTATTGTATAAGCTGTATTCAAAGGGTATGATCCCAATACTGTCTCCGAGGGGTTTCACGGCTGGTTCTTTTATACTTCAAGCTGTATGCTTGTGAAAACGACGCCATGACAAAATAATAATCAATCAACAATAAAACATAAGACACAAATGCACAATTGGTTTTATTCGTGCATTAACTGTCTCGGCGGGGTTTTCGCAAACACAAAGTATAAATTATGAATATCTTTCTGCGAAACCCCGACGCACAAAAGAACCTTAGATTTGCAGAATCCAAAACCAATCTTTACAATATGGCTGTAAAATGCTGTCTCGGCGGGGTTTTCGCAAACGAAAAATATAAATTATAAAAAATCTTTCTGCGAAACCCCGACGCAAAAAGGAATTAAAATTTCTAGAACCCAAAAATCTTCACAATATGGCCGTAAAATATAAGCAATCCGCAGAGTTTACTACCTATTTTATAACTTTTACTTGCCATAAATGGATATCTCTTTTTGAAATAACCAATAGTTATGACATTGTTTATAGTTGGTACAATATCTTAAAACAAGATGGTATAGATATTATGGTTATGTAATTATGCCTAATCATGTACATGCAATTATTCACTTTCCATCGTCTGGTTATAATTTGAATAAAATAATGAGCAATGCTAAACGCTTTATGGCGTATGAAATTGTTAATAGATTAGAGAAAAGCAGTAACGAAGAAATGCTGCAAGTATTGGCTTCAAATCTTACTAGTAGAGAAATAGCTAAGGGGCAAAAGCATAAAGTTTTTAAAGATTCTTTTGATGCAAAACCTATTTATTCGGATAAATTTCTATTTCAAAAATTGGATTATATACATGGAAACCCTGTTAAAGGCAAATGGACTTTGGCAAAAGATAATGTAAGCTATGAGCATAGTAGTGCTTCGTTTTATGAATTAAATGTGGTTAAACATTTTTCACCAAATCATTATAAAGATTTATAGGATGGGTTTACAATGATTTAATGTCCTTTGTGCGTCGGGGTTTCACGGCTAGTTCTTTTATAATTCAAAGTATATACTTGTGAAAACCCCGCCGAGACGAATATTTTTCACCAAAACATTATAAAGATTTGTAGGATGCGTTTATGATGGGTTAAAGTCCTTTTATACGTCGGGGTTTCACGGCTAGTTCTTTTATAGTTCAAAGTATATACTTGTGAAAACCCCGCCAAGACAATGGCTGTCTCGGCGGGGTTTTCGCAAACGAAAAGTATAAGTTATAAAAATCTTTCTGCGAAACCCCGACGTATGAAGAATCCTTAATCTATAAAAGCCAAAACACCGTTGCATAATATTTTTCTTGTGGTAAATTAGTTAAACATTTTCTTCCAAATCATTATAAAGATTTATAGGATGGGTTTACAATGATTTAATGTCCTTTGTGCATCGGGGTTTCACGGCTAGTTCTTTTATAGTTCAATGTCTATACTTGTGAAAACCCCGCCGAGACAAGACATTTTCTTCCAA
>JANNGD010000218.1:0-21110 GCA_031380515.1 Ferruginibacter sp. | reverse complement strand
TTCTTTTTGTTGCATTACGTTGAGCTACCGCACTAAACATGGCACTATAAAAAATGGATAACAGGATAAATTTTTTCATACAGAATTTTAAGGATGAAACAGGTTTATGAAAATGCGATTTTTGATTCTAAAAAATTTTTTTAATGCTATTCAATTATTGTACCAATCATTCAATACCATTATAGCCTCCATCCATTTTTACTTTTTTGTAACATTATGCAACAATATTTATTTTATAGTCAATCAACATAATTCAACCATTTAAAATACACTAGAGCATTTTATTTTCTATCTTGCCACCTGCAAAGTGTAAGTTTTAAAAAATGGAAAATTATTTTAAGGAAATAGCAAGCTTATTAACAGACGAAGAATTACTTACCAGGGTATATCAATTTAATGAATGGGATCCAGAAATGCTACAGGCTATAGAAGCAGAGTTGAGCTTTCGCAATCTTTTACCCCTCGACATCTATTCAATAAAGCAAATACTAATAAAAGAAGAAGACGAAATACTTTCACAAGGAAAAGAAGCTACTTTTCCGCAACAATTTTTGGGTTGGCTGGGTGTACTGGGGGTTTTGGGACTCATTATTGGTTATAACTTGGCTTTTGCAAAAACTTTTAGTAAGTATGCCCAAAAAGAATACTATAAATACGATGAAGCTTCTAGGGAGAGCGGCAAGTATATGTTCTATATATCTCTAACTATTATTATAGTGTTTTGTCTCTACAAGTTCATGAATTTTATGGAAACAATTATTTAGCTTATTAAGAAGGGTGCATTTAAAATTGTCGCTCTTACATTCACCGCAGAGAAATGAGTTTAATGAGTCCGCAAAGAGAAACTCAGCATAAACGCTTGTTCTCCTTTTCTCAGCGTTGAAAATTGGAGGAAGAACCTACATGGTAATGGAAGAATTTGATTCAAACAGCTTTTAAATTTTTATGAAATAATAATAAAAAAAATAAATTTTTTAAAGACATTAAAATACATACGGTCATAAACCGATAAAAATACCCTATTATGGGTATTTTTATAACTAGATGCTATTATTAAATTTGTAACTAAAACCAACACTCATGAAACAAATTATTTCTGCAGTTACCCTTGTACTTTCCGTTTTTGTAGTTTCGCCTCTACAAGCTCAAAAAGAATTAAAACAGGTAATATCACTTCAAATGCCCGAAGGAAGTGGCAGCAATAGTGCTGCAGTGGCCTGGCATCCCATTACAAAAAAATACTACTCCAGTATGGCCGGCAATGCTTCTTATCCTATGGGCGTTTTTAACGATAAAGGTAAAATTATACAAGAAGACCAGATGGCAGATTATGATTTTAGGGGCATTTGGTTCAACCCGTTAAGCAAACTACTGCAATTTAATACTTACGATTCTAGCGGTGTAGGGCATATAGAACTAGAAAAAGATGGAAAAATAAAAAGTAAGCAGATTGATTTTGAAGGCATGAATCAACCAGATGGCCAATCTGTGGGACTTTATTATACGCCGGGTAATAACATCGTTTATCTTAGCCCTTCTCACTATGTAGAAAAATATGACTCAAAAACATTAAAACCTTTGGGTTGGCTTACTTACATTTATGCAGGTTGCAAAACCAAAAAAGAATCCGATGAATTAACGGAGGATGAATCTGCTACTAGGTGGGAAGATAGAAACCTGTCTGTGCAATATACCAATATACCAAAAGGAGAATTGGCAGTGCTAAATGTAACGGATCGTACCATCGAATTGTATGAGAAGAAAACCGGATTTCTTACCAAAGTAGCTTTCACTATTCCAGAAACCATTAAACTAGAATTAAATTTTAATTTTAGTTATGCAAATGGCATCTGGTGGTTTTTTCAAAAAGAAGATAGGCTGTGGGTGGGGTGTAAATAGATTCGGGGTTTAAAAGGTTTAAAAGGTTTAAAAGGTTTAAGAGGTTTACGAGGTTTAAGAGGTTTAAGAGGTTTAAAAGGTTTATGAGGTTTAGGGGGTTTAGAAGGTTGAGGGGTTTAGTTAGGTTACTAATTTACCAATCAATCATAATTAAAAAAGCCCAATCGTATTTAAAATATGATTGGGCTTTTCTATTGGCAATTTTTATTTATTCTTTTGTATTAATAAGCCTAAAGTAAGAAACGACAAATCTATCTTTCACTATTTCTCCCTTTACTTCCGCTTTTTTAATGGCTTCACAAAACCCGTCAGATGCATGCGCATCGCCATGTTTGTTTATATCGGTTCCATCTACAAAATAAGATTTGCCATTTATTCTTACCGCCAGGGTACAGCCCTTACCAGCCATTTTAAACTGGCATTGTCCACAAGAGGCTTCTACCACTTGTATAATTTTTGATGAATCAACGGAAGTACTTTTAGCAGTTTCTGTTTGTGCTTGGGTGTTTAAAGAAAAACAAAAACCCATCATTAAAAAAGAAATAATTTTCATGTGTTTTTTTTAATAGTAAATAAAAATTCTATCAACCATAAGCCGGATTCTGTTCCTATTGCAAGGTCGTTGCAATAAGGGCTGTCATTTATCTTGCTGCAACATTACTGTTACAATCTTGCTGCCTACCCTCCCCTGTTGCGCATTACACGCAAGCAAACGAGCCGCCTGCCTCCTGCAAAAGCAAGACCAGAGGTATATGTGGCATTACAGCATACAAAGTTTACCCATCCCGCAGGTTACCCTGCAAGACCGTGAGCTCTTACCTCACATTTTCACCCTTATCCCTACAGCAAGCCATAAGGACGGTTATTTTCTGTGGCACTCTTTCTTATTTTGCACACTTCGCCAGGCCTGCCTATCGGCAGACAGGCTCAGTGTGACAAAACAGCCGGTCGTTAACCGGTGTATTGCCCTAAGCTGTCCGGACTTTCCTCCTCGCATAAATACGAAGCGACAGCCGGCTGATAGAAATGTAAAAGTAAGCCGTTTTATCTTTATTAATGAAAAAGCTTTAAGGCTGTCATCCAATACCATAAAGCATCATTTGTACGCTGTCCGCCTGCAACTTGCCCACCGGAAGGCAGTTCTTTTTTTGTTTAAAAGGCCAGCAAAAAAAGGATTTTCGTCTACGCAGGCGCAGCCATTTGGCTGTATATCTTTAATCAGCAATAAACCGAAAATGCTTTAAAATCATTTAAAGCACTATTAATCCGATAGTTATGAGATTAAATTCTTTATTGCTTTATTGTTAAATCCTTTATACGAAATTTTACCCAACAATGCCATTTTCCCCTATCTTTGCACACTTGTAAAAAAAATTAACAACGCTTATTTTTAAAGATTTTTAACATGAAATTGAAAGGTTTAGTTTGGTTTTTCACGATTGCACTTATTCTCATATCGCTATGGGAGCTTTCTTATACTTGGGTGGTGCGCAGCTACGAAGGAAAAGTAAAAGAACAAGCAACCAGGCTTGTAAAAAATCAAATTGCTGGCTTGCCGCAAGATGAAAAAGATGCCATCATCTTTGCAAAAACACAACGCATTTTAGACAGTACAAAAGAAAAAGAAATTTTTCCAATAACAGGTACTACTTACCAAAAATGCAAAGAGTACGAACTAAACCTTGGTTTGGATTTGCAAGGTGGCATGGGTGTAACCATGGATGTAAGCTTAGAAAAATTGTTGGCATCGCAAAGCAACAGTCCTAAAGACCCAGGATTGCTGAGGGCAATACAAACAGCCAAGACGCAACAAGCAAGTACCGAAGGAAATTTTATAGAAATTTTCACTGCTGCCTATGCTGCACAAAATGGTTCTGGAAAGCTATCACAATTATTTTCTGGTCCAAATAAGGAAGTAAAAATTGGTGACAATGATGCTGCTGTCACTTCTAAATTGAAAGAAATTGGTAAAGGAGCTATCAACCAAACATTTAAAATTCTTCAAAAGAGAATTGATAAATTTGGTGTAGCACAACCAAACTTAAATTTAGACGTAAACAAAGGCGTAATAAATGTAGAGCTTGCAGGTGTTACAAATCCAGAAAGGGTACGTAAGTTTCTTCAATCATCTGCCAACCTCCAGTTTTGGAGTGTAGTAATGTTGAAAGACCAGGCTTTTCAAAAATCATTTACCGATGCTGATAAGGCACTGGCTAAATTTTTGAAAGGTACAAGAGATACTACCAATATGACAGACTCTGCTAAAAAGGTTATGAGAGCAGAAGAAGCGGGTATAATAGGTTCTGTTCTACAATTTCCATTAGATCAAAAAACAGGTCAGTTATATGAAACACCCTATATAGGTATGGTTGCAGCAAAAGATACTGCTTTATTAAATTCTTATATTAACAATACCGTATTTACAACCATTCTTGGGAATAATGTAAAATTAATGTACGGCGTGCAGCAAAAAGGTCAAGGCCAAGCTAAAGGCGGTTCATTCTTTGAATTATATGCCCTAGAAAAAGTGAATGGAATGGAAAAAGCACCGCTTGAAGGAGATGGTGTAGCTGAAGCCAGCCAAGGGTATGATGAAAAAGGAATGCCTTCCATTAAAATGCAAATGACGGCCGCTGGTTCTAGAACTTGGGCCAACCTTACAGAAAAAAACAACCAACGTTTTGTAGCCATATCATTGGATGAAGCTGTGTATTCCGCACCGAGGGTAAACGGCAAAATTGAAGGTGGCAATACAGAAATATCTGGAACATTTACAGTAGAAGAAGCACAAGATTTATCAAACGTTTTAAAATCTGGTAAACTAGATGCACCTGCAAAAATTGTGCAAGAGCAAATTGTAGGAGCCACTATTGGTCAAGAAGGTTTGATCGGTGGTAGAAACTCATTCTTAATTGCATTTGCCGTAATATTTATTTTAATGTTGGTTTATTACAACACGGGTGGTTGGGTAGCTAATATTGCCTTAATATTAAACTTGCTATTTACCATTGGTGTATTGGCCATGTTTGGCTTCACACTTACTGCAGCGGGTATTGCCGGTTTGGTACTTACCATCGGGCTTGCAGTAGATACTAACGTAATTATATTTGAAAGAATAAAAGAGGAACTTACCAAAGGAAAAGCATACCCTGCTGCTATCAGCGAAGGTTATCGTCGCTCACTTGCACCTGTTTTAGATGCTCACATAACTTCTTTGCTTACAGCGTTTATTCTATTGTATTTTGGATTAGGACCCGTACTTGGTTTTGCTACAACACAAATCATCGGTATATTATTATCCTTGTTCTGTGGTATTTTGGTTTCAAGATTAATAACAGATTTACGTACCGACAAAAGTCATCACTTCAATTATTTTACAACCATTTCTCGTAAAATATTTCAACATGCAAATTATAAGTTTATTGAGAAAAGAAAGTATGCTTATGTATTATCTGCTATCATATTAACTTTGGGTATTGCATCATTTTTCCATGGTTTTGACCTTGGTGTGGAATTTAAAGGTGGTAGAAGTTATACGGTAAGTTTTGATAAGGCATTAAGCAATTCTGATGTACAAGAGGATTTAGCGAAATCATTTGACGACGAGTTCCCCATTATTAAAACAGTAGGTGATCGTAAACACTTAAATATTACTACTTCTTATTTGATAGACAAAGACAATGCAGACTCAACAGTAAAAAGTAGATTATATTTAGGTTTGAAGAAAGTATTACCTGCTTCGTTAACTGCAGAGCAATTTGAAAAAAATAATATCCAAAGCTCTGCAACGGTTCTTCCATCTATATCGGATGATTTGAAACGTGGGGCTGTAAAAGCTACGATATTTGCTATGTTGGCAATTTTCGTTTACATCTTCATACGCTTCCGTGATTGGAGATATTCCGCAGGTACAATTATTACATTGATACATGATGTATTGGTAACATTGGCTGTATTCTCTTTCTTAAAAGACATCGTTCCTTTTCCGTTGGAAATAGACCAGCATTTTATTGCAGCGGTATTAACCGTTATTGGTTTCTCCATGAATGATACAGTAATTGTATTTGACAGAATACGTGAGTATAGCAGGGATATGAAAGGCAACACAAAAACAAACATCATTAACCGTGCAATCAATGATACATTGAGTCGTACCATTATGACATCGCTTACCGTTTTCTTAACATTGCTTATATTATTCATTTTTGGTGGAGAGGTTACAAGAGGATTTGCATTTGCAATGATGATAGGTGTTATAACAGGTACATACTCTTCTATATTTGTAGGTGCACCTATATTGGTTGATTTTGCAAAAGACAAACCATTGGGTGCTGCTGCAGAAGTTGTGGTAAAAAAGAAAGTAAAAGCGCCAGAATTGTAAGCGTTTACTACATTATAATAAAAAGTCCTCGATGCAAATCGGGGACTTTTTATTTAATAAGCCTATAGATGATAAGGAGTATTGTGGTGAAAGTAGAAAAATTGGCGGCACTGAGATTTGAGTAAAGGTATTTTGAGAAATTGTAATTTTAATTATGCGATTCTAAATCAGTTTGAAAATTTTTGTTTTCCTAAGTTGAAAAAGAAGCCTTACTCAATTTATAAGTAGCAGTGTGGAGTTTATCTGTAGAAATTATTTCTAAAAATAGAGGTAAATATAGAGTAAAGCAAACTAAAGGTTCGATTAATAATTGAGCAAGAATTTTAGCGTGTTTTAAAACTAAAAAATGAAAATGCTCTCAGATTTTTCAGATTAGGCAGAAAAAATCTGAGTAAATCTGAAAAATCTGTGAGCCAAAAATCTACCCCATCAACTTCCAGACTTATTTGATCATTTTGCAAAAAAAACCAAAAATAAGGATGGGACACCCCTTTCACAAAAGACACTCAGTAAAATCAAGCCTTTCAAAGAATGTTTCTAAAAAGTGCAGATAACAGGAGAAGCTGTATTAAGGTGAATGTAGAAAAATCAAGTATAACATTACTTGCTTCTGTAAATATTTAAAAATTATTTACTCTGATGGATTTCCAACCAAAATGTACGGGACAGGTTTGGTGAGAGGAGCGAAATATAAAAAATAGTTTATAAGCATTACAGGGACCTTACAAGAAAAGAGAATGCGCTACATTTATAGTTTACTTACAAGAATTTTAGCAGCCAAAAGAGATATCAAAATTAAAATAATTGGCATAACTTGGTGTCAAAAAATAAACCTGGTTGTGATATGATAAATAGGAAGCATAAAAATGATCGTGTAGATTGGAAAACAGTTAGATCACTAAAAAATTTATTATTAATATCAGTTGGAACAGGCCTTGCTGTACTAGCCATGAAAGGCTTTATGATTCCAAATAAATTTTTAGACGGAGGCATTACAGGTATTTCTATTTTGCTTCATGAATTATTTCATATTAACATTAGTTTTTTGGTTATTATACTCAATGTACTTTTTATTTATTTGGGTTATAAAAGAATTGGAAAAACATTTGCTGTACAAACCTCTATTGCTGTTCTGCTGCTTTCTTTTGGCTTGCTTTTTATAGATATTAACCCAGTAACACACGATAAATTATTGATTGCCATTTTTGGTGGTATTTTAATGGGTACAGGTGTAGGCTTGGTAATACGAGGAGGAGGCGTAATTGATGGTGCCGAAGTAATTGCGGTTTTTACAGGAAGAAAAACGGGGTTTTCTAACAGCGAAATTATTATGCTCATCAATTGCATCATATTTACGGTAGCTGCTTTTGAATTTGGTATTGAAACAGCCATGTATTCCATCATCACTTATTTTACTGCAACCAGGGCCATCAATTATGTTGTAGATGGCATAGAGGAGTTTACTGCCATGAATATCATATCATCGCAACCAGAAGAAATAAAGAATTATTTGGTAAACGAATTGGCTAAAGGTATTACTGTGTATAAAGGAGAAAGAGGCTACTTGCCAGGAAGCTTTGAGGTAAAGACTGAGACAGATATTATTGTAACCATTGTTACTCGTTTAGAAATAAAACAAATTCAAGAAGCGTTAACTAAAATAGACCCCAAAGTGTTTATATATGTGCAAAGTATAAAAGAAGCTGCTGGAGGTATTTTAAAACACAAGGCTCATGCCAAATAAAATGAGCATAAAAACATTTGTTACTAATCTCTTGAAAGAAAATCTTTCTACAGCATACTATTATCACAATATTGAGCATACGCTATATGTAGCCGCCAAGGCAATAGAAATTGGGAAAAACGAAGGCTGCAGCACTAAAGAACTGCAATTATTAGAAACGGCAGCACTGTGGCACGACACTGGCTTTACTAAAACCTATGCCAATCATGAGAAAGAAGGTTGTAAGATCGCAAAAAAACACTTGCCATCCTTTGGATTTAATAAAGCCGAAATTTCTACTATTTGCGGAATGATTATGGCAACAAAAATACCCCAATCGCCAAAAACCAAATTAGAAGAAATTATTGCAGATGCTGATCTAGAATACCTTGGAACAAAAAAGGCACAAACAAGGTCGAATAATTTATTTAAAGAATTGAGTACATTAAACCCAATGCTTACAAAAGAAGCCTGGCATATAATAGAAATTGATTTTATAAGAGCGCATCATTATTTTACAGATTACTGCAGAAGAAATAATGAGGAACAAAAACAATTGTATTTAAAAAAGTTAGTGAATAAAAAAGAATAAGTTTATTAAATAATTTATACTAACAAATATGCAACGATTTTGCACCATTCTTTCGTTATTGTTTGCCGTTAACATTGCTTTTTCACAATCCTTAAATGTAAACAGTAACAATGCAAGTGGTAAAACATTTGCAATTATTATCGGTATTTCAGGTTATGAAAACAAGTCATTGCCACAGTTAAAATATGCAGATAAAGATGCCCTTGTGTTTTCGGAATGGTTAAAATCTAGTGCTGGAGGAAATGTACCAGATGCTCAAGTAACCATACTTTTAAACAAAGACGCAACAATTGCTGCCATATTAAATGCACTGGACTGGGTAAAAGCGGAAACGACTACCAACGATTTGGTCTACTTTTATTTTTCGGGACACGGAGATGTAGAAACAGAAAATAATTTTAGTTTAGGTTATTTATTGGCGTACAACACGCCTGCATCTAACTACCGCAACAACGCTATAAAAATTGAAACACTAAACGACGACGCCAATTTTTTGAGCACAAAAAAGCAGGCAAAAGTAGTACTTATAACCGATGCCTGCCACTCTGGAAAACTGGCAGGCGATTTTTTTAAAGGCAAACAATTAGTAGGTAAACAACTACAGCAAGTTTTAAACAACGAAGTGAGGTTAACCTCATGTGCAGTAGATGAAGAAGCTGCTGAAGGGCCCGACTGGGGCGGCGGTCGTGGCGTTTTTTCTTATTATCTGATTAATGGCATGTATGGGTTGGCCGATAACATAGCTGATGGTAGCATCAAGTTAATTGAAATGAAACGATTTTTAGATTCGGCTTTTGTAGCAGATAAAATACTTCGTTTACAAAATCACAAACAACACCCAGTAATAGACGGCAACCCCAACTTCCCATTGGGCTTTTTAGATTCGGCTACCGTTGCTGCCTATAAAAGAAAATTTGTAGAAACAGACACATCAAAGATAACTGCTCCTGCAGGTTTGTCCATGTTTAAAAAAGCAAGTATCCAACCAATTGATTATTTTTTTACTGAAATAGCCCTCCTACCAATTGAAAATATTATAAACACACAAACACTTCAAAGTAAAGATTCAATTGCATTGAACATAACAAATCAATTTATTGAAAACCATGATACGCTTACTGTGTATAGAAAATACTTTTGGGGAAAAGATTCAATGCAGCATAGAAATGAATCTCCGGTAGGATATGATGAAGCAATCAGAAATGCAAATAAGCTAGATTCTTTTAATCTTTTAAAAAACCAACTTAGCAAAAATAAAATTCTTGGCAAGCGTTTTATAGAAAAGTTTGTAGAGCTTATACACAATCGCACACAGGAAATGATCAATGCATATCTATCAGGCGATATTGCAGAACTGGAGAAAAGGCAATACTATTATAAAGGTGAAAGGCAGTACGATGATTTTCTTTCCTTACTAAACTATAGCTTACAATTAGTACCAGAAGACCATCATCTGGCCAGTATGCTAAGGTTAAATGCTACTTACTTAGGCGGGTTAATGGCTCGTTTAAACATGGCCACTATGCAAAACACAGATAGTTTGCTTAAAGTTGCAGTAGCGTATCAACGAAAATCAATACAAGCAGATCCGTATGCAGGTTACATACACAATGAATTGGGAAATTTATTTGCTAATCAAAAAAAATACGATTCTGCCAACTATCATTTCAACTTTGCAAGCACATTGGCTCCTACATGGGCAATTCCCTGGAGCAATAAGATAAGAATGAATTTGATGCAAAAAAAATATGCTACAGCTAAAGACGCATTGCACAAAGCAGACTCATTACAACCAAATATGGCCTTTGTTTTAATGAATGGTGGCTTGCTCATGGAAAAAGAAAAAAACTGGCTAGCAGCAGAAACATATTTTTTAAAAGCCATAGAGCAAAATAAAGTACATTATTTACCTTACGAACATTTAGGGAATATTTATTTACAAACTGGCCGATATGCACTTAGTGACGAATATTATTTTAAAGCTGCCGAGCGCAAAGAAAACTTTGCGATTAATGATGCTTATTTTCGCTATGGTGTGGAGCAGGGTGGAATTTCGGGAATTAATGAAGACAATGCCAAAATTTGGCTTGATTGTTATGACAATTTAACTAAAGATACTGCAAGATTAAAACCATTTGTGAAATTTTTTGAAGGCGATAGGTCAATTGCAACTACATCGGGTAACAAAGACCAAGGAGCTAATTTATTAAAAGAATTCCTACAAGTTTTTCCTGAAATGTATATAGCACACCACATTTTAGGAAATATGTATTACACCGACAGCAGGTGGAAAGAGGCGGAAGATGCATTAAATTTAGCAATAGCTAATTACAAAGATGATTTAACAGCCAGAACAATGTTCAAAGAAATGCTGAAGGGAAGAACGGTAATTGATGGCGATACATGCCTTTTAAATTATCTAATGAACTTTCAATACAACCAATTGGAAGACCATTATATGTTGGCGAATATATATGAAAGAAAGGGTGAATTAAGTAAAGCCATAACGAAGTATAGAGAAATAAGTAATATAGAAAATAAACAACAGCTTGCACAAGCCAACTACACAAATTATAAATCGTTAAAAACGCTCAAAAAAAACACAGAGGAATTCGCCATTGGATACGAAAAGCAATTGGCAACATTTGAAATACCCTTAAAAATGGGAGCTGCAATAAAAGCTGCAAGACTCTTTGAACAATTGGGCCAAAATGAACAAGCCGAAGAAATACTTCTTCAACAGGTGCTAGCAAATAGAGCCGCTGGAGATTTGAGGCGCAAAGCCATGAAAGAAAATAAACCCGGCACATATGAGCTATTGGGTAACTTAAATCACTATTGGTTGGCAATTAACCAAAACGTAGAAGCCGAAACCTACAATTTCTATAAGAGGATAATGGAAGCGTTTCCTCGTAATTTTTACTGGAAAGAAAAAGCCGGGTGGTTTTTATACAAAAGATTGCAATTGGCATACAAACAAATGTCCATAGAGAAATATACATCATTTACAAAATCACTATCGGATTTTGAGTATCCATTTACGTCGAGTCAATCACCCCCCGATGAAAATCCGATAAAATTTAATTTGCCTGTAACCAAGGAAGAAATAATTATCCCAAAATATATTTACAATCCTACCAAAGAAGCGCTCAACTTTTTTTTACAATCTGTACAACTTACTGGAGAGGTGGAACCAAGTATTGAAGTTACAAAAGCCATAGCAGCCTTGTATGCTTGGCAGGGTAGTTTTGATACAGCAAGCATTTGGTATGGAAAGGCAGTAAAACAACAACCCAATGATTCGTTGCTGCGAAATGAAATGGTAGATGTATTAACAATGGATGCAAACTTTAAAAAAGCACAAGAGCAACTTGATACTTTATACCAAAAAAATCAAATAAGCAGGGATAAAATTTTGACGCTAATCAATTTTGATATGCTTTCTAATAAATACCAAAAGGTAGAAAGCACCTTAAAAAAGTTTAATGCTATAGATGATATCGAAAAGTGCAAGGTAACTACTCTCTATGCTACCAATAGTTGGCTTAAGGGCAATACGAAGGAAGCACTACAGCACCTGCTTTCTTTTCCAATACTAAAAATTGATAAAGAATTTTTATTTGGTGATGAAAAATTTAAAAATGAAGCCACTTTCAGTAACTTATATTCTATGGCTCGGATGTATGCGCTGCTTAAAAAACCTGAAATGGCATTTTCCTTTTTAAAGAAAGCACTAGATGCTGGCTTTATATACGATCAAGTATTAAAAAACGATGCTGTTTGGAACTTTATTACTACAAAACAATGGAATGCATTATTTGAAAAATATGAGTTAGGAATAAATTATTCAAATACGGAAGATTTCTTAAGCGCAACTGATTACAGAATACCAGACCAGGGGGAAGAATATAAAGAATAAACATTACAAAGGCGGTATTACTTGCAATTCTGCTCTTTGTGTACAGCGGCCATTTGCAGTATTGCTACATTCTGCAGTTAATGCCTGTTTGATAGTACTTTCCCTTGCATTTATCAATATTTTTAACCATGATGGGGGCACTTTATTGCTATACAATGTATTTGAAAGTTGCGCCAGAAAAAAATTGGTAAAAAACCCACCTAAGTCGGGGTTGCCAGATGCAAGCTGGCCTTTTTCTGCCGAACCAACCAACATAGAAACGGGTTGCTTTGGAAAAAACAGTGCTAAGCAGTTTTCATAATTTAATTTCAGCCCAGCTTTGCCGGTTGCTCTTGGTCTTAATAAATCCATCCCAACAGGTGAAGGTTGATCTACCACACTGTTACAACAATCACTCAAAACCAACGTAACGTTTGCCTTCTTGCTCAACAATATTTTGTATACATCATTTTCTACACTCAAATTGTTATCCTCTAATTTTACCAATTTATTTGTACGCAAGGACATTCTGGGAAATTTACTTCCGTCATTTTTGAACCTAAAACCATGGCCGCTATAATAGAACATAACAATATCGTTGCTATTTGGATCTACTTTATCAACTGCCTCTTGCACATTGTATTTATTAAACTCATTACCCCAAACAGATATTTGAATAAGTTTAATACCAAGATCCGTTGTTAATTCTTCAACAAATTCCGTTATCCGATCCAAATCTTTTTTTGAAGAAATGCCAATTTTCTTATCGAGTGTATTGGCAATTGTTATGAGATAAAATTTTGTTTTTAATTGTTGTTCGCTCAATCCTCCCCTACTGTTTAGCTGAGTGAGGTATGTGTAGAATGCATCATTCTCCTTATAAAAATACCGCACGAAAGTTACATCCGCTATTAACTTCTTGTATTCTTTTTGTTGGTTTATTTGCAAAGACGCATCAAGCCAATTTGCATCTGTCATTTTAAATTGAACTGCCTTAGCTGCATAATAAGTACTGCTGGTATCGGCCATTTTTTCAAACACAAATCTAGGCTGCAAAAAATGCTCATCTGGAGTGCCTTCTAAAAAATCAGCTTCATCTATTGGTATTAAGAATTTTTTTGCCCCAATAGGTACTAGGAGCAACGAAAGGTCAGAGGAATCTTTTAGCTTTTGTTCTACCAAACATTGCTCACCCGAAGTTTTATTGGTATATCGTATTCTACACTTGGATGTGCCATCTGGGTCCACTGTTAAAAAGATAAAGTAAGTGGAGTCCTTGGTTGTAGAAACAACAGGGGTTGCTTCAAAATAAAAAAATGATTGTGCAAAAGAAATGTTGGTAATGAGGAGCAAGAAAAATGACATAAAAATCCTGGTAGCTTTAGGCATAGTCACATGCTTTAAACTACCAGAATTTTGGTAAAAAGGTATTTTATTAGGTACCTGCATCTTCTGGTCTTGTCCCTGCTTTTTTATCTACTGGAGGCAAAGAGTCTGGTGCTTTTTTGATAGTATCTGTTGTACTTGAAGGTGCTTGTACAGCAGGTGCTTCTTCTTTTGGTGCTTCTTTCTTTACTTCTTCATTACAAGCGTAAAAAAAAGTAGACAAAGTAAAAAGTGCCATTACCCAGCTAAATCGACGAAATTGTTTAATGAAATGTTGCATAAGTTTAAATTATGGTAAGACAACAAGTTACTAATTATTATTTATTTTCATTGAAAAAATATATATTCATTAAAAAAACCAAATGACTAGTCTTCTTTTTTATTTTTAAATTGGTGTAAAATGGTTTACAGTATTGCAAAAAATATTAATAAATAATTTTATGAAATCAAATAATTTAAATATTTTCTATTTCATTTTATTCAACCTGTTTTTATGTAAAATAGCTGCCTTTGCACAAACAAATAAAATAAGCAGTTTAAATAATAAACTCCTTCAACTACAAAAAAATGAAAATTACTTAAAGGATACGGTTTATTTAAACACAGTAAACCAACTCGCTTTTTACTATGCTTCTAATTATCCGGATAGTGCTATAAGCCTACTAAATGACAATGCAGAACAATGTAAGAAAATCAAATATGCCATTGGTGAAGCCGATGCAAATAAAAACCTCGGGCTTGCATACCAAACAAAGGGCGAATATGAAAAGGGACTAATTTATTTCGAAACAGCATTGCAAATTGCTAAAAAAAACAATCTGCAAAAACTAATCCCGGCCATTATTAACAATATCGGACTCAATTATTCTAACAGGGGAAACTATGCCATTGCATTACAAAAATTTTACGAAGGCTTAAAAGCTGCAGAGGCAGATAACAATAAATTCGTGAGCGGAAGAATTTACAATAATATAGGTACCATCCATTTTTTTCAAGTAAAAATGATAGATGCCGAAGCGGACTACAAAAAAATGCTTAGCGTTTCCTTTCAGTTGAATGATACCCCTGGAATTATATTGGCTTATAACAACATTGGAGAGGTAAACCTACATGAAAAGCATTTAGATACAGCGGAAATAAATTTTTCTGCCGCAAATAAATTGGCCTTGATTTCAAACAATGCTGCTATGCAAGCGGCTGCAAATAAAAATCTAGGTTATGTTTTCTATGAAAAGGATAGCCTTTATAAATCTATAGATTATTTTAAAAAAGCTTATCAGCTTGCCTTGTCTATAGGCAACAAACCGACTGTTTGCAAAACACTTATTGGTTTGGCAAAAGCGCTATCTAAAAATAAGCAGCATGCAGAAGCAATAGACAATGCAGAGGAAGCTGTGCAACTTGCCCAAAAAATGAAACAATCTCAACTACTAAGAGATGCCAATGAAGTTGCAGCAATGGCGTATGAAGCCAGTGGGAATAATGAAAAGGCAATTTTTTATTTAAAGCAATTTAAAATATACTCCGACAGTCTCAACAATTTTGAAAGCGAAAGAGCCTCCTCTCAATTGAAAGCCAATTTTGATTTAGCAAAAAAAGAGAGCCAACTTAAAGAAAAAACCATTCAACAACGATGGCTTATTTTTTCTGCAATGGCGGCACTCTTCACCTTGTTTGTTATTGTGTGGGTAGTAAACCGCAATCGTAAACGGGCTAAACATGCCAATATAATATTACAGCAAAAAAACAGTGCCATTGAAAAACAAAAATTGATAGCAGAAGATGCGCTTATACAATTAAAAGCAACAGAAAGACAATTGATTCAATCCGAAAAAATGGCTTCGCTGGGTGAACTCACCGCAGGCATTGCACATGAAATACAAAATCCGTTGAACTTTGTAAACAATTTTAGTGAAGTAAGTGCGGAGTTAATAAAAGAAATGGTTGATGAAGTTGATAAGGGAAATACAGAAGAAGTAAAAGCCATTGCCAATGATGTGGTGCAGAACCTACAAAAAATAAACCACCATGGAAACAGAGCTGCTGATATTGTAAAGAGCATGTTGCAACATAGCCGAAGCAGCAGTGGAACAAAAGAACCCACAGATATCAATGCATTGGCCGATGAATATTTACGGTTGGCCTATCATGGCCTGCGTGCAAAGGATAAATCTTTCAATGCTACGATGAAAACTGACCTTGATGAAACCATTGGCAACATCAATATCGTTCCACAGGATATTGGTAGAGTGATTTTAAATTTAATAACGAATGCATTTTATGTGGTGGATGAAAGGGCTAGACAAGCTTCCCGAAAGAATCGGGACGGGCAGCCGGATAGCCCAGAGATGACATCTTTTGAAAAGATGTCATCTCTATACGAGCCAACAGTTTCAGTAGCAACAAGAAAATCTGGCGATAAAATTTTAATCTCGGTAAAAGACAACGGCAACGGCATTCCACAAAAAATACTGGATAAAATCTTTCAACCCTTCTTTACCACCAAACCCACCGGGCAGGGAACGGGTTTGGGTTTGAGTTTGAGTTATGATATAGTAAAAGCACATGGTGGTGAGTTGAAGGTGGAGACGAAGGAAGGGGAAGGTTCTGAATTTATTATTCATTTGCCTTTATAAAAATAATTTCCGAGAACAATTTTCGGAAATCAATAAAATAAATTACTAATGAAGAAATTGGTTGAAAAGCAACCCGAATTATTTGAGCAGGTATATAAGTTGATTGAATTTGCCAGGGGTACTCTTGTAAGAACAACTAACCGTACAATGGTGGTTACTTATTTTATGGTAGGGAAATTAATCGTTGAACACCTTCAAACAGGTGGTTATAAAGCAAAGTATGCAGATAAAACTATTGAGCAATTGAGTAATAAACTAATTACAAAATATGGCAAAGGATATTCCCAACGAAATCTTGAACAAATGCGGAAGTTTTACCTAATGTATCAAAGTCGAATTCCGCAGAACAGTTCTGCGGAATTAAAAACAACTGCCGTTGAAAACGGACTGGATATAAAATTCACCCTCGGCCGGTCGCATTACCTTATTCTTTGCCGCATAAAAGATGAAGCCGAACGGAAATTTTATGAAATTGAAGCCACCAATAACGATTGGAATTTAGAAGAACTTCAACGCCAGGTAAATAGTTCGTTATACGAAAGATTAGCTCTAAGCAAAAACAAAAAGAAAGTGCAGCTGCTCTCTAAAAAAGGGCAGATAATACAACAGCCCAAAGACATTATAAAGAACCCCTACATTCTTGAGTTTTTAGGGCTTGAAGAAAAAACATTTTACTCTGAAACTGATTTGGAAACAGCCATCATTAACCAGATAGAAAAATTTATGCTGGAGCTGGGCAAAGGATTTTTCTTTGGTGGCAGGCAGGTAAGGTTTACGTTTGATGAAAAACACTTTTTTGTTGATCTCGTTTTTTACAATCGACTGCTGAAATGTTTTGTAATTATTGACCTTAAAATTGGCGAGTTAGAACATGGGGATTTGGGGCAGATGCAGATGTATGTAAATCACTACGACAGAAATGTAAAAACTAAAACCGAAAATCCAACAATTGGAATTATTATTTGCAAAAGTAAAAGCGATGCAGTGGTAGAAATAACTTTGCCCAAAAATCAGAAACATATTTTCGCAAGCCTGTATAAATTATACCTGCCATCAAAAGCGTCATTGAAAAAATTAATAGATAAAAAATAAACGAACTAAAATTATGAACCTGAAAACATTTATTAAATTTTTCCTTTTTTATTTGTTGCCCGCATCCACAATGGCGCAAAAAGACCCCACATGGGGATACGTAACCGCACAGCAGGCCGATAGCCTGAAACATTCTCTACTAACTGAAAAGAACGATACCCTAAAGATGGCCGCCTTCCGCAGCCTTGGTTTTTATTACCAAGATTTTATAGCCGACAGCGGATTATATTTTCATGAACAGCAATTAGTACTGTCCAAAAAAATGAAAATGAATTTATGGCAAGCTGATGCATACGGCCAGGCAGGATATTGCCTGGCAACATTACGAGATTTAATGAAAAGTTATGAATACCATTCAGAAGCCATGAAACTGGCGGGTGATGAAAAAAATGAAACCGATAATTGGCGGCCATGGACATTTTCCAATTCAAAAAGCAGTCATGAAGCCCGTATTTCAATTTTAGGCATGAACTATCAAATGATGGGCAACATGTGGGGTGGTTTAGGTGAAAAGGAAAAACAAAGGTCACATTACCTGGAAGCTGTAAAATTGGGAGAGTCTATCAATAATGGTAAAGTAATATATTTGGGTTATTCAAGCTTTGCTAACTTATTACCGGCGGATTCAGCAATTCTTATTGTCAATAAAGCAATGAAATTTGCAGAAGCATCCGGTTATAGTAGAACGGGTCCTTCATTACTTAGTCTTACATGGGCTTATGCTAATAAAAAAATGTGGGATTCTGCTATAGCTTTAGTCCAAAAATCAATAGCCATAAATCAAAAAGAAAATTATCTCAGGTTCTTAGTCACATCCTACAATGGCATGTCTTTATTATTTGCCCGGCAGAAGAATAAAGACTCAAGTTTGTATTATGCAAAAAAGGCATTAGAGACAGCCCGGATTACTGGTTTGGCAAGTAGTTTATTAGAAGCTTACAGAAGCCTTTCCAATGCAAACCAGCTAAACAATAAAGCAGACAGCGCCGTCAAGTATGAGCAATTAGCCTATAAATTAAACGACAGCCTTAAAAATGTAAGAATAGGCAACCTCACTAAATATCAAAAATTTTCTTTTGATGAACAACTCCGTTTGAAAAAGCTGGATGAAGAAAAAACAGCTAATGCCAATAATTTGAAAATGATGGGATTGCTTGCTGTGCTGGGTGGCATTTTGGTTGTAGCATTTATTCTTTACAGAAACAACCGTCAAAAGCAAAAGGCAAATAAGGTTTTAGAAACCACACTTACTAATTTAAAATCTACCCAATCCCAACTCATCCAATCAGAAAAAATGGCCAGTCTTGGTGAGCTCACCGCTGGCATTGCCCATGAAATACAAAACCCATTAAACTTTGTAAATAATTTTTCGGAGGTAAATAAAGAATTGCTAACAGAGATGAATGAGGAAATTGTAAAAGGCAATTATGAGGAAGTAAAGGCGCTGGCAAAAGATGTTACGGACAATGAAGAAAAGATAATTTTCCACGGTAAACGTGCAGATGCTATTGTAAAAGGAATGCTACAGCACAGCCGCAGTAATAGTGGAGTAAAAGAACCAACAGATATCAATGCTTTGTGTGATGAATACCTTCGCCTCTCCTATCACGGCCTACGTGCAAAGGATAAATCATTTAACGCAACCATGAAAACGGATTTTGATAAAACCATTGGCAACATCAACATCATTCCGCAGGATATTGGAAGGGTTATTTTAAATTTAATTACGAATGCGTTTTATGTAGTGGATGAAAGGGCTAGACAAGCGCCCGGAAAGAATCGGGACGGGCAGCCTAAAAGCCAAGAGATGACATCTTTTGAAAAGATGTCATCTTTATACGAGCCTACTGTTTCAGTAAGTACAAAAAAGATTGGTGATAAAATAGAAATAAAAGTTGCTGACAACGGCAACGGCATCCCTCAAAAAATACTGGACAAAATATTCCAACCCTTCTTTACGACCAAACCTACCGGGCAAGGCACAGGATTAGGACTGAGTTTGAGTTATGATATTGTGAAGGCGCATCGTGGGGAATTGAGAGTGGAAACGAAGGAGGGGGAAGGCTCAATATTTATTATTCAAATACCAATTAACTAAAAAATGAAAACATTTTTAAAAATTTGCCTGTTGCTTCTTTCCGTTTTTGCAAAAGCACAAAAGGTTGCTATTTTGGATACAACACTCAACAACAAATGGGCTACGCTCGACAAATGGTGTTACCAAAAAGGAGATAACAAAGAATGGGCAAACCCTGCTTTTAATGATTCATCCTGGAAGCAGTTTACATTTTACAATTTAAACATGCCCGATGGAAAACATGCCATTGCCAACCGTGGGGAAATTGTTTGGTTTAGAAAGCATATTATAGCTGACAGCACTTTAAGAAAAGCCCTTGTTTTAAATATCAATCAATTTGGTGCTTCTGAAATTTATTTAGATGGCAGGTTGATTCACCAATTAGGAAAACTGAGTTCAGATATCAATCAAGTCATATACAATAACCCTTACGCACAAATACTTGAATTACCATTAGAAAAAGGGAAGGAACAGGTGTTGGTAGTACGCTATATAAATGCACAATATAAATTCCCGATATATTCTAACACAAATGGGTTTATAAGAATTGCAGCCTCAACTCTAAGCAATGCAAACTCCAGAGACGTTATAAAAAACAATAGAATCGCTATCAATCTACAAAATTTCAATAATTGGTATATCACTTTAGGAATAGCTATTTTGATGTTCATCATTTTCTTATCATTTTTTCTCTTTTTCCCAAGCGAAAACATAAATGGATACTTTGCAAGCTCAATATTTTTTTTAATTCTGTTTATTGTTGGTATAATTTGGAGCTTTGATTATCAAAGTAATGTTTTTTGGATTGTCTTCTTCTATCATACTTCTGTTTTAGTTTCCATTAGTATTTCTCATTACTGCATGTACAAGATTTTTAACCAACGGCTGGATATTGTTTATAAAACCATAGTTTTCTTAGCGATAATGGCTATAGGTTGTTACTTTTTTTACGACCCAGGCATTGTAGCTCCAATTTGGGCAACTCTTGCATTTATTGCCACTACAAGAATAGCTTTAAAATCATGGAAAGATAATAGAGTTGGTAGCATCCTAGTTATAAGTTCTAGCTTTGTTTCTATTATTTTTTGGACTACAAATGTTTTGAGTGGAATAGGTTTATTACAGTTAAATCTAACAAAATTTGTTGCTTTTGCCTTTATGCTTAACCCAATAGTGCTAGCTATTTATTTAGGTTACTCCTTTGGTAAACGCAGCCAAGAGTTAAGGCTTAATCTGGAACGGGTACAAAAACTTTCAAAAGAAAAAGAGTCCATTTTATCCTTACAAAACGAAACCTTGGAAAAACAAGTTCAGGAACGTACCGCCTCATTAAATCAGTCAATGGAAAATTTAAAGTCAACTCAATCCCAACTCATTCAATCCGAAAAAATGGCCAGCCTTGGTGAACTTACCGCAGGCATTGCAC
>JANNGD010000217.1:0-14494 GCA_031380515.1 Ferruginibacter sp. | reverse complement strand
AAATGATTTTTTATTGATTGTACCAGATTTGCCGGGTTCTGGAAAATCTGATTTGTTACAAAAAGAAAATATAGAAATTGCTGATTATGCAGCCATAATAAAAGTAATTTTAGACCAAGAAAAAATAACTACCTGTTGCATGCTGGGTCATAGCATGGGTGGTTATATTACGTTGGCTTTTGCAGAAAAATATCCAGAAACGCTCAATGCATTGGGCTTGGTACATTCGAGTGCTTATGCAGATGATGAAGCAAAAAAAACAACTAGAAAAAAAGCCATAGAATTTATTAGAGAAAATGGAAGTAAGGCTTTCCTTAAAACGAGTATACCAAATTTGTTTTTCGATACCGTTATAAGCAAAAAAGATATTGATGTGTTACTAGAAAAAGGGGCAAGCTTTTTGTCCGAAGCACTCATACAATATTACAATGCTATGATTTCTAGAACGGATAAAACGGTTATATTAAGAACATTTTCTAAACCAATCTTATTCATTATAGGTTTATATGACCAGGCTGTTCCTTTTGCACAAAGTATGCAACAAACACATTTGCCATCTTTTTCGTATATACATATCATGCGCAATAGTGCACATATGAGTTTGAAAGAAGAATCAGAAAAATGTAATAAAATTTTGGGAGAATTTTTACATTTTTGAAAAATGAAAATCAAACTAATGCAGCATATTTGTTTAATTTAGTATCTTATTGCAATAAATGAAAATATTTTTACTTATACTGTTCTTTACTTTTGGTAGTATTCCTCTATTTGCGAAGCATATTACTGGGGGCGAAGTTACATACAACTACACGGGCCCTGGGGCAGGAGGATCTAAAAAATATTCAATTACTTTAAGGCTTTTTAGAGATAATTTTTGCACTGGTTGTGCCCAAATGCCAGCAAATGTTACGCTGGGAATTTTCAACAACGACGACAACACTAAGATCGTAGTAAACCAAGTTATCCCCCTTACTTCTACTGAGCCACTGAGTATTGTAGCCTCACCTCCTTGTATTTCAAATGCACCTTTATTTGATTATAGTGTAGGGTATTACACTTTTGTACTAGATCTTCCTGATAATACAAACGGGTATTCTGTAGCGTATCAAACTTGCTGCAGAGTAGATGGTATTTCTAATATTGGCCTTGCTCCTAGTGTAGGCGCTACTTATTTGGGAAGTATTCCAGGGCAAGAAACACTAGGATCTGAGACAGATAATAGTGCCAGATTTGAAAAGGGTATTTCTATCATTTGTCAGGGCAAGCCCTTCATTCTCAATTTTAGTGCAACCGATCCCGACGGCGATCAATTAAGATATAGTTTTGTAAGTGCCTATAATGGTGGAGATGCTACTGATGCCTCTTTCAATAATCCTGATCCCCCTCCATACGGTTCTGTACCATATAGCGTTGGATTTAGCGCAACCAGCCCGCTTGGATCCTTAGCAACCATCAATGTAAATACGGGCATTATTTCTGGCATTTCCCCTGCTTCTGGCCAATATATTATTTGTGTAATGGTACAATCTTTTAGAAATGGTATATACATAGCTTCACATAGAAAAGATTTTATTGTAACAGTAGCCCCATGTGATTTTGCAAGTTCCGAACTTAAAGTTTCCTATACCAATTGCGAAAATCGAGATTTTACATTTAAAAATGAGAATAGCTCCTTACTAAATTTAACTTTTGATTGGAATTTTGGTGATCCTGGTTCTGGAACTAACAACACGTCTACCGATGAATTTCCACAACATACTTATTCTGCCCCTGGGGACTATACACTAACATTAATTGTAAATAGAAACACACCCTGCGCAGATACTGCTACTGCCCTTGTAAGGGTTTGGCCAGGTTTTTTTCCTGCATTTGCTCCAATAGGGCCGCAATGTAAAAATACACCCGTCCAATTCACAGATCTTACTACAACAAGTTTTCCGCCAGTAACTTTTTGGCGTTGGGATTTTGGAGTACAAACACTAACCAACGATACAAGTCGCTTGCAAAACCCAACTTTTACTTATACCACAGCCGGAACATACAATGCATCGTTTATTGTAGAAACAAGCAAAGGCTGTAGGGATACATTGTATCCAATCGTTACCATTGTAGACAAACCAGATTTTTTCATATCCAAAGACACCCTTATTTGCACGGTAGATACATTACAACTTCGTAGCAATGTAACAACTGGTACCATTACTTGGAGCCCCTCCAATGCAATTATAGGTAGTGTAAATAGTTATAATCCATTGGTTAGTCCAGATGTTACTACAACTTATTCTGCTACCTACCAAGATCTTTTTGGTTGTGTAGCCACTATACCTGTAACGGTAAATGCAGTTTCGGACGTAACATTATTAGCCATTAATGATACAACCATTTGCAGAACAGATACCGTTAGATTATCATTAAATTCGGATGCACTTTATTTTGCATGGACACCAACTAATTTGATTGTAGACCCCACGGTGAAAAACCCATTGGTTTTTCCAACAAACCCTATTGACACATTTCATGTAAAAGCATCTATATCTAATAAATGTTTTAAAGAAAAAGACATCATTGTAAAAACAGCTCCTTATCCAACTGCAAATATTACAGGCGACAATCAAATTTGTTTTGGCAAAAATGCGCAATTAAATGCAACAGGTGGTAGTATTTATTTGTGGAAGCCTGCAAATTTTTTAAACAATACACGCATACCAAATCCCATATCTATACTACCAAAACAAACCATTACTTACACCGTACAAGTAAATGATACACTCGGTTGCCCAAAGCCTGCGTTCAAGGACTTTAAAGTAACTGTAATAAAAGTTATAGCTGATGCTGGACCTTCAGATACATCCATTGTACTTGACCAACCTTTGCAACTTAATGCATCGGGCAGTACAAATTATTTATGGATAGCTCCTAATACTTGGCTTAGCAACATTAATGTTAAAGATCCCATTGCAAATCCGCTAAACAATATAACATACACAGTGCAAGTAAGCAATGATATTGGTTGCACAGCTACTGATACCATCAATGTAAAAGTATTTTTTCTTCCCCCCGATATTTATGTACCCTCTGCATTTACACCAAGTGGAGATGGGAAAAACGACAACTTTAAACCAATACCAATTGGAATAAAATCATTGGAAAACTTTAGTGTGTTTAGCCGCTGGGGCGAATTGCTTTTTACTACTAGTAAAATAGGTTCTGGTTGGGATGGTACGTACAAAGGTACCAAACAAGACCCTGGCACCTATGTATGGAAGGCAAATGCTACAGATTACAAAAACAAAACAATCACTAGAAAGGGAACGGTTATTTTGATACGGTAAAAGAGTATTGAGTATCAAGTATCAAGATAAAAGTATCTGATAAATTAACTTCGCCAAAATAAAATAGCTTTACAAAAGTCTCATTATTCAACTATGAAAAAAACAGTTTTTATTACAGGTGCAACATCTGGCATTGGAAAAGCATGTGCCGAAAAATTTGCAGAAAATAATTACAATATCATCATTACAGGAAGGCGGGAAGAAAAGCTTATTTTAATAAAACAAGCACTCGAAGAGAAATATAAGGTAAGTGTAATTACGCTTTGCTTTGATGTACAAAATAAAGCTTCTGTATTTGAAGCGATAGAAAATTTACCAAAGGATACAACAATAGATATTCTAATAAACAATGCTGGGTTAGCATTGGGTAGAGATTCATTTGAAGATGCGGATATTGCTGATTGGGAAACGATGATTAATACAAACGTAAATGGCTTATTATATGTAAGCAAAGCATTGTTGCCCTTTTTAAAAATATCGAAAGGTCATATTGTAAATATGGGCTCAATTGCTGGCAAAGAAGTATACGAAAATGGCAATGGATATTGTGCCAGTAAATTTGCAGTAGATGCTATATCGAAATCTATGAGAATAGATTTATTAAAATACCGGATAAAAGTGACTTCAATAAACCCAGGTGCTGTAGAAACCGAATTTTCCATTGTTCGCTTTAAAGGAGACGAAACCAAAGCCAATGCTGCTTATAAAGGTTTCATACCACTTACCGCTATTGATATTGCAGATACAATTTTTTATTGTTGCTCCCTTCCCACACATGTGTGTATAAATGACCTCACTGTTACTTGTACCCAACAAGCAAATGCAACTATTTTTAATAAAGAAGGCTAAAAAAATGATTCTAACGCTAAAATAAAGCATGCTTTACTTTAGCATTAGAAAATAAGTATTGGTTTATTAATATTTTACATCTGTTCTTTCCTGTTCCTTAGCACAATAAACAACAGCTGTAGAAATATTTCTACAATTGTTCTATACTGCAAATTACAATCTCCCAAAAATTACAGATTTACATTTACATTACAATTTTACCAACTCGTTTTGGCATAAAAATTGAAACATCCAAGTATCCTTTAGAAAAACAGTAACCAATAAATCTATACCTATCAAAAAGCTACTTTTTATACCATTATTTTTAATAGTTACCAGCGCAAGTTCCTTTGCCCAGCCACTTGTTAAAAATGTTGCTTTTAAAAATGCTCCCATACAAAACCAAGTAGATAGCCTAAAAGCTGAATTTGAAAAATTGGGATTTACTGTTGTAAAGGAAGCCCCTATGGCTATGGAAAGTGAATATGAAATTCCTGTTATAGTTTCACTTAAACAAGGAACCTGGTATCGTGTTATTTTTATTGGAGATATTACTTCAAGATTATACGAGGTTCGTATGTTTGATTGGAATGAAAAACAAGTTGTGTATCAAAAGAAAGTGTGGGGAGATGTTGATGGCAATATTATAAACTACGATTATATTCCTCGTTTTACAGAATACCACATTATTAAACCAGTACAGGTAAATAAAAAGAAAAAGCAAGTAGGTGGATATATTATGCTTTTTAAGAAAGTTATTGCACCTTAATTTCTACTGAACATTTAGTTTGTATTAAACACCCCTCTTTAAAAATAGATATTGCCATTTGATTGCAATAGTAATTGCATTAGGAAATACAAATACTATCTCCTTATTATTTTCGTTTTACGCATTACTTTGAGATTATTTGAAAGATTGCATAAGCAAACATTCATTAAAAATTTTCATTAGCCGCAATAGCAATCCGTTTTTTCGTTCCCGCATTCTTAACTACTATCTTGGTCTTTATTGTTTGATTAGATAAACAGATAGCTAATTCAAAAGCTTTCAGATTCTGTAAATGACACTGAATGAATTATTCGCTTCTGCACATGCAGCCCACAGGACTCCTTTGAAAAAAAATGACTTACTTCTAAAGTGCCCTTACAAAAATATACGGAACTATTAATTCCAGTAGCTTCCATTCACACAGTTCATAAACTTTGGCTGGACTATTTTTATTTATATTTTGTAATAACAAATAAAGCAGTTGTTTCTAAGGCGAAACAACTGCTTTTTTCAATATTCTTATACTAACTATTGCGTAAGCGAAATATGTATTTGTAGCCCCGCTCTGGTATTGGTAGTAGGCGCACTAGAAGATATGTAAGGTATTATTTTTGTTTGGTCAAAGAAAAACTTAAGATTAATACGGCTATTTAAAGTATAATCAATAGATGGCCTTAAAGTGATTTCTTTACTACCGCCTGTTGCAAAATTGTTATCCTGATCTAGCCTGCTATTGGAAGTTACATTATCTCTTATTCCATAATCTAATCTAAAGGATATCTCGTTTTCAAGTGCTTTTGCTCCGCCCAAGAATTTAGGTAATTTTAAGCCTCCCAAAAACTTTTGCCCTCCTCTTTTACGATACCCAGCTCCTATTCTAAATTCTGTGCTGCGCTGCTCACTCAATTGATAATCGTATAAACTTAAACTAAGTGTACGAGATTTGGAGTACTCAAACTTTGCTTGTAGCTGGTTGGTAAATGCCATATCAAAACCTATCAACGGAGAAAATTGCTCCTGTATACTTACATTGGGTACCAAGAAGAAAGGTATGTAAGATTTAGAAACGGTATCATAAAAGGAGGGATAACCAAATCTAGATACGTCTTGGTATAATAAGGCGGATTGAAATCCATTCATACCCAAAGTACCATTGTAACCATGTGATACATTAAAGTTGGTAAATATCTTATCCAAGCCTTTTATTTTTGTTAAGCCATTGTAATTTAATGTCCAATTTGGCTTAGGTAAAATTCCTTTAAATGGGTTTGATCTTGTACGGCTATCGGTTTGTTTTATTAGAGAAACTGTTTCTGCACTTTGCCCTGTATATGCGGCAATAAAGGAAGGTATGAGTACATCTACAGCATACTTACCGTAGCCGTAATAATAGCCATCGGCCTGTAAACCTCCACCTGGCAATTGTTGTGTGTAAGGATTTAGGGCTCCCAATCGCTTAGAAAGTATTGCCCTGTTACCTTGGAAAGTATTAAATACATCAGAAACCCTGTTAGGATCAAATTTACCAAACAGTGTTTTAAATGCAATATAACTTACCTCAAAACCTCCACTAGAATAAGGCGTAAGGTGTTGAAACTTTAGATTCGTTCCTCCAGAAGTATCTATATACCTAAATGTTTCTGAATAGTCTTTACTAAATGTCTTTTTAAGATTTACCGTTATAGTAAGATCTCTTATTGGCTCCAGCGTAGCTGTTGCACTAATGGTTTGATCAAAATTTTGTTTGAATAAATAGTTGAAGTCTATGTTTTTTGTAATAAGGCCAAGCCCTGCTTTTCTATTAAGCCAATTGCTGTCTATTTGTTTACCAAACACAAAATCTAGGCCAGGAGCCATACTTCTAAAATTCTGCCCCAAGGCTTGTGTGCTATCTGTATAACCAGGCAACCTTGTATTTCCGTTTTCTGAAATAGTAAAATTTACTTGCTTTACACTTGTAATGAGTTTGCCTAATATTTTAAGCGGCGTATTTACATAAGGCAGTGCAGATTTATCTAAAATTTTTCTTGTCCTCAACACCCTTTTCCCAGCTTTATTGGTTACACTATCACTAATTTTTGTGTATCTATTTCTCCATTTTTCTCTATCAGCAATATTGGTAGGTGCATCTAATTGTCGCAAGAATTTTGATTTTTGGTACAACTTATTAAAATCCATTTGTACAATACCTTCTTTTTGCTGACCATTCTCTAAGAAATTTCCAAGATCTACTGCCAGTCTACTCGCACCAATCCATTTATAGGTAGCTTGGTATTTTACATTTGCTGTTACAAAATCGAATAAAGGAATTTTATTTATGGGCAAGGTATAAGAGAATACAGCGTTTTGGTTATACAATGTATTTCTTCCGCCTTTTAGCAAGTTAGTCCACAAAGAGTCTTTTTTAGACCTTGTATCTATTCTTCCTGCTGGTTCGTCTACCCTAGAATTATTGGTGGCAGTAAAATCCAATGAAATAGATTTGGTAAACTTCCAGTTTAAAATATAATCTCTTTGGAAAATTAAATACTTGTCATAAGTTTCTGGCGTTTTATACAAATCACCACCCAAACTTCTTGGCTTTATTACGCCAAATTGTCTTTGTATATCTGCTCTAAAACCTAACTGTGAGGGTACCAAATTGAAATTAAAATCTTTAGCCAAATCAAACCATTTGGTCTTCGTTTTCTTAAACAGTCCTTTTAAAGGTGTAATGTATTTTGGTTGTGGCGAAAAACTATAACCCAACGATCCTCTATGCCTGGTAACATCATTGTATTCGATAAGTGGATTATACTTGCTCGTTTTTAGATATGAATAACTTACATCCACATTAGAAATATCGTAGATTTTTGGTTTTTTCGTTCCCGTTCTTACTTTTCTTACGTTTGTAAAATTGAGTGTTTTTATAGAGGTAAAATCTACCGCAGTTTTACGAATAGAATCTTTTTGATTTGCTGGTACTGCTTTTAATTTGTCTTTTAGTCTTATATCCAAGTCATAAGGGTCATATTCTGGCTTGCTTATAGATTGAGATAAGCTGGCAAATACGGGTATAGACATGATATGCGTTCCTGCCTTTTTAGGAGTAAGTTTGCCTAAATCTAAAGTAGCTGCTATATCATACTGAATAAAGTCGTCTCTATAACGATCATTTACTCTTTGCTCTAATGTACCAAATCCTTGAGTATGCATATTGCCAGATAAAGACAATGTTCCTAAATCTGCCAAAGTAAAATCAATTCTTGCAAGTGCGGCATATCCTCCTTTTTCATCTAAAGAAGACAAACGCAATTCATTTGCCCATATTTCTCCGCTAGCAGAGGGTTGGGCATTGGAATTTTCTACACCAATGAGCATTCCTTTTATTTCTCCCAAATTAGGATTACCCATTACCGAATAAGATTGGCCAGAAGGTTGAACGCTGGTATATAATTTATTGAGCGGGGTAGACGATAGGTTTCTATCTTGTTTTATTTTTGTAAGGGTGGTAAGGTCTAAATCAAGTGAGTTTAGGGGATTCCACAATGAATCGTTGTAAGCATCCGAGTCTGGGCCAAGCTTGGTATCTGCGTTAAGATCAGTATTTATTAATGGAATTCTAACTTCGTAATAATTATTAATAAAATCTGTTCCAAGCCTGAATATCGCTGTTAAATCTTTGTTTTTTAATGCTGGCGAAGCTGTAACCGCCTGCTCGGCATGAAAATACATTTGCATTTTTTTGAACTGCCTCAAATCTTTGTTTACAAACGTTAGAAATGCGCCCTTTGTGTCTCCTTTTTTAAGGTTGGTAAATTGCAAATTCATCGATTGCTCATTGGACAACAGGTTTACGCCGTTGTTACTAAGCGTTTGTTGTCTTTGTATATCCCTTGGTGTTCTATAAGGCAATGGAACCCTGGTATCATTTTCTTCAATGTTAACTGCCCCTATATTAAATGGTGTATTGGTAGCTACATTGCTCATACCGGTAGAATCAATTTGAAACCTATACCTTCTCCAAATATTTCTAGATAATTGTAAAGTACCAAATCGTAGAACAGCCGTATCTGTAAAATTGGTCATGAACATTCTTATAAAACGAATAGATTTAAAATCGGGGATATTACCAATTTTTTTATTGTAACCTGTTACTGGGATTCGGAATTGATACCAAGTTTCGTTTCTTGTAGCACCATTGGGAAGTACAACGGATACCACTTTCTTATCTACAATATAATTTTGGCCTACTTGCATGAGTGGGTCAGTAGTCTTTCTAAGTTCTACTGTATATTGAAAATACTCTTCTGTTTCATTTAAAGTATTGTCTCGGTTAAAATCCTCTGCATCGGGATAAAAAGTGGCTGCAGATGTAAACTGGCCTCCATTGTCTATAGGAGAATTACCTTCTGTACCATTGAAATTTTTGTAACGGGCAAGAATACCATCGGTAGCAGTAAACGCATCGTTCCTAAAATTCTTAAAATCGTCGCTAGAAGGATCGGCCGCTGCTTTTTGATATGCTGCTGATCCAGTTCCTCCTACAACAGTAGCAAGCCTAGCCAAGTATGCCTGTCTAATCCTAGCTTCTGTTGAATCAGGTATCCCATCGAAACCAACATCCTGAAACTTCCTATCATCCGGATTATTGCTAAACGCATTGGTAACCTGTATTGGATTACTAGGCACTTTTCCCCAAACTACATTGGCCATGGGTGCGGGAGCATTTGGCGTAGTGATACCATTTTCATATTGCCTACGCCCATCTTTCAATACATCTTCTGATATATTACCAAGGTTGAAATATAATTTACCTTGTTCGTTGGATGCAGGATTCAGTATAAATGGATCTTGTACCCAAGTGTCTATAAATTCTATATTGGCCGTTTCAAAATCTGTCTGGTCTATGTTTCTTTGAATACCCCCCCACCTTTTAATTGGGTTTAATAAATTTCCCTGAGCATCTACATTTACATCATCAAAATTATAAGGCCCCCTTTCTTTTGGATAATAGGCAAGATCAAAAGTTTGCAACTGCCCTTCTCCAAAACCAGTTGTACGTTGCGGGAAAATTTCTTTTTGAAAAACTGGTCTTACCCTAGGATCGCTTAATAGATTTGCATTGGTTATGGGATTGGTACTAGCCCTAAATTGTTGTAGTACCTGCTCTATCTGATACCAAGCAAGTTTTGCCCTGTTTTTTCCATATACAAGATTATTGATAGAATCAGCTTCGGGGAATAAAGGACAAATCGGGCCATCGCACGCTCCCTTAGGCGTAGATGCCAGCCCCCAAGCAGTAGATGGAAAACGAAGATCTATAAAAGATTTACTTCCTTCAAAATCGTCGATATAAATTACACCTTTATCCCCTCTTCCAATTTGCGGTGCATGACCAGGATCTAGCATTGCTGCTTCAAAGTATGCATTTACGGTAGACGGTGCAGTAGTGCTATAAAAAGGAAGCTTATCCAATACTTTTGTCCATCGAGGTATATCTTTTCTATAATTCACATCTACACCATACATCGCATTTCGTATAGGATCCTCGCCTAAATTTACTTTTGTAAAGAACGGTCTTTCACTTAACCTTACAGCAGTTGCGCCAAACGAGATTTGTTCCCTGGCTGTATTTTTTAACTGATAATCTAACCGTAGCCCAAGAAAAGATCTTTGCTGCAAGCCAAAAGCAGCATTGTTTTCAAAATTAACTTGCACAGGTAATCCTGCATTTAAAATAGCGGGATTAATAACTTTTATGGTACCAAGGTCATAATTGATATCATAGTCTAATCCTTCTTGTAATACTCGCCCACCTGCTGTTACCGATACAGACCCCCTAGGAATATTGTATCCAATGCTTATATCGCCAGAGCCCGATGTTTTTGCAGAACCTTTCAATAAAAATCTATTCAAATTAGGGTACTGCTGTGCAACTGCCTTAATAGAATCGTAGAGTGCATAAAACAATGTATCATTTACATTTGCAGGTACCGTATTGTACACTTGAGTTGCAAGATCCCTTCCAAATGGCTCTAATACTGGAAAAATAACCCTGCTAAATTGTGAGTTCACTGTAAAGCTATCGATATAATCGAATACCCCATCAGGTTGTGGATCGTTTTGGTTATTTAACCTATCCAAATTTATGAGAGAGATAATGGGTTGTCCTTGGTTCTTATCTCCAAAAGAAACATATCTTTTTGCACCAAGGCCCGGTTGTTCGTACAATACATCTAGTTTAAAATCCTCTCTGGTAAGGCTACCATATCCTACAGAATAAACATTCTTCATCATCAATTGCCAAATAGGAAGTTTAACACGTTGTGAAGTGGCTTTCAATAATTTTAAGAACAATACTTTTTGTGTAGCGGTACTGCTATCTGGTGGTACGTCTTCAGAAAATTCACCTACTTGGTATATCTTTCCTTTGTAAGAATATTGATAGGCTACACCCAATACCTCATCTGTTTGCAACGGAGAACTAAGCGAAATTGTTCCCAATTGCGGATTAAAGACATAAGAAGAATAATCTAATTTTCTGGCATAAAATTTCTCGAAATCTTGAACTGGGCTAAGCCCCAATAAGGTGGTAAGATTGTTATATACCACAGATGGATTTCTTGCATCTGGCAAGGACCTTACTTTATCGAGTAAATCGTTTGATTTATTAAAAGGTATTGGAAGTGATGTTTGGGGGTTAACAAGTGGTGGTTGTAAAAACGGACTCTTTTCGGCAAGATCCATTAACCCAACAACATCTCTCGTTTCGATGGTTACGCCATTCCTGTTTGTAACCCACACTTGCAATTTTAATATCTGCACAGCTGTAGTAATGGCTGGTGCATTTTTCATTGATTCTTTGTAGGTATCTTTAAAATATTGCCCTAAAAGAAAATGTCGGTTTTCTTCATATTCGTCACCTTTAATCTCAAAACTTTGTGCTGCTGAACCTCCTTGTAAGTTTACGCTTTGGCGCTGCGATTTTTGGCTTGCAAGAATGGTAGTAATATTTAATTTACCAAATTGTAACTGGGTTTTTATACCAAATAACTGTTGTGCCCCTGGTATAAGGGTTCCTTTTGATGCAAAGTTGACTGTACCTGCTTCAAATCGTTTTATGATATCATCATCTTTACCAGTAAAATCTAATTTAATCTGATTATCAAGATTAAAATTGGCTAGTGTATTGTAATTGATGGGAAACTTCAATTTATCACCAATACTAGCATTTACATTCAATTGTATATTGGGCTGAAAATCCAGCCCCCCATTTCGTCTTGCACGTTCTGGCAAAGTTGGATTGTCTATTTTTTGCCCTTGGTATCCAACAATAATATCTACACTTCCTTGTGGTGTAATTTCTATTTTTCCATTTCCAAAAAGCCTATTAAATAAATTATCTGTAAGAGAAAGTTTTGGTTTTAGTAATTTTCCTCTGTTAAGAATATTGGTGGTATTGGCCCTTTTTTTAAAATAGGCTTGGTCTGCCTGTTGGTTGCGCATGGCCCAAAACTCGTCGAAACTATAAGTAGTAGGTGTACGGTAATATTTATTGCCTATTTTTTCGTAAACAGTATATGAACGGGTAGCTGCGTTGTACACAACAGAGTCATTGTAGTTTGCCGGATTGGGTAAATAAAATGTACCTCTATTTGAAGAAGAAACTGCATCTCCTCTGGTATCCTTTATTGGATAGCGCAATTGTGGTGGTGGCGTATCTACAACATTTTTTGTAAGACCAATTGTTCTAGCGCTATATGGGGTATTTTCTACTGTACCCAACGCCCATATATGCGACGTAGTACAACATAATAGAAATACGAAGGTTAATTTTCTGATAAGCAGCATTAAGATAATAATGTTAACGTAAATCTAGTCTCAAATGGCTTTAAGGGCTTTTTTTATCAGATCCTCCAATTTTGAAATATCAGGTTCTGTAGTTAGTATTTTTTTAACAGACAATTCTGCCTGCTTTTGTGCTATTCCTAATGCAAATAAAGCATTTATTGCGTCTCTTTCCAAACTATAGACCGCTTTTCCCCAAGTTTGGCTGCTTCCTTCTGTTTTTGTTCCTACTTTATCTTTTAACTCTAGCACCAAACGCTCGGCGGTTTTCTTCCCAATTCCCTTCACACTTTCGATTAAACGCACATTGTTCGTTATTACAGCAGTAGAAACTTCGTCTGGCCTTAAAGATGACAACATCATGCGTGCAGTAGCTGCACCAATTCCAGAAACACTTATTAACAAAATAAACATTTCTTTTTCTTCCTTATCAAAAAAACCATAAAGCGTATGGGCATCTTCTTTTATTTGAAGATGGGTAAAAAGTTTCCCTTCTTCTAACGTTTGTATGGCAGAAAAAGTATTAAGCGTGATATTTACTTCAAAACCAATCCCATTTACATCTATATATACCTGAGCTGCACTTTTATAAGTAAATTTCCCTCTTAGGTATGCATACATTTTGTAAAAGTCTAATGATTAACGAAAATAAGGAATATTTGTTACTTTACTATTAAATCTAACAACAAAATGATTTGATTTATATTTACAAATTATAAAACACTTTTTTTTAAGAAAATCAATTTCTTCTATGGAGAAAATAACTGCAGCAATAACAGGCGTTGGCGGATATGTGCCAGAATATAAACTGACAAATAAGATTTTAGAAACAATGGTAGACACCAATGATGAGTGGATAAAATCTCGGACAGGTATAGATGAGAGAAGAATTTTGAAAGGAGAAGGTTTAGGAACCAGCGATTTGGGTGTGGGGGCAGTAAATGATTTATTGCAAAAAAGCGGTATCTCTCTTGATGAGATAGACTGTTTGATTTGTGCTACCGTTACACCAGATATGACTTTTCCTGCTACAGCAAATATTATTTGCGATAAAGTGGGTTTAAAAAATATATTAAGTTTTGATGTAAATGCTGCTTGTTCTGGCTTTCTTTTTGCGCTCACCACCGGGGCTGCGTTTATAGAAAGCGGCCGTTACAAAAAAGTAATTATTGTAGGTGCAGATAAAATGAGTGCCATTGTAGATTATACAGACAGGGCCACTTGTGTAATTTTTGGTGATGGTGCCGGAGCTGTTTTGTTAGAAGCTTCTACAGATGATACCGGTATTAAAGACAGTCTTTTAAAAAGCGACGGAGCTGGTCGTAATTTTTTACATATGAAAGCTGGTGGGTCGGTTAAACCTTCTACAGTGGAAACGGTACTTGCCAAAGAACATTATATATACCAAGAAGGACAATCTGTTTTTAAATTTGCCGTTAAAGGTATGGCAGATGTGAGTTATGAACTAATGGAAAGAAACAATTTGACGGGTGATGATATTGCATGGCTAGTTCCACACCAAGCAAACCTTCGTATTATAGATGCAACAGCCAATAGAGCAGGTATACCCAAAGAAAAAGTGATGATAAATATTGAGAAATATGGCAATACGACTGCTGGTACGATACCGCTATGTTTGTGGGAGTGGGAAAGTAAATTAAAAAAAGGCGACAATCTAATACTAGCAGCTTTTGGTGGTGGATTTACTTGGGGAGCCACATGGATAAAATGGGCG
>JANNGD010000197.1:0-12016 GCA_031380515.1 Ferruginibacter sp. | reverse complement strand
ACATGGCTTTGGTTGTTAAACCCTTTCATGGTTTGCTGCATAACATGGCTTTGGTTGTTAAACCCTTTCATGGTTTGCTGCATAACATGGCTTTGGTTGTTAAACCCTTTCAGGGTTTGCTGCATAACATGGCTTTGGTTGTTAAACGCTTTCAGGGTTTGCTGCATAACATGGCTTTGGTTGTTAAACCCTTTCAGGGTTTGCTGCATAAAAATGTATTTGCAATTCGTACAACTTACCACCAAGTGGTAAAATTTGCATAACCATGGGTGCAGCCCATGGTACAAAATAGCATAATAAAACAACCCCAAATGGGGTTGAATATCCACTAGCGCAGGGATGTAAGGTTCCTATTTTTTTAGTGGTAGCGCATATGTAGCCCTGCTCGTGCGTCAGCGTATCTACCGCATTTTGCGGTACAAGTTGTGCTGCGGTGTGAAACTACTATTTTATCAAACCAATTCAAATTTTTGTAAATTTATTTAAGCGTATAAATATAAATTTACAGACAATAGCAAAAAGTACTTTGTAAATTTTGTATTTACGAATTGCTTGCCCTACTTATTCAATCAGGCGGGGATATATTTATTATTATGAGACAAAAAGAATTTTTAACGGACCATTTTACAGCCGGACATAAAGCTGGCACACACGGCTGGGCCTCATTTCTTCGCTGGAGATAGGTCGGGCCAAGCCTCGGCGACTCAGGGGTGGAGGCGATGCTGCTCACGGCGTGCAATGTGACCGACGAAGGCAGGCAATTTTAAATATCCCCAAATTAATGTAGAATATCATTAAAATGTATTTCATTTGTAAAAAATACAAATATGAAAAAAATCCTTACCCTTGTAGCAATACTATATTGCTTTGCAGCTGAAGCACAAATGTCCAAAGATTCGTTGATACAGATAATGACAAAGGAGGCTTGTGAAGAATTAAATAATAAAGATTTGAGCAACATTAATGGTAAAAATTTTGAGGCTGAAATAGGTATGTTACTGGTACCTACCATGATGAACCATTTAGACGATATAGAAAGAATTTATGGAGGAGGTATGGAAGACCAAGAAGCGATGAAAAAAATGGGTGCAGATTTAGGCATGAAGCTTACCATAAAATGCCCAAAATTTATGGAAATGACAATGAATGCTTTAAAAGGCGGTAAAAGTCCAATAGAACCAAGTTCAAATAAATCTGCTCCAAAAGTTGAGTTTGCAGAGGAATCAATGAGTGGTACTTTATTGACTGTAAATGCTGGTGATATAACAACTTTAAGCGTTTCTCAAACAAAAGGGAAAATTACAAAGCTTTACTGGTTGGAATATTTTGAAAATGCCGATGAACTAAAAGCCAACAGCAAAAAATATTTGAATAAAAAAGTAACTGTAAGTTATACAGAAAAATCTGTGTACGATTTTGTAAGAAAAAATTATAAAACTATAAAAGTAATAACGGGTATAGACCTTGAATAGATATTTTTAAATACATTATAAGAAGGCTCAACTGTGTATGGTAGTTGAGCCTTCTTTATTTCAACATCTTAGCATTGTACATATCTATAGGTAAAGTTATTTATACTGTAAATAAATAATGTAAAGTAGAGAAAATGAATATTGAAAGGGTGAGCATGAAGAACCTCTTGTGCTTAATGAAACCCGCCTTCCACAAGCCCAGGCTAACATCTTTTATATTTGAATGGGCTAGGTAAAATATACAATTGGTTTTTCATACTGGTAGCATGCGAACGCTCGAACCTTGAATTGTCTTAGGTCTTTTGTCTAATATCTAAAATCTTTTAACTACTATTCCACTATCATCAATCCGCAACCTCTTATATCACTATTTTCTAGTCTGCCTATTACTTCAAAACTTCCATCTGCATATATTTTACCTACATCGTCTGTAGCTATAAACGCACAGCTATAAAGGTTTGCAAGGTCAATAATGTTTAGACCGCCTATTGTAAATGCTTTATTCATTTTTGCTGTATAGGAAATGTCAAATGGATCATCCTCGCTACGCACCAATACACGCATACTTGCAGTACAACGGAAAATACCCGCCCCCTTTGAATAAGCTTGAGATAATAATTCTGTCATTCCGTACTCTGAATGGATTTTTGCCACCCCAAGTTGTTGGATAAGTATTTTGTGTACTTCGCTTCGGGTAAGTTCTGCCCTGTGCCCCTTCATGCCACCAGTTTCCATTATGGTAGTGTATTGTAAATTCATTGGATACAGTTCTGCAAAATCCAATAAAGCATATGTTACAGCAATAAGTATTGTTGGTTGCTTGGCTGCTTCATTTTCCAACAAAATTGCTTTTAATTTCTCGTGGTCGTATAAATAAAAACCACTGTTTTTATTGCCCGATTTTTTTATTAAGTCATCCACCATATAAACTAAAGAGGAGTGTTGCCTTTCTAAGTAGGAAGGAAGTAAACCTATGATACAAAGTTTTTTTTCATCGCCATAAAATTGCCTAAAACCATTTAAATAGCTTTCCTCATACAGCTTTTTCTCCTTTACAAAATGTTTGCTATTGATGGAGCCTGAAGTGCCAGAACTTTCAAAAACTATTTCTTCCACAAAATTGGTTGATTTTATGGTTTTTGTTTTGAAAAACTGGATGGGTAAAAAAGGTATTTTTTCAATGGAAGAAACCTGTTGCGGTTGTATATGTATTATGTTGCAATAATTTTGGTAAATTTCATTGTTTTCATATTGAAAATTAAACAGTTTTAAAGCTATTTCCTCAAAATTACCAGCTAGCGTATTCAATACTTCTTTTCGTAAGATATGGTCTTGTTTTACATCCATGTAGGATTATACGATGTTTATTTTGTTAATAATGAAGCAAAGCTAATTTTTTAAATCGTTTTTACATTTACAATCATTAAATTTGGGTATAAAAATTATTTATGCGTTACTTATTTTTAGCATTGACCATTTGTATTGTTATTTATTCTTGTAAGAAAAGCGATGGAAATACTGCACCTGAGATTGCATTCGAAAAAATAACTGCCGCTGTTTTAACTACCAATACTACAGGAGTAGATGCGCCGCCCATTTTAACCATCAAATTAAAGGATGAGGATGGAGACATTGGGTTTAAGGCGGGAAAAGATACTTCCTATATTTATATAAAAAACTTAAACGTTCCTCCTTTTATTGTAGATTCATTTGAGTTTCCTTCAAATCTCTCTGCAGTAGCAGGCAGAAAAATGGATGTAGAAGTAGATATTGATATTAGTAAAAAAATGAAACCATCTGGAGCTAGGGTAGATACTTTTTATTTTGAAGTATTTGTAAAAGATATAGCTAAAAATAAAAGCAACGTAATAAAAACCACTGATCCTATATTATTGATAAGACCTTAATGCGTTTTCTTCATTTTATCTTATCCCATTCTATTTTTATTGCGTGCTGTGCTGTGGGGCTTTGTTGCCAGACAAATTTGTTGTTACATTTAAAAGTAGACAATAACCTATTAGCTTTAATATTCTTCTCTACGCTTTGCAGCTACAATTATTATTGGCTTTTGAGTAAATTTTATTTTCTAAAAAATCCAACCCTATCTTCTTTTATCAAGAAGAATTATTCATTTATTATAATGTTTGCATTTGCTGCTTTGGGCAGTTTGTATTTTTTATTTCTATTGAAAAGCATATTCATATTTGTTGTAGTAGGGGTGTTGCTTACCTTGCTCTATTCAATGCCATTGTGGCCTTTTGATTTTACAAAAGCATTACAAAAGATCGGTTTATTTAAAACAATTTTATTGGCGAGCACATGGGCTTATGTGACCACCATATTGCCTTCTACTCATTTATTAAATGCGCATTTGTTTCCCATATTACTCTTACTGGCACAACGTTTTTTCTTTTTGTTGTTATTGTGTATTTTATTCGATTTAAGGGATATTTCTGTAGATAAAATGCATGGACTTCACAGCCTTGCAACCGATGTTGGGTATAAAAAAATGGATACCGTATTGGTACTTGTTTTTGTTTTTTACCTATTTACTTCTTTGTTGTTCTGTTGGCAATATGCAGATATTAATCAAGCAGTTTCATTTATCATTACTGCTGCAATTTTTTGGTTAGTGTACAGATTTTCTTTAAAAAAGCAGGGCTATGTTTTTTACTATTTTGTAGTAGATGGCTTGATGTTGATTGCTGCTTTGGGTACTTATGTTGCAAGTATATGGTAGCTGTTTTTATTATATTCCATTTTTTAGCTGCAAACTAAAGAAAGCTTAAGGATGCTTTTATACGCTTTGAAGTATTGTTGCCTATAGATGTGGGGATGAAGGGCTGGGGGATGGGAAGCAGTACCCCGCAAACCCATGGAAGCAAGGCGAGAAACGAGCCACGTTTTGCGCAACATGGGTGAGGAGTACTGCGGACAGCCCCATACACTGCTCCTTATTGTATATTGCTGAAAGCCCCAAAAAACCTTTGAAGTAAAATGAAAACAATCATAATTATTGGGCTTTAATAATTGATTATAAATTACCTTTGCCATCTTAAAATTCTACAATGGCTAAAGCAGCAAAACCAAAATCTATACTCAAAGAAAGTTCATATACTTTTTTAGAAAAATATATAAACAACCCATCTCCTACGGGGTTTGAGAGTGGTGGCCAAAAACTTTGGATGGAATACCTGAATCCATATGTAGATCATTTTTTTACTGATGCATACGGTACTGCTGTGGGTGTTATAAATGCAGATGCTCCTTTTAAAGTAGTAATAGAAGCCCATGCCGATGAAATAAGTTGGTTTGTAAATTATATATCGGCAGAGGGGTTAATTTATTTGAAACGCAATGGAGGTGTAGATCACCAGATAGCACCTAGCATGCGGGTGGCCATACATGGTAAAAAAGGAAGAGTAAGGGCAGTATTTGGATGGCCTGCCATACATACACGTATGAGCAACAACGACAACAAAGAACCTCAACCAAAGGTAGAAAGTCTTTTTTTGGATTGTGGTGCTCGTAACAAAAAAGAGGTAGAAGCATTGGGTATACATATAGGTGCTGTAGCGGTGTACGAAGAGTGCTACGAAGAACTAGCGCATGGGTACCTTATAGGGCGTGCGTTTGACAATCGTGTGGGTGGTTTTATGATTGCAGAAGTGGCTCGTTTACTAAAAGAAAATAAAAAGAAATTGCCATTTGGTTTATACATAGTAAATGCTGTACAAGAAGAAATAGGGCTGCGTGGTGCCGAAATGATAGCTCGTAGAATAAAAGCAGATGTGGCTATTGTAACCGATGTAACACACGATAGCACTACACCTATGATTAATAAAATGATAGAAGGTGATTGTGCTTGCGGCAAAGGGCCATCGCTTTGTTATGGACCAGCGGTACACAACAAATTATTGGATTTTGTACAAGCAGCTGCAGATAAAAATAAGATCCCTTATCAACTAAGGGCTGTAAGTAGAAGTACTGGAACCGATACAGAATCTTTTGCATATGCAAACGACGGATGCCCATCTGTACTTATTTCTATACCGCTTAGATACATGCATACAACCGTAGAAATGTTGCACAAAGATGATATAGAAAATACGGTGAAACTAATGTATGAAACGCTGATAACGCTTACACCAAAAACAAACCTTAGCTATTTTAAATAATATATAATGGATGAAAATGGAAAATATTTAAGGCTGTTTGGGACAATCTTTTTTACTTTTATAGGTTTCGTGGTAGCATTGTTATTGCTGATGCTTGGGCTTAGGCTACTCTTTGGTATGCTGGATTATATTCCTTGGTTTTCATTGATGTTTACCTTGCTTGTTATTTGTGTACCTGCCATATTATTTATTACAGTTTACCTTATTTATTTTAAACATACAAAGGGGCATCCCTCTGCGGCTGTGCGTAAGTTTTCCTATGTTTTATTTACTATTGCAATTGGTTTTTGGGTATTCTTTTGGATAAAAGATTTTATCATTTTTTTTAAGCATCATACCAATGGAATAGATGCGTATAATATTTACAATCTCGCTTTTCTTTCTGCCAATGTGGGGCTTATCTTTTTTATTGGTATTGTACAAGCACTTACTACAAATAAAGAAGTAGATTGGATGGAACGCAATAAGAATAGAGAAATAAAAGATTAGCTGTATTTTCTTATATCTTCATTCTCGTAAATTATTTTATTGCCACCATTTATTCTTACTGCCTGCATTGTATTTGCAAGCTACCTGTAGGAAACCACATAATTAGAAAAAATTATTTTTATAGAGTTGTAGCGTTTTCGCATTAATCAATAAAGTCTGCATGTATAATTTCTCTTATTTGTCGTGCTTTATAACCAATGGTTTTCTTGTAGTGGAAGTTAATGTTTTCACATTTCTATATTGGAGGCAGGTGTTTTAAATTATATTACCTATCATGCAGTTGGGGCCAGTAATTATATTTTTCATGTTGTTATGCACGATAATAACTAAAATAACAGTTTAAATGTAGTATGTTTTGTTTGAAATTATCAGTCATATTTTTTGAATAAACAATACTAGATATTAGTTAGAACTAATCAGTAATTTTGATCTTTAATATACAATATGCCGCAATATAAGTTAGATAAGAAAGAACCCTCCCCATTGAAAAACCTTATCATCATAAAACCTAGTAAGCAAAAACTTACAAAAAATCAAGATGCGTTTAATAAACTTTCCACTAGAATAGAAAGACTACAGAAAGAAATAGCGAAAAAGCAAATGCAATTTGATTTGGCTATAAAAATGTATGGAGAAAAATTGCATCCAACCAAAATGATTGTTTTAGAGCAGAGGAAGGAATTGGTAGTTTTACTATGGGGTATTTACAAAGAAAAAAAGCTTTCAAAGTATGACCAACAAAACTTAAAGCAGATTGTAAGAGAGCATTTGCAGCGGGTATTTATGGAATTGACTGAACCGCCTACCATAGAAATAAAGGATATATTTAATGAACTAGAAGGAGCGCATTATGACAGCGTAATGGAACAAGAAAAAGAAGCTGCTAAGGAAGAAATGATTGAACAATTAACAAATTTAAAAATTGATATTAGCGAAATAGATAAAAATGATGAGGCTATATTGGCCCAAAAGCTACATGAAGCTAAAGTAAAACGCTATGAAGCACAACAAGCAAAAATAAATGCTTTTCAAGAAGGAGAAAGGCTCAAAAAGAAATCGAAAAAGCAAATAGAAGCTGAAAAAATACAGCAAGAAATAGACGCAGTAAAACAAAAAAATATTGGCACCATTTACAAGCAATTGGCAAAACTCTTTCACCCTGATCTAGAGCAGGATGAGGAAAGGAAATTGGAAAAAGTATTGCTAATGCAAGAACTTACTGCTGCTTATGAAGCTAAGAATTTACATGCACTTCTCAGCTTGGAACTGAAATGGATACACAACGAAAAAGACCATTTGGAAAGTCTTACAGAAGAAAAGCTTGCCATTTATTTGGAGATATTGAAAGAGCAAGTGGCGGAATTGCAAATTGAAAAAGAAGATATTATACACTTGCCTCAATATCGAGTATTGTTAGAGGAGTTTGGTTGGGAAATCCAGCGTTATCCAATCGAAATTATTAGAAGCAATGTAACTTATGTAACTGATTTGATTGGCAGTTTTAAAGCCAATATCAGCGATTTTAAATCTGAATACGCCCTTCGCTACATTAAGCAAATGATAAAGCAATGGAAGCAGGCACAAGAAGATATGGATGAAGCAGATTCGTTGATTAGATTTTTGTAGGTATTTATATAATAAAAAATCCCATCAGTTATTTGCTGATGGGATTTTTTTAAAACTAAACTATTCTTCGAAAAAACTATTACCCTATATACGATTGTGAAATAGGTTTTGATTTTTTTTATTTAATAATTTAAAAAAAAGCTGCATAACCAAGAAATATCAATTAGGTTCTTTCTAGTTTTAACTTCCATTAAATCATAAAATTTTAGTGAGCTACCAGCTACCATCTATCATCTATACCAACGCAATTTCCAATACTTGTGCCATTGTTTTTACATAATGAAACTTCATTCCTTTTATGTATAGGGCATTAATTTCTTGCACATCTTTTTCGTTTAAGTAGCACATAATTATTTCTTTTATACCACTGCGTTTTGCTGCCAATACTTTTTCTTTTATGCCGCCTACTGGTAGTACTTGCCCACGCAGGGTTATTTCTCCCGTCATTGCAAGAAAAGGCTTTATACGCCTACCACTGTATGCACTGGCAAGTGCACTCATCATGGTTATGCCTGCACTTGGGCCATCCTTGGGTGTGGCGCCCTCGGGTACATGTATGTGGGCATTTTTCTTCGTAAATAATTCTGCGTCTATACCTGTTTTTTTTGCATTGCCTTTAAGCCATGTAAAAGCAGTCGTTGCACTTTCTTTCATCACATTGCCTAGGTTACCTGTCAATTGCAATTCGCCCTTGCCTTCACTCAACTGTGTTTCAATGAATAAAATATCGCCACCCACGTATGTCCATGCAAGGCCTACTGCTACGCCAGCCATGTTGGCTGTTTTGTACAATTCGTTGCTATACCTCGGCTTGCCCAATATTTTTTCTACATCGTTGTTGGTTATGGTAGCTTTCAATTTGCCCCTCATCACCAACTCTTTTGCTTGGTATCGCATGATGCTTGCTATCTGCCTGTTCAATTCACGCACACCACTTTCTCTGGTATAATCTTCTATTACTTTTTGCAAAACAGCATCACTCATTTTAAAGCTGGCTTCTTTCAAGCCATGCATTTCTTTTTCTTTTGGCATCAAATGTCTCTTGGCAATCTCTATTTTTTCTTCTACCGCATAGCCGCTAAGGTCTATTACTTCCAAACGGTCACGCAGGGCAGGTTGTATATTGCTTATATTATTTGCCGTGGCTATAAAAAGTACTTTACTTAGGTCGTACTCCATCTCCAAATAATTGTCGTAAAAAGTACTGTTTTGCTCAGGGTCCAATACTTCCAGTAATGCAGATGATGGATCTCCTCTATGATCTGCACCTACTTTATCTATCTCATCTAATATCATTACCGGATTGCCACTTGCTGCTTTGCGTATAGATTGCAAAATACGCCCAGGCATAGCACCAATATACGTTTTACGATGTCCACGTATTTCGCTTTCGTCGTGCAACCCACCAAGGCTTACTCGTACATATTTTCTGTTGATGGCTGCTGCAATACTTTTGCCCAAGCTCGTTTTACCAATACCCGGAGGGCCTATAAAACATAAAATCGGACTCTTCATATCGCCCTTTAACTTTAGTACGGCAAGGTATTCTAGTATGCGTTCTTTTATTTTGTTCATGCCATAATGGTCATGATCCAATACTTTTTTTGCTTTTTTAAGGTCGTACGAATCGTTGGTTACCTCGTCCCATGGTAGGTCTAGCATCAAGTCCAGATGGTTGTACACAACTGAGTAGTCGGGGGTAGAGGGGTGCATACGTTCCAATTTCTCTGCCCCTTTTTTAAACATTTCAGCAGCAGCTTTAGGCCATTTTTTGGCATCCGCTTTTTTCTGCATTTCCTTTACTTCTGCCACATTATCGCCACCAAGTTCTTCTTTTATGGCTTTCATTTGTTGTTGCAAAAAGTATTCACGCTGTTGCTTATCTAGTTCTGCACGGGTTTTGTTGGTTACCTTGTTTTTAAGTTCGGTGTACTGCAGTTCCGTATGCATCAGGTTTAAGAGCAGTTCTGCACGCTCTTTTAAGTCGCTTATTTCCAGCAAGCGCTGTTTGTCTTTAAGCTCGCAATTGAGGTTACTGCTTACAAAATGTATGAGAAAAGAGGGGTTCTCTATATTCTTTAAAATAATTCCTGCCTCGCTCGGAATATTGGGTGATAAGCCAATGATTTGCGTGGCTAAGTCTTTCACACTACCTACGATTGCATCAAAATCTGGCTCGCCCTTGCGTTTTTCTTCTTCTAATAGTTTTATTTTAGCCTTAAAATAGGGTTCATCGGCCGTTATGGTTTCTATCTCAAAGCGTTTGCGGCCTTGTATAATTACCGTTGTGCCACCATCGGGCATTTTTATAAGCTTTATAAGCTTTGCTACGGTGCCAATATTTTCTAGGTCGCCTATTTGAGGTTCTTCAATAGTGCTGTCTTTTTGCGCTACCACACCTACCAATTTGTCAGCCTTGTAAGCATCGGTTACAGCCTTTATACTCTTATCTCTGCCCACCGTAATAGGAATTACAACACCCGGAAAAAGCACGGTATTTCGTAGTGGCAAAATAGGTAATTCGGCTGGAATCTGCTGCTCGTCTGCGTTTCCGTCTTCATCTTCGTTTAGGGGTATAATAGGCATAAACTCCATATCATCGTCTTGTCCCTGCATAAAAAACTTATTGTTCATCTATATCTTTTAGTTAGTCAATATGTCAAAAATTGGCGGTAAAGGTCGTAAATTTTTGTGGAAGTGTATAAAGACAATATTAGTGCCGAGAAAATGGTTGAAGGGTTGAATGTTGTTGAAGGGTTGAATCGCTGATTGGTTTATTTTGTAGAATTTATTACTGGTTGTTGTAGGAATCAACCTATGAGTAAAAGTTATGCTGATCTTTTATACTATGTTTGCTATTTAATATCTAGCTACTTTTAAATGCACCATGCTATTTTCAGCAATTCGGAAATGGAATAAAATGCCTTAAATTTGTAAAAAAAATAAAATGCAAACGTTAATTATAGAGTTGGACTCAAACAATAATAAGGCAAAAGAACTTTCATCTTTACTCTCATCGTTAGATTTTGTAAAGAAAGTATCGTCAATTAGTAAACCAAAAGCTTTAATTGCTGCCTTACAAGAACATGAAAACTTAAAATCATCTATTGTAAAAAGAAAGAATAAGGCTTTTGCCAAATACCTATAATGAGAGTTCAACAGAGGGATATTATTGAATTAAATTATGAGTTACCAAATGGTAAATTTAAAGCCCATCCTGCATTAGTAATATGGAATTCAAATGTGTTAGATACCGAGGATATCTTCTATGCAGTGATGATATCTTCAAATCCAATGAATGAGGATTTCAATTTCGAGTTAGACAATTCAATGCTCACAAAGCCTCTCTCCAAGAAGTCATTTGTGAAATGTCAATTAATTCAATCATACGCTACCGAGGAAGTAATTTCTAAAATTTCATCTCTAAAGCAAGCCAGTTTTGAGAAAGTCTTAAAAAGAATTTTTGAGACAGTTTTTTAATTGGTTGTCTATTAAAAACCATCGCAGAAAGTACTTTGTACAACGAATGTATCTCCCCAAGCCAGCATTTATCAATATGTCAAAAATTAGCGGTAAAGGTCGTTAATTTTTGTGGAAGTGTATAGGGACAATATTGGTGCCGAGAAAGGGATTTGAGGCCGGAGATGTTAGATTTCTGATTGGAAATGCATTTCCTATTTCTTCAAATTTCATTGCACAATGTAAATTATTAGGAACTGAAGTCCTCCTTTCGTGGGGATTTTTGGGGGCCTTGGGGCTGTTAGCATTTAGCATTTTTCAGCTTTTGCTTGGGCTAATTGCCTGCCGGCTGGCAGGTCCCGCAGCCCTTCCTCATTTCATCTTTAATCAACTTTTATTATGCATTAGATTGAAACATAGACCACAAATATTATTTTCTAGCTTTAAAATTTAAACCCCAGAAATATTTATATTGTGAATCGATAAAACACACAATGGAAAAGCAAGACATCATCATTTATAATACCAAAGACGGTAAAACGGCTGTAGCTCTAATGGCAAAAGATGGAAACGTTTGGATGAGCCAAAACCAATTGGCAGAACTTTTTGACACCTCAGTACCAAACATCAGTATGCACATATCTAACATAATAGCAGAGAAAGAGTTAGATAAGAATTCAGTTATTAAGGATTACTTAACAACTGCCGCTGACAATAAAAATTACAACATTACATTTTATGCATTAGAGATGATTTTGGCCATTGGTTTTAGGGTACGAAGTGGCCGAGGAA
>JANNGD010000178.1:0-120409 GCA_031380515.1 Ferruginibacter sp. | reverse complement strand
TTACAGTTGTTTAAGTAAAAAAAATCTTTTTAGTTATGATTATACCTCCACAAATATGGTTGAAGTGAAACAAAAACACGCAGTATGTTTGCATTAGAAATCAAAATGAAAATATCCGGGATAAAAGTTTACCTCAATTCTTTCATTGTAGTTTTCTTCTAAAAATTGTTTTAAACAATTTGACGTTTGCCCACCATATAGAAATTTCAAAACGAAAATGCTGTATTAAGAAATTGTTATTCAATTTAACAAATTGTATGGCAAATTTAAAAGACAAGTATTTATAAAAACAAAAACAAAAACAAAAATCAAAAACATGAAAAATTTAAAAAACATCAGCACAGCAATATTAACAGTAATTTTATTTGCAGCGTCAGCAAGTGCACAGTCATCTAAATTAGATAAAACAGAAACCAATTTTTTTGTAAAATTTGTAGGTATTGAAGGAGATTATTTGTGCTTTCAGGTAAATATTTCGGATAGTTACAATAAAGTTGCCGTATTAAAAATTTCTGATAGAAATGAAGGTGAACTTTATTCAAATAACTTTAAAATAGATACTAAAAGTTTGAACTTTAGAATAGAGAAAAAAGAAGGTCAAGAGTTAGATTTTCAACTTTTGTCAGGTGGTAAACTTTTTTCAAAAACTTTTTCTACAAATACAAAGACAACTGAAAAAGTTATTGTACAAGAGAACGAGGTAGCAGTATTATAGGTTTACGTTTAGCTACAACAGGTTTGTTTTTATGCAAGATTAAAATATATAACCCCTTTGGGGAAGATCATTAAAATATTAAAGACATAAATATTTTAGATTATTTTCTAAACAATTTCTTATCTGCATAAAAAGTACCAAAAGGAATCAATGATGCAACGAATGCCAAGGCCATTTTTAAGAATGTCCACTTATTTAAAATGGATACCCTGAGCAATAAAATCATGTATGCCAAAAACAAAGTGCCATGTATTACTCCTACAACATAATTGGGCAAGGGCAGATGATAGTAATATTTTAGCGGCATGGTAAGTGCAAAAAGCAAGTAGGAACAGCCTTCTAAAAAAGCTACCATTCGAAATTGACCAAGCGGGGTTTTTATTAGTTCTTTTATCATACTAGATTATTGGGAATATTTATCATTAATTGAGTTGCAAAGTTACTAGCTAAAATTTTATGCGATAACACTTTTTACAACTTCTATAATTTTTATTTGTTGTTGTACCTCTGATGGCTTAACAATTAGAGCTTCTTTGGATACAATGGCCTCATACAAATTTTGAAATAGCAAGACCCAATTGCCTTTTTCTGTTGGTATTATTTTATCAAGAGAATTATTTTTTATACTGGAAAAAATCCCGGATTGCGAAATTGGTTCAATACCAAAATTTGTTTCTGTGGGTATCATTCCGGCTTTTAATTGATCTTCTTGGATATCCAAACCGAATTTAGTAAAAGTACCTTTGGTCCCTTGTATCATGTATCTGGGCGTTTCTTCTTCTACCATTAAACTAGATTTTAACGTAACCAAAAGTTTATCATATGATAACTTTATTTCAAATGCATCATCTATTGTAGAAAGTTCCCTTTGAATAAATGTTTCGCCGGAAATAGTTTTTGGATTACCAAATAGCGCAATTGCTTGATCAATTATATGAGCGCCTAAATCATAAATTATTCCACTGCCTGGTGCTATTGTTTCTTTCCATTGTTTTACATTAAGCGCTGGTTTGTAACGATTGTAATTTATTTGTACATTATAAATTTCTCCCAATACTTTTTCTTCTAATAGTTTTTTTACGGTTAAAAAATCGCTATCAAAACGCCTATTTTGAAAAATAGCCAATACTATATTTTTTTCTTTGGAAAACGCTATTAATTCCGAAGCTTCTTTACTAGTAGCTGTAAAGGGTTTTTCTACTAATAGATGTTTGCCTGCCAATATTGTAGCTTTTGCATATTCAAAATGCGTAGCATTGGGAGAACAAATACTCACTAGATCTATAGCGGGGTTTGACAAAACCTCCTCTATACTTTTTGCAACTTCCACTTGGGGATAGTACAGTGTTGGATTTTGATTATTTGTTACAATCATTTTAAGATTAAAATTTGGATGCGCTTCAAAAAAAGGCGCTTGCAAATAGCGTCCCGACAATCCAAAGCCAACAATGGCTACGTTTAATATTTTCATTGGTTCTTATCTTATTTTGCTAAATTATTTTTTATAATTTGTATTTCTACTATTGGTTTAAGATAACACTTTTTATGAATAGCAATAATAAAGTATTAATTTATTACTTTTTAAATTTCTCATTATTTATAAATTGGTACTTATAAAACCATTTATTATTTATTCTATAATTTAATTAGTATATTCACAATAGTATATCCAACATCTAAAATCTATTTTATGTTTAAATCAAAATTAAAATCATCATTGGATGAATCGCCTACAACATCCACCACTATTATTGGAGCTGGCACTACTATTACAGGTAATATCATGTGCAATGGAGATATTCGAATAGATGGTACATTGATTGGAGATTTGCAGGCAAAAGATAAAATTATCGTTGGAGTAAATGGTATAGTTCAAGGTGATATAAATGGATCGCAAGCCGATGTTTTAGGAAAAGTAACTGGAATTATGAAAATATCGGATCTTTTATATCTTCATGGGAAAGCCAATGTAAATGGAGATTTATTTGCAAGCAAATTACAAATTGAGTCTACTGCAACTTTTAATGGAAATTGCCATATGGGAGCAAATGTGGTAGATATAAATGTAGAAAGGGCGAGTAGCGGAAATGAGGCGTTACATTTTGGTACCAATTAGCATCAATATTTATTTATGAATTAAGTTGCTACTTAAGGATACTCTAAATCGTTTAGTAAATAGTACAGTTTTGTTTGGCTACAACGTACAAGTTTAGAGGGTTCAGAAGTTTAGTTAGGGTACTAAATTGCAAACTTTTAATAAAATTTGGTCTACTCTTTACTTCCTTTCAGTAATTCAATAACTTCATGTTGCCTTCTACGAGATATTTCTACTTTAGATTGATCTGCCATGGTTAGTACCCCATCGCTTAAATAATTTATGATATGCATGTGGTTTACTAGATGAGATTTGTGTGTTCTAATAAAACCATGGTCTAGGAGTATTTCTTCGTAATCTCTTAATGTTTTTGATGTTAGTATCGATTTGTGATCTTGGAAGAAAATTTTTGTATAATTGCTTTGAGCCTCTAGTCTTATAATTTCGTTTGTAAGAAAAAAGTGAATACCACTTGTTGTATTAATGGCTAGTTTGAAGTCTTTTTTGCTTGCACTACTTATATTATATACCAGATTATTGTACTGTAATTTTTTATTTTTTGGTACAAATGTTTTGTCTAAAAAAGCATTAATTGCTCTACGAAGCTCATCGGCATCTATCGGTTTCAATAAATAATCCAATGCACTAAATCGTATAGCTTCAATTGCATATTGATCATGTGCAGTTGTAAATATAATATTAAAATTTACGGGTTGTATTTGCTTCAACAAATCGAAGCCTGAGAGCATTGGCATTTGTATATCTAAAAATAAAAGATCCGGTTTGTGATTATTGATAAGCTGAATACCTTCTGTAGGGTTATTGGTAAAATAAAGTTTTGTTATTTCGGGTACGTAACGTTCCAACATTAAACGCAAGGTATTAATGGCTGCAGGCTCATCATCTATAATTATTGCCTTTATCATTAACCCAAAAATACGGATTGCAATTTAAAATTTTATATTGTAAAGGAAAATTAATATCCAGCATACAACTTAAGTGTTACAAAAGTGCCTCCTACCACTGCCTCTTCATTTGTAATATCACTCACTTCTGCAATAAAAGGTTGTTTATACTGCTGTTGTAAAATATGTAGTCTGTCATATACCAAATAAAGTCCTTTAGATTGGTGTTTTTCTTCACCTGGCCTTTTCTCTTTTAATTTAGCAGAGGCTTCTCTTCCAATTCCATTGTCTTTTATGGTACAGATAAGAAATTCATCTTCGATAATTTTAAAATGAATGGCTAGTTTTTTTTCCCCTTCTTTAGCCATAAGCCCATGCCAAATGGCATTTTCAATAAATGGTTGAACAATCATTGTTGGTATAGGGATTTCTAAAATATCCAAATTGTTATCTGTAATTATTTCGTACGAAAATGAGTGCCCAAATCGTAGTGCTTCCAATTGGAGGTATAGCGTGAGCATTTCTATTTCTTTTTGTAACGAAATAAATTGCTGGCTACTATTATTTAATATTTCTCTTTGTAACTTAGAAAATTTAGAAAGATAACGATTGGCTTCATCTACATTTCCCTGCAAAATATATTGTTGTATGCTATTAAGCGCATTAAAAATAAAATGTGGATTCATTTGTGTTCTCAGTGTAGTGAGCTGAGAAGTAGCTAGATCTTTCTGCAATTTCAGTACTTCTATTTCTTTTTCCCTAGTTAGTTGCTCCGCCTTTATTTTATCTATCTTATCGGCACACAACGATGCTATGGTTATCAAAATCTGTAAATGTCTTTCTGTGTAAAAATCTTTTTGTGGATGCTCGCTATCTATAACACCTATTACTTTTCCATTGTCGATTATGGGTACGGCTATTTCCGAAAGTCTTGTATCATCGTCAATAATATACCTGCTGTCTTTACTAGTATCTTTTATAACAGTTGGGTAACCACTACTTGCCACTGAACCTACAATACCCTTTCCAAGAGGTATATCTATGGGATTTACAATCTTATTTTCCTCGATGGTCTTTGGTCCCCATGCAGCTTTTTGCACAAGTACTTTTCGTTCATCATCTATCAAATAAATAACACAGTCTTCAAAGCCAAGCTTGGAAATACAATTGCGAACTACATCCCACAGTAGTCCCTCTACACTATTTTTCTGATTTATGGAAGAGGCAAAATAACTAACTACTTGTTCTATTTCTAGTTGGTATTGATAGGTATCTGCCTTTAGCTTTTGTAATTCCGTTTTTTGTGCCTCTTTTTCAGCAATGTTTTTTTCTCTGTTTTTTATTAACTTATAAAATATAAAACCAATTGATAAAATAAGAAAAGCCAAAAACCAATATTGTTTCCAAAATGGATTCAGAACACTGAATTTGTACTGTGTGCTTTTTAATGTAGTGCCGTTTGCTGCATCCAACATAAGTACATGAAAGATATATTTTCCTGGATTTATATCACTGAAACTGGCAGTATTAATATGCGAGGCTTCGCTCCAAGTTGTATCGCTCCCACCTTCTAGTTTCCATTTGTACAACATATTTTTTTCGTTGATGTAAGTGGGGCAAGCAAACCAAAAACTTACATTATTTTGATTGAACTTAAATTGTTGACCAGAAGCCAACGTTTTGCTACTTTCTATACCTTTCACTTTTACATCGGTTATCAATAATTCAGCCTCTATGTTTTCAGTATAAGCTAGTTGATTTATATTTAAATTTAAAATACCATCATCTGTAGCCATCCACAATTTATCATCATCTGAAAATAATATCTGATTTATTTTTGAAGAAAAATTGAATTTTTTGTGAACAGCTGTAGAAAAAATATATCCATTGGGTACATCAATCATATCCATGCCATCAGCAGTACCCACTAGTAGTTTGCCATTTTGTAATAAGCAAAGTGATTGTACAAAATCGCTAGACAAACCTTTTTGAGCATCAAAATGTTTAAGCATTTTTATACTATCTAAAAGTTGTAAATGGTATAATCCGCTGAACCGAGTGCCATACCAAACAGTATTGTTTTTGCCTTTCAATAAAATACGTGAATGGTCTTGCGTATAGCCTGTTGACCATTTAGCAAGTTTTGTAGCTGCAATTATTTTTCCATTATACTGAAGTTGAAAACATACGATTCCATGGTCATATTTGCCAACCCATAAACGATCCTTATCATCTATCATAATACTACGTACATCAGGCTCATTTATAATAAGTGTTGGGTTATTATCTACCAATTGCCATACACCAGCAATACCTGCTACAAATATATTCTTTCTTTTATCTGCTATTAGCACATTTATACGACTAGGAAATTTTAAAACGTTACTGTAAGGTTTGTTGGTTGAAAAAGATTTGTTTACAATAGATACACTGTTTTTATTTAGCATAAAAATATCATCATCTACAACCATCGTTTTAAAAGGGTAGCTTTCATTTTCTATCGGCAATGGAAAATTTATAACTGATTTATTCTTGTCATCTATTACAGAAAAACCAAGGTTGTTTGGGGTTACTAAAAAACGATTTTTATATAACCCTGCATCGTAACTAATATTTGATTGTAAACCGAAACGGTCATTGTATATATTTACTTTGTTTATGCTTAATTTATCAATACCCATATTTGTACCTACCCACAGATTGCCTTCTCTATCTACAAATGCAGTACGAACATGTAAGCTACTAAGCCCATTGCGGGTATTTATTATTTCTATTTCTTTATTGGGTAACATTTTTACAAGTCCTTTGCCTACTGTGGCAAAATAAATATTTCCCTCCTTATCGCTGGTTATATCATTTATTTCACTGTTCGATAAAAATGCCAATGCGTCGGGCACTGCAGATAGTTGTAATTTGTTATTGGCAATATTTGTAGCACTTATATACAGCACTCCTTTATCTTTTGTGGCTATCCAAATATTATTTTGTGCATCTTTATAAAATTGTGTTACGGTAAGCCTGTTACTTATAGCTGTTGTTTGCAACGATTTTTTATTTACCAATTCCATACTGCCGCCAAGCCTACCAATAAGCCATAGGTTTTCATTGCAACTAATAATTTTTGAAATAAATTTTACGGTATCTCTGGTAAGTAAATTTATTTTATTGAATATGCCATTTTCAAATACACGTAGCCCATCATCTGCACACACAAGAAATCTGTTGTCATCGTATAGCATGCTGTAAATATAAACAGGTGCTTTAGCTGGATGTTTTTGTATGCTTTGAGATTGTAGTTGATAAAAAAAAGGAATAGTAGATGAAATAACATAAATAGAATCTTGTGGATTACCCACAATTTGGTTGATGATGCCAATTTTTTTTCCATTTACTGCATCTACATTTTTAAAGGCGTTGCCGTAATAAATGCTCACACCGCTATTGGTACCAAAATACATAATACCCTTTTTATCTTGATAGATGGAGCGAACTGTATTGTTAACTAAACCATTTTTAATATTGATGTAATCAAAGTTGTATTGTTGTGCAGTTGTAAAAAAAGGTATAAAAATAAATGTCCATACTGTTAAGGTAATTAGTATAGATTCTATTCTCTTATGCAAGGTAGTTGACAAGGTTATTTTTGAAATTAAATGCTACAATTAATTTTATATCAAGTTAATCAATTTTATGATTTTTTTCTAAGGATTATTTGAATTTAGTTTAAAAAAAGCGAATACTAATCTAATAAAATGGTTTAATTGATTTTAAAAGACTAGCATCCGTTTTATGTTTTAATTATTATCAATTCCCTATGGCCATACAATTCCAGGTTATTGTATAGTTTACAGGGTTTGGGCTAGTATTGAGTAACCTTGCTTTGCAGCTTGTTACTCCACTGGTAGTGCTGCAGCCATACAATTGCAACTGCACTCTGTAAAGTTCGCCGCTGCTGCCGCCAGTTAAATCTATATCGCCTACAAATACCCTTGGCACCCCAGTAAAGCCACCATTAAAAGCTATAGCACCTTCTGCAGACAAACCAAAGCCGGGCAGTACAGCACCAAATGTAGCCGTGGTAAAAGTATAGATGCGCAGGTTGGTGCTGCCGCTCGCATTATAGGCCACGCCCTTGCCATTGTTTACCGTAAGAGTGCCATCTACTACAGCATTGCCATTGACAGTAGAAGTGCCATTTACTACAGCATTGTCGTTTACGGTGAAAAGGCCGTTGGTAGTTAACGAACCTTGAATACGAGAAGGGAGTGCACTGCCTACATCGAGCATATAAGTTGAATTCGGTACCGTACCTACACCCAGGCCATAAAACATATAATTATAGCCCCATAAATTTTCAAAAGCATAATCGGGTGTAGAAGATCCAATACCTAAGTTGCCAGATATATATGTGTTGCCGCTGACATGTAGTGTTTGCAATGGATTTATTGTGCCAATACCTACCTGACCAGTACTATCTATTGTAAGTCGCCTCGTGTTATTTGTAAAAAAGCCCAATCCATTTCTTCCAGAAGAACCTGTGAGGAAACTCCGTACAATACCCACTTTTTTATCGCTTCCAAAATACAATGCGCTTTTATCTAAAAAACCTTGGTTACTGTTTGCCTGATCTACCATAATACTACTATCAACGGCTAAACGTGCGGCGGGAGTAGATGTGCCTATCCCTACATTTTGAGCTTGGCCGAGCAATGAAATAACAATTGTAAAAAGAGTGATTATCTTTTTCATGCGAATGGGTTTATTTGTCAGAAAGATTTCACAGAATTAGAAAAAAATGTTGGGTATGCCCTATGCGTTTATTTAAAGGAAGCAATCGTTTATTATACGGTATCAAAAAGTGAAACAAACCGACAGTTTGTAAACCGCATCAAATAGATGCTTTAATAAGGCGTAGTTCCACAGCCCCCTATTCTGGCACTAAAATAAGCGCCTTGGTTTACCACTAATCCCGGGGTGAAAATGATACTGGTACTAGATTGTAAAAGGGTAGAAGATGTAGATGAAAAAGTTACATTGCTACTGCTGGTTATAGTGCCCCCCACTAATTTTGCGTATACTTTATTGGCTCCAAAATTTAGGTTGCTCATAAATAAGCTTAATCCCGTATTGCAAGCAGGGCATATTGCACTTACTATATCATCTCCATCTTCAAAATAATTTTTTGGTAGTCCACATATTGCAGGTATGCGATGATCTGCATCACTCATAAAACCACCAAGGGTACTTATTTGCACATTGGCTGGATTGTTGGGATGCCTTACCTCAAAATGTAAATGTGGTCCGCTTGCCTGGCCTATTTCACATTCATAACCTAACATTTGCCCGCTTTGTACAAACTGACCTACAACCAATCCTGCATTTCCTTTTGTACTATTTTTTTTCATGTGGCTATATTTTGTCCATTCTCCATTGGCATGTTCTACCCATACATAATTGTTGTAGTCGCTACAATTCGAACTGCAATCTGGGCCATGCACATCATAATCATCTTCAATCCTGCGAACATACCCTGCGGCTGCAGCTACAATAACATAGTTAATACTACAACTGCTGCCATTGCTGTTTCCACTCATGTCATACCTACCTACAGGTGAATGTGTGTAGTGGTCGTTGCTAATATGCACATTTGTACCACCGAGATAAGGAACTCGATAAATATTTTGAGTTATTTCAAATGCTGGTTGTGCAAAACTGTAAAATGGCATTGCTGCATACACAAAAATTATTATTGCTATACTTAATTTTGTTTTCATTTTTTATTTTTAATTGCATCCAGAAATAGAGGCATTTGCCAAACCTGCACTACCGGGAGCAAGCGTTACACCTGGGTTAAAAATAACAGCATTACCTGCAGCAAAATATGCTTTGGAACTTCCAGTATGAGTAATGGCTGTATTGCTGATACTTGATATTGTGGTGCGTGCGCCATAAATTCTTACTACATTGCTGCTTGCATTAATAGTACTTAATAATATAACATCTTCTGCCACTCTAGAATATATTGGCCCAAAAATATCGTTGATGGTAGCATGCATACGAGTACGCTGGTTGCTTGTAATGGCGGTGGATGTAAATGATATACAACTCCACGGCATGTAACTCATAATGTTTATTGTACTTGGATTGTATTGCAGCCCGTCGCAGGGGTTTGCATAATTTCTTACATAATCACAATTGGTTACATAGTCTTCTGATTGATTATTGGTATACCGATAATCAGCCTGTGTATCGCAGCAAAGATCACCACCAATGTTACAGTTATAACAGGAGTTACCTACATTTCTAGTAACCGTTTCTTGTAAATCGTTGTAGCGACTGAATGTATGATAAAGTCCAAGGTCGTGCCCTATTTCGTGCCCAAAAATAGAATGTACCGTACTGCTTGTTACAGCCCAGCGAGCTATACTTACAAAATTATTGGGGATGCCATACGCATTACCACTGCTACCATTGTTGTTTAAGTAATTGTAATGTATAAATATTGTTATTGCGCCGTTTACATCATAATCATTGTGGCGAATATAATTTTCATACGTACCATCAGAAAGCAATGCATCACTGTTAAAATTATTTAAGTAACTATCATTAATATAATCTAACCCCACCAATTGAAAGCAAATATTATGAGCATTGTACTGGTTATTCATTTCATCAAAATTTTGAATAGCCGTTGCAGCATCGCATGCGGGTAGTGTCCCATTCGTTTCTCTTACGATGCGAATAAAAACCCTTACTACATATGGCGAAGAAAAATTTGGTGCATTTGGTTCTGCCTGCCTTTCTGCAAGTCTTGCTGCAAGAAACGCTTCTGCATTTTTCATGTAATAACCACTATCATGTACCTCTGTTTGACATATTGGATGAGCGGGGTGTGGTATATTTTGTGCTAATATATTATTGCACGTAAGAAGTAGCAACCAACTAATATTTACAATTGTTTTTTTCATTATTTTTTAAATAATAATTTTATAGCTAAAATTTCTATCCTAACTATTTCAATAAATTTGTTTACTTATTTTTCTCAAGTGCAGAAACTTTCTTTTCTAATTCCAATATATACAGCGTGAGTTCTTCTATTTTTTCCATCATGCGTCGTTGCATATCGCCTACTTCCATTCCGCTTTTTTCAATGTCTTTTGCAGCAGGTATATTGGGTAAGTGTTTGTTTTCTTTTATATAATTGCGAAGTGCATTAAAGTCCGGTAGTTTGTATTTTTCATCAAAAACATAATCGGGCCATGCGCTAGTAAGTTGTACACGAAGCTCTGTACAGATGGCTTTACCAGCTACAGAAAGTACATAACCTGTAGGTACAGCTGTGCTGCCTATTTGTACCGTGCCGCCATTGTTTTGCATAAATAATGTAGAGATAGCGCCATTATTACGAGCTATAATTTCATTGTTATCTATTACAACATTTGAGCTAGTTTCTTGCCCAAGCATTACAAACCCATTTTGTGTATTGGCTAGTCCTGCATCTTGTCCACTGGCAATATGTAATCTAGTTATAGGGTCATTATTTGCAATGCCCACATTGCCATCGGGTGCTACAGTAAGCCTATCTCCGCCATTTAATCTTATAATAGCTTTGCCAGTATTATTACTAGCAAATGTGCCCATTTTAAAATCGGCCCCAGTTATATTTACAAAACCTGTAGCAGTAGAACCTTGGTAAAAATCTATTTGTGGGTCGGTAGTGCCAAGTCTTAATAATACGCCTGGACTAATACTTCTAATATCAAGTTTTGTTGCAGGTAATGAAGTGCCAATACCAACACTATCCAAAGTGTATACAACCTGGTCTGAAAGATTAAGGCTTCTTGTCCATGAGCGGCTATCAACCACATCACGCCAACCGTTTTCAGATCTCACCCGCATGCGCTGATAGGTAGTATCGTACATCATCATCCCATTTTTTGCAGAAATGAGCCCTGAGATTGTTGTACTAGAACTTCTTGGAATAAGTAAACCTTTTGTGGTGCTTTTAATGTCAAGTATGGCATTGGCATCAGCATTGCTGCCGTCTGTATTAATAGCCACTTGTGCAAAACTGTTTGTAAATGCAAACATTACAATAAGTAAAATGGAATAAAATTTCATGGTATATAATTTTTATACCACATAATTACTCAACTTTATTTTCTTACTCTGTTTCAGTTATCGAAAGGTAGAAATTAGTTATTTTACGGTTTGTATGTTAGAAAAAAAGGACAGTTTTATTTAAAAATATTTCTCCCTTGTATGCTGTATAATGGTAACACAGGGTGCTTGATGATCAGTTACAAAAGACGATTAATTATTTATCAACTCAATTGCTTTTAACAACAGTTCATCCTTACCTAACTTTATTCCTTCTATGGTTGGAGTAACTTCAATATCAGGTACGATACCGATACGTTGTGTTTCTTTTCCATTGGGATATAAAACATTTATACCGCTAATCATGGTGCTAATACCGCCAGGCAAGTAAAGCCTTGAAACATTGCCATCGGCTCCTGCAGTTGTTGAGCCTATTACGGTAACATTTGGCCCTACCCTAAAAGCCATCGTAGTATATTCTGCTTGGCTTTGGGTGGTTTCATTTATAAGAATTACAATTTTGCCTTTATAAAATGTAGCCTTTTTGCCAAAGACTTTTAATTTATCTCCTATTGTAAACAAGCCAGGGGTCTGAATATTGCCAACCGCAAATTTTACAAAATCGGTTTTCTTTGGCGTGAAATACTTTCCTAAGTTAAATACAACAAACTCCGATGGATAGCTTCTCAAATCTATTACCAGCCCCTTTGTATTTTCTATTTCTTTCATTATGGTAGGCACATATTTGTTTTTTATAGTACCTAAATAGAGATAGGCTATATCCTTATTTATAAATTTAAAGCAAGTATCACGTTTTTGAAATTTGCTGTAGATATTTACCTTGCCTGCCGGAAAAGTAGTCACAATCGTGTTTTTTGCCTCACCATCCCTTGTGTATGTAATTGCAACAGCAGTATCATTGCTTCTTAGCAAATTTGGGGCAATATCCCTTAGTTGAGTTGGGTAATTGGATGCAGGGGTGTATTTTAGTACATTCCTTATGATATCATCTGTTGGTATATTGTTTATGGATGTAACGACATCACCAACTTTCAACTCAGTTTGTTTGCCTAAGGTATCATTATAATAACCAGTTACCACCGCTTTTTTTTCTATAAAGTTTAATTCCACTGCGGCGTATCTTAATCCCCTAAAATTTTTGAGCGCTTCGTCTGTACCCCAAATATTTGCGTGTGTATCGTGTATTTCGGCAATTAAGGCCAATGCAGCCAGTTTATATTCCAATTCATTTTTTGCCCCTACAAATATTGGTATATATTTTTGTAAAATGTTTTTCCAATCCCCCTCTATTAAATGTTTATAAGGAAAATAATATTGTATCATATTCCAATAGCGGTACAAACACAGTAACCTAAATCCCGCATCAGGATATTTAAGTGATGAATAAGCTTTTTCATTTTTAAAATCTGGATTATTTACGCCATCATATAAACCGATGTAGTAATGTTCATTCTTTCTATTTGCATTTTTTACATTGATTAGTAATGCCAATAAGTCTTTCGATAAATTAGAATTTTCTATCCAGTCTAGATCAGGCAGCATTTTCACTTCGCCGCTTATTTTTATCTTATCTGCTATTTCAAAAGCACCTAAATCTTTGATCCAATTTATGAAAACCAAATCTCTTTCCACTTTGGATTTTGATGCTACGATTTTTGGCGTAAGTCTGAATAGTTCATTATCGAAATTAAAATTACCTGCTGCTACATTGGGATGGTAATATTTTACAAATCCCCAAATAAGGCCAAGCATTCTTAGGTCTTCACTTGTTGCATCATTTAATGTTATACTTTCTATTTTTGAAGCATTGCCAAATGATTTATCGCTATCTGCAAGGTAAATCTTTTTTGGAAGAGCTGTTAAAGTCGTCATGTCTTTTCCATCTACCGTTATACTTAAATCATCAATCCACATTTTGCCTTTTCCTACAAGTAAACCACCCACCACAATGGCTTTTGTTTTTTGTGGATCCATATCTACCGTTACTTCAAATTTCTTCCAATCGTTGGTGCCTTTTATGCCATTTTTTTGCATATTGTCAAAAGCCACATTGGGGTCTATTCTTATCCATAAACCGGCATAGCCATCTGAAACATTTTCGGTTTTCATGTATCCGGTCAGGGTCATTTTTTTGCCGTTATAACTATTGGCAAAAGTGTATGAACTGGCTTTATAATCCGCTACTCCTTTTGGGTTGTTAATACACATTGCATATTTTCCTTCATGTTTAACAGTTGAATCCAGGGTTATCGTATAATCAATGCTGCCAAAACTATCCCAGTATAACGGTTTGTCTTGTGCTACTTTTTCAAAATCGAAATTATACGTTTTTTTTTCTTTCTCATTTTGGCAAAACGAAATCGTTGACATAAATAAGCATATGAAAATGATGGATATTTTTTTCATGTATTTAATTTGAGAAGTTAACAGGATAATTAAATATACAATTAAATTCTATTGTGCCAGTTGAAAAAGTTGCTTTGCTAGGTCTAACCCCGATGGGCAGTAGTAGCTCTTGCACAAATAAATGTTAAAGTATAAAAGAATTTGCGTGCAAGACTACTACAGACAGCGGGATACCGAAGTTGAATATTGTTTCTGCTGTTTGTGTTTCAAATACTTTAAAAAGATATTTGCACTTGATCCTATATTATTTTGGGGCAATGGTTTTCATTAACTCTAGTTAATAGATTTTTTCTAGGCAGTCCTAAAACTAAAATCCTTGCGAAATAATTGATTTTACTTCACAAGGATTTCTATTAAAACAAAAAAATACATAAAAAAAATATCACACTTGACGCTTATTTTACATATTTTTTCAACCACTCCCCCTGCTCCCACAACATGTGCAATAAATTTTCTTTGCCTCTATAGCTATGTGCTTCGTATGGTAAAAATACAAAACGCACTTTACCGCCATTGCCTTTTATAGCGGCAAACAAGCGCTCACTGTTTATCGGGAAAGTACCTTGGTTGTCATCGCTATCGCCGTGTATTAAAAGTAGCGGTGTTTTTATTTTATCGGCAAAGCCAAACGGGCTCATATCAAAATACAATTGCGGTGCTTGCCAGTAGGTTCTATCTTCCCCTTGAAACCCAAATGGCGTAAGGGTTCTATTGTATGCACCACTGCGGGCGATACCCGCTTTAAATAAATTGGTATGCGCTAGTAAATTGGCTGTCATAAACGCACCATAACTATGTCCGCCTACAGCCACCCTGTTTTTATCGCCCACACCCATTGTACTCAAGTTATTTATGGCCGCCTCTGCATTTAATTTTAATTGGGCTATAAAATCATCGTTCGGTTTTTTAGAACTATCTGTACTCACTATCGGCATTTCTGCATTATCCAAGATGGCATATCCCTGTGTTACATAAAATATAGGGCTAGCCCAATTGAGCAATGTAAATCTGTCTTTACTACCCCTCACTTGCGCTGCATCTGCCGCACTATTAAACTCTCTTGGGTATGCCCACATCACCACAGGTAATGGGCCATCTTTTTCTTTGTTATAACCTTTTGGCAAATACAAATCGCCTGTTAAGTCCACACCATCTGCCCTTTTGTATTGTAACTTTTGTTTTGTTACGCCTTCCAATGCAGGGTAGGGGTTTGCAAAATTGGTAATAGCCATATCAGCTATTTTCAATTTTAGATTTTTAATAAAATAATTGGGCACATCTTTTTGCGATTCTTTGCGAGTAAGCAATTGCAATTTATCTGCATCCAATACTGCCACCACTTGCTCACACATTCCCTCTTGGCAGCGCCAAAGTATTTCTGTTTTTTTGGTGCCCAAATCAAATGTAGCTAAAAATGGTAAGTCGCCTTTTGGAGAAGCACCTTCGGTATTATTTAGCAACAAACGATTGTTGGTAATTTTTATAACATCTCTGTTAAATTTATTTTTTTCAGTTTCAGGGTCACCTGGGTCACTGTATGCATCGGTGCTGTTGTATTCAAATAATTTTTCCATGGCACCAGTGCTAGGGTTGAACCTGCTTGTACGTTGCAACTGCTTACCTTGCAAAAACTCCGCTACCCATGCAAAGCTTTCATTGCCCCAAGCCACGCCGCCATAGCGCATTTGAGTTTTAAACAATTCCCTGGCCTCCCCAGTAAACGGTGCACTCAATGCATACACTGCATCATGGTATTCCATTTTATTTTTTATCAATCCACTATCCAATGCCTTGCACCAAGTTATCGTAGCCGCCTCATCATCTCTCCAAGAAAAACTCCTTGGTACATCTTGCACATTATCATTGCCGCTAGGCCTGGTTTCTATGTTGGGCAACTCTGCCAATACTTTTACAACCTTGCCTTGCATATCTGTAATGCTCACCACACTCGGAAAACCACCTGCAGGCACCAAGTACGAAAATGGTTTTACAATGGTACGTTGCATCATATATTTTTTATCGGCACTAAAAGATACCGCTGCATAAATAGCAGGCTTACCAATATTTGTTTCCACGCCATTTTTATTTACTACCAATTGTGCCGTAGCCATAAACGCATACAACTGCTCATCGTAAGGGCTTTTTATTAGATCTTGATACGTTCTTGTAGGCGCCGCCTTACCAATACTTTGTTGTATCGTAGGCCCAGATGGCGTAATCGGTTTTTTAGGCGCTGCACTTGCAACTGCAGTAGCCACTTTATACATAATGCTGTTATCATCTATCCAGCGTATGTTTGCACCGTTTATCAAATTGAGCGGTTGCTTATTTACACGCATTGCTTTTTGCGTAGCCACATCTATGATATAAGCATCTACCCTTGTGCCGGTAGTGTTGGTAAATACAATTTTCTTTTCAGTATCGCTCCAGCTCACATTGCCAGCCAGCATATTTGCAGGTAAGCCGCTCACTTTATATTCCTTACCAGATTGTATATTTTTCAACGAAAAGTTATTTATATACGTTTGCCTACTCGGGCTAAAATTATTGGGGTTCAAGCGCAAACCCGCCACCCGTATTTCCGGTTGCCCAAGCTCTTCCACCGTCGGGTAACTATTGCGTTCGCTCAGCAACATCCACTCACCCTTGCTATCTACACTCACACCGGGCGTAGGTTTTGCCAGCAGCAAATCGGCTATTTCTTTTGGTGGCACTTGGTACCGTGTAGCTTCCTGCGCATGTACCCGCACACCTATACATACAAGGCATACAAAAAATAGAAATTTTATCGCACTATTATTTTTAATCATAGATTATTATTTAGGGTATGAAGTTAATGGAAAAATTGTCTTGGCAAAACCGCTTATGTAAAATGTTTTTTTTTTGGCTGTGGACTATAAATCTTTATTGGGCATTTGCTCGGCCCGTCCCTCACTTTTTGCGGGGGCTATCCGCTGTACCTGCGCTACGCTTCGGTGCCACTCCTATCCTGCACTTGTCCCGTACATTTATGTCGGGAGCCCTTCGGCAGAAAATCTTTTTTCAGCTTTTATCGTGGAGGAGATAGATGGGGATGATTGGTGGGTGAGTACAGAATTGCTAATATAAAAAAATAACTTATTTCACTTTAACACAAATTTTAAAAAGGATATTCGTTTTGGTTCGTGTCCCCAAGAACCTTTCACTTCAATAAACTTTTGCAATCATAAAATTGCTAATTCGTGAATATGTGGAGAAGACAATAGAGTACGTTTCGTAGGGACAGGAAACTAAGCGTAGTAGCCATTCTACTCATCAGCTTTTTTCTTCTTACGTTTTTCTTGGTCTTTATTTATTTTGTCTACCACTTCTCTTGGAATTACAGTAAGTTGGTCTGTTTTACAATTCCAAATATTCATATACTTTTCGGATACTACCATATGCTGTTCCCATTTTGCAAACTTCTCATAAAGCATTAATGTGCAGATGTCAGTAGCAGTCATAAACTGTCCAGTTTCTGGTAGATGGCTATGCACTGCTCCAATGGTTGGTTTGTCTTTTTCTTCTTTTCCTCCATAATAAACGGGAATAATATTTTTATGTAGTTGTTTCTTAATTAGCAGTTTGTTGTTATAGTCAAATGTCAAAACATAGTCGTTGCCGAATATTACCACTCCACTATTTTGAGGACCTGTCAAAACATAAACTTTCTTATCCTTACCATTTATTAGTGGGATTAAATTTAGATTAGTGTTCTTGTAAGTTTTAAATAAAGTGTCAGAGTTCATTTCTGATAATGCAAGTTTTCTAATTTCATATAGGTCATTTTCTGTTTTGGTAAATTCTCTTTCTATCATACTCAAATCAGCCGTATTTATATTGTATGTACTATCAAATGTTATAGTTCCAATTACTTTAGGTTTGTCAGTTTTGGAAAAGAAGATACACTTTGAAAGTTCGTTGTCAGAATACGAAAAGTAGCCGCCAATATTTTCTTTGTCTTTAGTATTTTCCAAAAATACGTCTGTTCCATACCAAGAAGCCATTTCTGATTTATACAAAAGTTTACCTTCTGCAACAATTGGTTGAGCCTCCTCTGTCGGATTACTTTGTCCAAATAAACTTAAACTTAAAATTGTCAAAAAAAATGTCAGTACTTTATTCATTGTGGTGTGTCTTTTATGGTTGCTGCCAACACAAATATAAACGGTATCCTCCCATTTTCAATATTATCGATAATCTTCGCCTTGGTTCTTGTCCCCACGAACTATTTGCTTCAATAAACTTTAGCAATCATATAGTTGCTAATTCGTAAATATGTGGAGAAGACAATAGCGAACAGTTGTGTTGGGAACACTTCAACTGTTCGGAACTTTTTATAATTCAACTTTTAATCCCGAAGGGATGCAATTAATATAGTAAATACAAAGCGTTTTTAATAAACCCCGAAGGGGTGATATTAGTTATAATGTCATCCCTTCGGGATTTCGGCATTATAACATTGGTTGAATTCTATATTAATACCAGCCTTTCAGGCTTAACTTATTATTTAATATGGTGCTTTCTAATCTTCCGAACATTTGTGTTGGGAAGACGAACTATGGCTTAAATATAAAGCCTAGATATGCATTGCTGCAGATTGGGCTTCCGTCAAGCCGCAATTGCAGCAATAATTTTTTTATACGCTGTGGCTATTTAAATGCAATTCTCCAGTAGTTACATTACATACTTTCGTCAAACATAATTTCGTCTGAACTACCTATTTTATATAATGGTTTCTCAAAGGGTAAAGTAAAATAAAAAGATGAACCTTCGCCTTCAATACTTTCTACCCATATTTCGCCACCATTTTTTTCTAAAAATCCTTTTACCAATAATAATCCAATTCCAGCACCCTTATCCTTTTTTCTTTTTTCTGAAAGGGTTTTCAATTGTGGTGTAAAAAGTTTTGCCATTATTTCTTTAGACATTCCAATTCCAGTGTCCTTAACCTGAACGATAATTTTGTCATCTTTGCTTTTTGCGGAAACCGTTATTGTTCCTCCTTTTCCTGTATGCCTTATAGCATTTGAAACAATATTCTGAATAATAGAGATTAACATTTTACCATCTGCAAATACAGAGGTATTCTCTTTAATTTCGTGATGAAGATTTATAGTATTTAACGAAGCCGTTTCGTTTAGGGTTTCAAATACTTGATTGATGTATTCTATTAGTTTTATTTTTGTTGGAGAAAATACGTCTGATGCGTATTTTATTCTTGCCCATTCTACAAGATAGTCTAACATATCTAATTCATCTGTTGATGATTTATAAAGCAAATCAAGCATTTCCTGAACAGCATCGGGTTTCATTTTATGAAAATTTTCTTTCAAATATTTTGCTGTTCCAATAATGGCTGATAGAGGACTTCTTAAATCATGTGAAAGTATTGCCAAAACACTCTCTTTATGAGTATTCAATTCCTCCAATTCTCTTACATATTTTTTTATCGCATCTTCAGATTGTTTTCTATCCGTTAGGTCTCGCAAAATTTTAACGTAACCCAGCAACTCTCCGTCTAATCCAGTCAGCGGAAAAACCAATCCATAAGCATAAAAAAGGCTCTTGTCTTTTGCAATGTGCCATCTGTTATCCGTTGCTCTGCCTTCTTTTAAAGCTGTTTCGATTTCTTTTTTCGGAACGCCACTTTTAATATCGACCTCCGTAAATATAATATCGAAAGGCTCTCCAATAACTTCGTCTGTTTCGTAACCGAATATTTTTGTAGAGCCAGAACTCCAACTGTTTATATTGAATTCTTTATCCAATGTAAAAATGGAATAATCTTGTAAACTGTCAATTATTTGGCTATAAAACTCAGCAGTTGGTATATATTTATTTTTAAGAACCTTAGAATTGTCTTGTTTGTTTTCCATTGTATTTATTTTAGTTGCTAAGTTTAATTGTTATGATATATTGTATGCTGCCATTGTGTATAGCGGGCAGGACTTGCTTGCAGGGTTGCTATTCATTGCTCGTTCGCCTGGAATTGATGCTGATTAAAGATGTAATAGTACAGGTTAACAAACAAAATCCCAGCAACGTTTGTTCAGCCTAGATGTAGCACAACAACGATAAAATGCCCATTGCTACAATGTTCAGCCAGCCTTGCAGCAAAGTGATAGGCTGGGTTTATTTCTGTCGTGTTGTTTGCCATTCGTAAATTATTGAGTTCTTAAAATTTTCTCCATCTTTTTTCCTTTAGCTAATTCATCTACTAATTTGTCAAGATATCTAACTTTTTTGGTTAGTGGATGTTCAATCTCTTCTATTCGATAACCACAGATTACTCCTTGAATCAGGTTGGCATTGGGATTTAATTTTGCTTTCTTAAAGAATGTTTCAAAAGTGGCTTTCTCGTCAATTAATTTTTGTATTTTTTTGTCGTCAAACCCAGTGAGCCATTCGATGACTTTATGTAACGCTTCTTTTTTTATTCCTTTTTTCTCAACTTTGGTAACATAATGTGGATATACAGAAGCGAAAGTCATTTTTTCTATTCGCTCAATATGCTTAGGCGTTATCTCCATTTTTAGTTGTCAATTTAATTAAAGTTTTGATTTCAGTATTATGATTTTTTTAATCAATTCAATCGGCAAAGGTCTGTCAAGCATAAAATGTAAACTGTCTTTTGTATTTTTAGCTCTATATTCAGAAACTTTATCTTCTATTTCTGTAATGCCGTAAACAGGATAAAAACCAATGTGTTTTTTGTAAGCCGCAAAGTAGAGATGATGTTTTCTTACTTTAAAAGCGGGCATTTTATAACGAATACTTTCTTCTATGTCAGGCAACACGTCAAAAAATACTTGTCGCAGCGCATTTAATTTTTCTTGAACTTCAGGTTCAAATTGTTGTATGTATTTTTCTACTTCAGTCATTTTTTTTGTGATCTGTCGTTTAATATTGCCTATGGGACAAATATATACGGTATCCTACCATTTTCAATATTATCGATACTTTTTTGTTTAGCATTATTAAAAACGTTTTGTTGTTGCGGCTACACAAATTTTCTATTCCCTATTTTCATTCGCAATAAGTATTTCTTTGCTTCCTTTCCTGCCTCTCCAATCTTTTTGCAATATCTATTGCACTTGAAAATCAGGCCTAGCTGTTATCGTTTGATGTGGTATTAAATGCTATTCTGCCTCCGTTGGCATCTCGCTTCGTTCTTCGCTAAAATCTTCGCCGCCGCTTGGTCTCTGACTTGCGGCGAACAGAAGCTCTAATGAGTTGGGTCGGCTGGTCGAGACTAAGCCTCGGCGGCGCACGAACGGATGGTATTAGTGCTAATAAAATGTGGGGCTGACCAACTCTGGCTCAGTGTAACTTATGGAATGGTTATTTTCTGAAATAATAATCAGCAAGTGCGTTTGCTATGGCACTTAGATTTGCTTCATCTGTATTGGTAAGGATAATAATTGAAAGTCCATCATTCACAAAATGTGCAAAGACAGATCTAAAACCAATATTAGAACCCCCATGTTGAATTAATTTATGCCCTTTGTATTCATTTATGAACCATCCAAAACCATAATATTCTTTTGAATCTGCTTTAACCGAAGTTTTAATAAACGGTTGCCATATTTTTTCCCAATTTTCTTTTTTAAGAATAATCTTTTTCTCCAGTCGAACCTTCTCCCATTTAATCATATCGGTAGAGGTAGAAAGAAATCCACCGCTGGGTCTAATGGCATACATGGTTGTGGCATTCACCAATGTTTTTTTGTTATACATATAGCCATTAGCACGGTTCGGAATGATTTGATAAAAATCAGTGTGGTAGCTATTGTTCATTCCTGCTGGTACAAATAACGTAGATTGAATATAAGCCTGCCAAGGCATGCCACTTACCTGTTTTATAATTTCTGCCAACATAAAATAAGCTAAATTACAATACTCGAATTTTTCTCCTGTTTTGAAGAGGAGGGGTAAATTATAGGCAGATTTAATAATGTCTAGATCGGGTTGTATTTTGAAATTGTCATACGCAGGGGCTTCTCTTTGCAAACCTGATGTATGAGACATCAAGTTCTTTATTTTAATAGGTCGCCATGTTTCTGGTGCATCAGGGAAAAATTTATGTACGCCATCCTCAATATCCAGTTTTCCATCTTCCATTAATTTCATAATAGCTGTTGTAAAAAACTGTTTACTTACTGAACCAAGTCTGATTACGGTTTCGGAGCTTACCGGTACATTTAATTCTACGTTGGCTAATCCATAGCCTTTGTTTGTAACAGATTGTCCGTTTTTTATTACTGCCAGCGAAAGCCCAACAATTTTTTGCTTGTCCATCATTAGCTTAACAATTATATCAGTACTGTCTATCTGTGCATAGGAGAGTGATGGCAGAAAGAAGAAAAGTATCAATTTGTTCATATCAAAACGATTAAATTATTAAAATTCGGATTTCTAAATAAGTGTCGGCTTGTATTTTGTGTACAGCTAGCTGACTGTTCGGTGGTTGCAATTGCATACAATACAAATATATAAATTATCCTACTATTTTTAAAGCTGTTGAATGTCTCTGCCTCCGTTGGAATATCGTTTCGTTCTTCGTTACAATCTTAGCCGTCACTTGATCATTGAAATGCGGCGAACAGAAGCTTTAATAAGTTGGACGGCTGGTCGAGACCAATCCTCAGCGGCGCAGGAGTGAATGGGACGGGTGCTTATGAAATGTGAGGGTAACCAACGCAGGCTAGCGCCCCGAACTGTAGTACAACATAATTACCTCTGCTGATTACTCCAATGTCAAGACACGCTATTAGCAATACCAATGTTGTACGTTGCTTTTTTCGCTTCCAACCAAAAACTGCAATTTTTTATTTGCTCTTTGTCTTTAAAGTTTTGAAAATGATTTTCAATTAATCTGTAACAATTTTCAATGACGAATTCATTTTCGTTAAGCCCAATTAGCTTTTCTGTACCTTTCAATTCAAAATCCTCAATTAAAAAGTATGCAGTCCAAAAATTTATATAATACTGTCCCTCTTGTAAATGTTCATAAAATGATCTTAATTGCCCTTTTTGTTTATACTCTAAAGCTATTTGTTCTAACTTTTTATAAATAGGAAGTGTTGCTTTGTCAAACTGGAAAGGGATTAGGTTATTGATAAATGCAGTTCTGCAAGTAACAATGAAAGTGTCTGGATTTATTTTTATGTCGTTGTAAATTGTTTCAAGTTTCTTCCAATAGTCCTTACACATCCATTTATACATTTGGTAAGTTACTTCTATAGTCACCCTTCCTATTTTGCTTTTCTTTTCAATTAAAAAAAGTATTTTTTCAACCAAGAAATCTTCGTCAAAACCTGCCCATACACCTGCTGGACTTAAAAGGTTTGCTTGCAAGATTGGGAACACTTCATACTTATTTATAGTTTTAACTTCGTCAAGTGAATATGGGCTGTCAAGAATAGTGAAAGCTATATGTCGAAAATCTGAATCTTGTAATTCCGTGTCAAGATAGAATTCGGAAAGAGCTATCCAAATTGGTTTGCGTTGTTCTATGTTAACTGGGTTTGTCATAAAGTGGCGTACAACACAAATATATACGGTATCCTATCATTTTCAATATTATCAATACTTTTTTGTTAAGCGTTATTAAAAAAGTATTGTCGTGGCGGCAATACAAATTTACTATTCGTTCCCCTTGGTTTATGCCCCCACCACAAGTATTCGGAACGTTTTATTATTCAACTTTTAATCCCGAAGGGATGCAATTAATATAGTAAACACAAGGTGTTTTTAATAAACCCCGAAGGGGTGATATTAGCAATAATGTCATTCCTTCGGGATTTCGGCATTATAACGTGGGTTGAATTCTATATTAATACCAGCCTTTCAGGCTTAACTTATTATTTTAATATGGTACTTTCTAGTCTTACGAACACTTGTGGTGGGTAGACGAATTGTGGCTTTGGGAACTAAAGTTGTAAATTGTTTATCTAGCCCGAACTGCAGCCTATATGTGCAATTGGCAGATGCCAAACTTGCTTAGGAATTCAATGTTGCGTGTTCGTATTTCTTCTCGTCATTCTATTTTGTCAATTTAGTATTCATTTGGCAATACAATAATCTTACAAATTTGTGCTCCATTAATATCGGCATAATTTGCATGAATTTCTATATTGCTCTGCTTGAAATACATTGCTTTCGGGTCCTTTTTAAGTTGGTCTACAAAACTTTCCTTTGCAGCTTTTTTCAATTCGGTAGTATCCACCGTTGATTTTTCAACTTTAAGAGTATAGTTATATTGAAAAATATTTCCTTTAAGTGCATCTACATTATCAAATGTTGTTAAACTGTCAATAACAATTGGTGCATGTTTATTTATCTCGTTAGCTGTTTTGACTAATTCATCGTTAATATTTAATGTTGGTTCTTTTAGGAAAAACTTTAGAGTTTGTGTTACTGAAAATAATATCACTATTCCAATCAGAATTCTAACCCCGATACTTTTCTTTTTTACAAGTTCATACATTTTGTCAAATTTTTGTTGTCTTGGAAATTATATTATTACTTTTTGAGCAGTTTTGAATTGCGTTAGCATGAGACACAGCTCAAATATATACAGTATCCTACTATTTTCACAACTATTGATAATCTTTTGTTTTCCGTTATTAATAACGTATTGTCGTTGCGTGGATTTTAAATATTACAAACGTTCGAGTGTCTGACAGCTTTAAAATCAACTTGCATTCTTAAAGCGCCTATTGCTTTCTGATACTTTTAAAAATTTCTTCGATATTGGAATATTTAGTTTGAGTCTAAAGTAAATGTGTCAGAGTGCGCCACGAATGAGTAACGTGCAAATGTTTACTCAATGCTATACAAGAGATGGAGGAAGGTCCTCCGCATACGCCTAACAGAAGGGGTTTGCAAATCGGCTTATACTGCTGTAGCCAAAAGCTATGGTAGTGAGCAATAAGTTAAAAGGACTCATAAAGGGTTCAGATGAGTGTAAAGGAGTTGAACGTAAGTAAACCATTCGATGAAGTGTCGAAACATTACCTTGTTGTTAAAAGTATAGGTCTTCTGACGCTTGTACGACAACCATAGCGGTTATCTGTTTATTGGCTATGGAACAACCGGCATAGAGATGGCAAGAACTTTACACAGGCTTTTGTATGGAACTTGGGACTGCTATTATTACGATGTGCGTAAAGCCTTTCAAAGAAAATTGGAATTCAATTCCATTATAGATGGGAGAAGCGTAAAATAGTTACGGACTAAATCGTAGTAGTGAAGAAGTTTCTGTAATGGAGATGGAGCGAAGGGTTTAGCTTGTTTGTTACTGCTAACAAAGACAATTTTGCCTGCGGCAAGAGATGATTGAGTTTAGTAAGATTAAAGAATAGTTTTTACTATTTTTAGAGCAAGAAGAGCCGTGTGCATTGAGAGGTGCAAGCACGGTTCTGTGAGCGGCTCGGGCTGAAATGCCCTTGCCTACTCGACCACCTGCAAGTGTTTTTTTTAATAGAAAGTTTTTGCAATAGGTGTCAGACACTTCAAAGATTTTAATTATTTAAACTAACAACTTGATGCTGTGAGATTGCTGAACCTTGCACAAATGTTTCTACGAAGCACGTCAGCCGCCGTAATGCCAAACTGATGTTAGCCATAGTTTTTATTTTCGGTTATTTCATTTTTCAAATTGTCTGTCACTAAGTTATTTGTCGTTATATAGTGGCTTATCATTTTCAGAAACCTCTTTGCTTCTTTTAAGTATTCTTGGTCAAAGTTCTTGCTCTCAAGTGTTTCTAGAATACTTTAAGCTCTTTGAATGAATCGTCCAGCAGCTTCAAATTGTTTGCTCACAAATAGTGCCCCAACCATTGAAATATAAGATACGAAATCATATTGAATATGATTTCTTTTCAAATACTCAATTGGTAGTTTTTTATTCATATTTTGAAAGTGCGAAATTATTCCTATGTCTTTCAAATATTTTTCTTTTTCAATTACAAACCAGTCATCCACAACTTCACCGTTCAGATTTGTGTCAAGTTCGTAATAGCCTATTGGTTCTAAATTGTCAAGCCAGTTTTCACTTTCAACATAGAGCCCTATTCTTGTTCTAATAATAGAACCACCGAGACGCCTGTCTATTTGATATTCAAATCTGTCAAATATTGTTCTGATTTCATTTTGTTCAAAGCCACACAAAAAGTCTTTGTCGATAGAATTGTCCTTGAATATTTGTTCAAGAGTGTCAAACGCAGACTTTTTAATGTCCAGCGTTTTATATTTTTCTGTAAATATTATTTCAAGTTCTTGGTCTGTCATAAAATTGTGGCTTACACAAATATATACGGTATCCTCCCATTTTCACAACTATCGATACTCTTTTGTTCAGCATTATTAAAAACGTTTTGTCTTTGCTGCAATACAAATTTATTATTCCTTCGCCTTGGTTTATGTCTCCACGAACCATTCGCTTCAATCAACTTTTGTCAATCATAAAATTGGTAAATAATTAGTTTTTCGTTTTGGTGGCCCACCTGAAAAACGAAAAAGGAGGCTGATTTTACAGCCTCCTTTATAAATCACAGTTTTAAAGTTTTAATTCAATTTCACCAGTTTCACAAGCTGCTTGTTGCTGCCCTGTGTTACTTCTGCAAAATAAGTGCCTGATAACAGTCTGCTTCCTACTTTAATAATGCTGTTTTTTGAAAGTTGTGTTTGCACACTTCTTACTTTTCCATTCAAATCCATTATTCGTACAATAACAGGTTCATTACTCTTACTCAAAACCTGTATGCTGAATTCAAAAGCTGCTGGATTTGGAAAAACATTCACCTTAAAATCTGGCTGTTCCACTTCATCAGGCTCTTTTGTAACAATCTGGTCAGTCACAGGTTGGTTGCTAGTTATTAAAGAAACTGCACCAGGTACTGTGCTGACGCAATTTTGCTGGCATGGGCCTAGGTAACAGTTGTTATGGCCCTTGCTACCAATGGTTAAATGCGCATTCAATGCATTTGCACTGATACAAATGTTCTGAGGATTAGATGCATTGCCTGGTGGTATATGACATACCAGGAATTTAACATTGTTTCCACTTCCAGAACATACTGCAGCAGATAAAGGCAGAACATTGATAGTAATACTCAAACTACGCTTACAACCTCTGCTGTCGGTAACAGTTAATGTATATGTTGTTGTTACTGCTGGGCTGGCAATCGGGTTTGCAATCAAAGCATTATTCAATCCAGTTGAAGGTGTCCATTTGTAGCTGTATCCTGGTGTTCCGCCGGTTACAACAGAACTGAGGTTTACAGTATGTGGGCCAAATGGACCTACACCTGAAGTTGTACCTGTGTAAATGGTTCTGGTAGGACCAGCACAAACATTGATATTGATCTCTGGATTGCGGGTTACCGTCTGTGTTGCTGTTGTTACATTACCGCACTCGTCAGTGGCTGTCCAGGTAACAGTTGTAGTCCCTACCGGAAAGCATACAGGTGCATTACTTGTCAATGAAAGCAATCCGCAATTATCGGTTGCTGTTGCACCCAAATTGATGCTGCAGCCAAAATTATCATCTGCAAAACACCTGGCTATATTCTGAACCGAAATAACAGGGTTGGTATTATCAATCACTGTTATGGTCTGAGATGCCGATGTAGCATTGTTACAGGCATCAGTCGCTGTCCAGGTGTTTAGAATACTGTAGCTGTTAGCGCATGATCCAGGTGTTATCACTTTTGTATACGTGATGGTCACACCGGAACAATTATCCGCAGCAATAATAGGTGAAGCAGATAACGATGCATTTACGGTACCCAGTGCCATGGAGGCTTTCAGGGCATTGCCATAATTGTTGGATACTAATATTGATGGTATAGTGATGAGTGGCTCAGCACCGCCCATGGTTAATATATTATTACCGGGTTGATTATTCACTACTATAACGCCTATGGCTCCCGCATTCTGGGCTGCCAATACTTTAAGGGTAAATAAACAGGAGCCCCGGTCTACTACGGCTATTTTACCGGTGAGGTTATTGGTAACTGCTTGGCAGGCATCGGCAGTATTGCCAAATCCATCATTTACCAATGCTAGATTGCCTGTAACTGCTGTGTTGGATAACGGTGCACCAAAGACAGCGGTACCGAAGGTATAAGTACCATCCATGTTATTTGGACTGCTGTTAATATTTACTGGCATTAAAGGCAACGGATCACTGCATTGCAAAGTTATATTTGCTGGTACAGTAATGGTAGGTGCTGTATTGTCAATAAAGGTAATTGTTTGCGATGCAGTTGTTGCATTGCCACATTGGTCAGTCGCTGTCCAGGTATTTACAAGGTTAAAGCTTGAAGGGCAATTACCCGGTGTAAATGTTTGCTGATGCGTAATGGCTGCAAACGAACATTCATCATTGGCAAAAACTGTTGGTGCGGATAATGATACATTTACAGCACCCGCCAATATCTCGGCCTTAAGTGTATTGCCGTAATTATTAGATACCAGCATCAACGGTATGGTGATTGTTGGATTAGGGCCAGGAGGAAGTCCCATTGTGACTACATTGTTGCCTGGCTGGTTAAATATAAATATTACGCCCACGGCTCCTGCCAATTGCGCTTTGTAGGCTTTGGTAACAAAGAAACTGGCGGGTGGAGTACAACCACTTCTTTCAATCACTGCAATCTTACCTGTTAAATCATTGGTGATATTTTCACAGGCATCGTAAGGATTACCCGCATCATCAATAACCATTACCGCATCGGCTGTAAGTGGCGTAGCGGTTAAGGGTGCTCCAAAAACAGCCGTACCAACATTATAAGTTCCTTCTATAAAATTTGGACTGCTGTTAATATTCAAAGGCATCAGTGGTAATGGATCGCTACATTGTAGCGTTGCATTCGCTGGTACCGTTAAGGTTGGTGGCGTATTATCCACTACCGTTATTGTTTGAGTACAAGTTGCACTGTTGTTTGACGCATCTGTAGCCCTATATGTACGTGTGATTGTAAAACTGCCTGGACATAGTGAATTGCTAGACACATCGCCTACCCAATTAACAGTTACCCCAGGGCAATTATCACTTGCCGAAACAGAAGCAATATCAGGATTAGGAATGGGCGATCCACAAGGCAAAGTAATATTAGGAGGGCAGCTAATTGATGGTGGCTGGTTATCATTTACAGTTACCGTAAATGTACAGGTTGCTATCCCATTACCGGCGCCCGTTGCCGTAGCAGTAACAGTAGTAGTACCTATAGGAAAGAAAGAGCCAGAAGCATTAGAATAGTTTATATTTATTGGCGGAGTTCCTCCTGATGCAGTGGCAGGAGGATAGGTTGCATTAGCACCGCATTGATTGGGGTCATTATTAACTGTTATGTTCTGAGGACAATTGATGCTAAGAACAATTTGGCCATTCACATTTACTTGTGCACCGATAAGGTTATTGGCTACCGGGCAATCGTCATATTGAACAATGACAATTCTGTTTACTTCACCCACCACAGCAAGGCTGGCTAAATTAGCGGTTACGGGAGGCCCACCAATAATAAGATCACCACCGGCTACAAATGCACCAGTTGGATGGGCCGAATTAAAAATATAAGCCCTGGCTCCATCATCAACCTGGCTAAAAGATACTGTAAAAGTACTGATGATAAAATTTGCAGGAAGCGTAACCTGGGTTTCAAAATAGGTAAAATCTGCCCATAGTAAACAACTTCCGTTGGGAAGAAAAGAGCCTTCTGAAAATGAAACCTGCCCCAGTCCATTTAAAGGCGCAGCTGACCAACCCGGGTCAAGTACCGGTGGAATAGCAGCATAGTTATAAGGGCAAGGAGCCCCATGGTATGGCATTGGCAAACATGCTGGAGGAAGGGCAAAACCTGCTGCACCCCGGTTCATTCTCCAGGGTGTAATTGATTGCGCCTCTAGATCAAATGAAATAAGAAACTGCAGCACAAATAAAATGATTGGTAACGAAAAGCGAATTAACTTTTTCGCAATTGATTGTTTTTGTCCCATAATATTATATTTATGATAATAGAAGAATATTTATGTGTGTAAAAGTTGATCAATGCATGCTGAATATTCTATTGAGCTATAAATCATTAAATCGCACTTGTAAGATTTACATTTACAGCCTCAGCAATAGGATGCCTAAACCCTAGGCACGTGTTAAAATACCTATCCTAATACTATGGAGGAACTTTGAGCAATGGATATCTCAAAAATAAAACGTAATGATAGTAGAACGGAATTAGCTTTTCCATTGTTTGTTTTTTTAGAAAAAATACAGGTTCAAATAATTAGGAAAAATTACAATTCCTCATTAATTGATTATTAAATGCTTTAAAAATAATATCAGCTTTTTGGGGGGGACTGCTGATTCAAGAGTTTGGCTTTTATTAGCTTTCAGGAGATATAGAGTATAAAAGATATTCAAATGTAATAAAATATGATAGAAATTCCAAATTTATTAATTGAGCAAAAGAAAGCCTATTATTTAAAAAATTACAAACGTAAGAGTGTCTGGCATCTTTAAAATTAACTTGCATTCATAAAGCGCCTATTACTTTCTGATACTTTTAAAAATGTCTTCGATATTGGAATATTTAGTTTGAGTCTAAAGTAAATGTGTCAGACAGCTCCAAGTATTTTTTAATAGCAAGTTTTTGCAATAAGTGTCAGACTTTACAAAGATTTTAATTATTTAAACTAACAACTTGATGCTGTGAGATGACCACTAAATTTAAAACAGTTTCTACGACGATTTTGTAGCTGTAGTTTAAGCATATTTTTAAATCATGCCTTCCATTAGCTTAGTAATTGCTTTCCGATTTTTAGACAATGTTATCCATTTTGGCAACCGACTTCCAATGCTTCTATTTTTTAGTTCTATCTGGCTTCTTTCACGAAGTTTTGCATTTAATAACATAACGTACTTTTCATGTGCAAACTAACCGTGGCTTGTATTTCCTACTTATTTTTATTATTAAACTCTACCAACAAATCCTTTACCGTTGTCCATTGCATTGGGTAGCGGTTATTGTCCAGTTCATTCATATTGGAGCGATCATCTATCATATTGCGCATGTACTGCATGCCTTGCCACGCAGGGTAAAGTTCTTGTCCGCCTGGAGCAAGCTTACGTGCTATTTTTATAATGAAACTTAGCAAGCCCAATCCTCCTGCTCGAAACAGGCGAAACTTTTTGCCCGAAATTTCTGTCATCATTGTCTTTATTTCTCTTGGGCTTAGTTGGCTACCTGCTACATGTAAATAACGAGGCGTGGAGGAATCCATTGCAACGTTTGCTGTATAAGCAGCCGTATCGGCTATGGTAGTAAAGCTCATGCGATGGTCTGCTTGGCCCCAGTATAAAATGAGTTTTTGTTTAAACAAAATAAGGGGCATTTCGTTGGTAAGCATATCTGCAAATGCACCGTTAAAAATAGTTGTAGTGGCTATGGAAGTTTTATCGATGTAGTGGTGAAATTGTCGGCGTAAATCGAGGTTACGGTTTTCGCCATCGAAAAATTTTGTAAAGTCCAATGAATAGTCGGATGGGATAAAACGGGGTACACCTGCTGCTATGGCTGCATCTAATAATATTTTTTGTGTATCTATGATTACATCTTGCAAACCAGCCAATGCAGATACCACACAAGAAACACCTTCGCAGGCTTTAGAAACTTCTTGTAGGTCTAACATATTTACTTGATAAACTTCTACACCGAGTTGCGTTAGTTTATCTATTTTTTCTTCTTGGCTACTCATGCGCACAATGGCACGAACAGTGGCTCCTTTATCTAATAAATTATTTATTATTCTTTGTCCTAAGTTGCCCGTGGCACCTGCTACTAATATTAATTGATTCATTATTTTTTCGAATTATTTTTTGTAATCTAAACCTTTAATATTTGTTTGCAGTGCAAAATTTTCGATTTGTTATGATTCTTGCAAATACTTTTCTCTGATTACATTCCAGTGGTGCAACTCATGCCCACAAATGATCCATGCCAATGCTCGAACGGTGGTACTTGTGTTGCCCGCAATGCCTGCTCTTTTACATGCATCTGCAGACAAGTTATTGAAAAATGCAAGCGTGGATTGCCTGGTTGTTTTATATTCTTTCAATAATTTTTTTATGGGTAGTGAAGTAGCTTTTGCTGCTTTTGCAAATTTGTTTTCATCGAAAAATGGTTGGGCAGAATTGTCGTGGCGGGCAAAGCGCATGGCTCTATACACAAATACTCTTTCGCAATCTATCAGGTGTTGTATAATGTCTTTTATGCTCCATTTGTCAGCTGCATAGGGGGTGGTAAGTTGCGGCTCGGTTAATGATAAAATCAAAGCTTCTATTTGTTTCGCATTGTTTTTTAATTGATCCAATACACTCATATTTTCATCTACCAATTTTATAAATTTTTCACAGTAATCGGCATGTTCAAATTGGGTGGGTTTTGTAATTTTTTTCATGGAGCAAATGTAGAGAAGTTTATTGTTTTTTCTACCCCATTCGGTGCTTTTGCTTCGCAAAGCCCACGGGTTTCGCCCGTGGTTACTCATAGTGAACCCCGTTGGGGTTCGTGGTGAAATTTGGTAGTATTAAAATGATAAAAATGAATGTAAATGAAAAGTTATTGCATCATCTCCGCATCTATCTATTGTATAATAAAAGCTGAACAAAGATTTACTGCTGGGCCTAGCCCTGATGGGCAGTAGTAGCCCTTGCACTGCATAAGCTTTATATTATAAAACTACTTGTGTGCAAGGCTACTACAGACAGCAGGGTACATATGTTCATTAGAATTACTGATGCTCATGCTCCTCCTTCGGCGGACAAGCCCTAAAAAATTGACATAAGATGTTAGACAAAAGATTTAAGACAAAACAAAAAAGACACAAGAGAACGAAAATGAATTTCGCAAATCTTGTGTCTAACATCTTATGTCTAACATCTAGCATCTATCATCTAGTTCCTCAATGGCTTTCCAGTTTTCAAAATACTCTGTATTCTTTCCAAGGTTTTCTTTTCGCCGGTAAGGCTTAAGAATGCCTCCCGCTCTAAGTTGAGCAGGTATTGCTCACTTACGAGTTGTTGTTCGCTAAGGTCGCCGCCGCACATTACGTAGGCCAATTTTTTTGCTACTGTTACATCGTGGTCAGTAGCATATTTTCCTTTGTGCATGCCATTTATACCTGCATACATGGCGCCCAAGCCCATACGGCCAAGCACTTTAATATCGGTACGTTGGGTAGGCATTACATAACCATCGTCGTATAAATTTATTACTGCTTTTTTTGCATCTGCAATTCTTCTACCAATATTGATACTTACTTCATCTGTGCCTTTGCGATAAATTCCCAAGTCATAGGACTCGTATGCCGATGTAGCCACTTTGGCGGTAGCAATATTTAAAAAGCGATTGGTAAGTGTAATCGTTTCGGGTTCACCTGCATGCATTTCATCTGATGCACGCAAAATAAATTCTTTTGTGCCACCGCCTCCAGGTATTACGCCAATGCCTACTTCTACCAAGCCTGTATATGTTTCTGCTGCAGCTATTACTTTATCGGCGTGCAAACTCATTTCACAGGCACCACCAAGTGCAAGTCCATGAGGTGCCACCACTACAGGTATGGAAGAGTAACGTACTCTCATAATGGTATTTTGAAACTGACGTATCGCCATATCTATCTCATCATAATCTTGATCTAGCGCCAGCATAAAAATCATAGCTACATTTGCACCTGCGCTAAAGTTTGCACCTTCGTTTGCAATTACCAACCCTTTGTATTTTTCTTCGGCAAGTGAAATAGATTTTTGAATACCTTCCAATACTTCGCCGCCTATACTTCCCATTTTTGTGTACCATTCTAAACCTAAAACATCATCGCCTAAATGATATGTTCTGCATGCACTGTTTTTCCAAACGGTTTCATTTTCAAAATTGCGCATTACAATAAATGCCTCGCCACCTGGCATTACTTTATAATCTCCACTAGCTATATCGTAACAATATCTTTTCCCTTTTTCTGTTTTGTAAAAGGTTTTTATGCCGTTTGCCAGCATATCATCTACCCATGTAGCTACACTACAACCCGCTGTCTTCATGGCTTCTACGGTTTTGGCCACGCCAAGTGTATCCCAACTTTCAAAGGCACCTATTTCCCAACCAAAGCCTGCCATCATACCATCATCTACCCTGTATATTTCGTCGCTTATCTCTGGTATGCGATGACTAATATAGGAGAACAGTGCATGGTGGAATGAACGATAAAATTCTCCTGCTTTATCTTGTCCTGCATTCAAAGCCTTCAGTCTGGTTTTTAAATCTTCTATGGGTTTTGCTGCTTCAAGGGTAGCAAATTTTGCTTTTTTGCGTGGCTCGTATTCTAATGTTGTTAAGTTTAAAACATCTATATCTTTTGCACCATCGGCTGATTTCGTTTTCTTAAAAAATCCTTGCCCTGTCTTATCGCCTAACCAATTATTTTCAACCATTTTGGTAAGCCAGGTGGGAATGTTAAAAATATCTTTGGCTTCATCATTCGGGCAATTAGCCGCTACACCATTGGCTACTTTTACCAACGTATCGATACCTACAACATCGGCCGTGCGAAAGGTGGCAGATTTTGGTCGTCCAATAACTGGTCCAGTTAGTGTATCTATTTCATCTATAGATAAACCTAATTTTTCCATGATATTCATGATGGCCATCATGCTAAATACGCCAACCCTGTTTGCAATAAATGCAGGTGTATCTTTTGCTAATACAGTGGTTTTGCCAAGGTATAAATCGCCATAGTTCATTAAAAAGTCTACCACATCGGTATCGGTATGTTCGGTAGGAATTATTTCTAATAAACGCAAATAACGGGGAGGATTGAAAAAGTGGGTACCACAAAAATGTTTTTTAAAATCGTCGCTGCGTCCTTCCGCCATCATGTGTATGGGAATGCCCGATGTGTTAGAAGTGATAAGCGTTCCTGGCTTTCTGTATTTTTCTACCTCTGCAAAAATGAGTTGCTTTATATCGAGCCTTTCTACCACTACTTCTATAACCCAATCTGCGGTGGCAATATCTTTCATATTGTCGGTAAAATTGCCTGTGGTTATTCTTTTTGCTACATCTTTTGTATATAGCGGAGATGGGTTTGATTTTACAGCAGCTGCCAAGGCATCGTTTACAATTTTGTTCCGCTCAGCAGGCTTTGCATCGGCAGCAATTTCTTTTGGAAGGATGTCTAATAATAAAACCGGCAAACCAATGCCTGCAAAATGGCAAGCAATGCGGCTTCCCATTACACCACTACCTAATACGGCTACTTTTTTTATTGTACGTTTCATTATACTTTATTTTTATTCTATTTATCATCCCAAAAAAGGAGATTTAATCACATGTTTTATTCTGCGAAAGTCTGATTAAATCTGAGAGCGATTTTTTTCTCTCAGATGAAACGGATTTGCTCAGATGTTTTATTCTGCGAAAATCTGATTAAATCTGAGAGCGATTTTTTTCTCTCAGATGAAATGGACCTGCCTGACGGCAGGCAGGTTTGCTCAGATGTTTTATTTAAAAGAACTATTTATTATCCTAACTATACTTTGCCGTTCTATTAAACTAGATACATTAAAGTTAACAAGAAATCCAACTCTTAAACCAGACAATTTTAGATAATTTGTAACCTGTTTTTTATGAACATCGATTAATTCAGTTACAGATTTTATTTCAATTAACACTTCATTGTTTACCACAATATCTATTCTAAAGCCTGATTCTAATCTAATATTTTCATAAATAATTGGCAAACCAACTTGGCATTCTGCTTCTAAGCCTAACTTTTGCAATTCATACATTAGTGCCGCTTCATATACACTTTCAAATAAACCCGCTCCAAGTATTTTATGAACTTTATATATAGCACCTCTAATTAAATAAGTTAAATCATTTATGTCCACTTAATTTCATTTTTGAAACTACAAAGTAAAAAATAGTTAGTTAAACAACTATTTTTATAAATCGAAGTTAACATTTTTAAATTACGGGCAAAAGAAATTTAGCTTTTTAAAATAAAAAATAGGGAAATATATAAAAAAAGGCCCCACAATGATGCGGAGCCTTTAGTTTATAATAGATTGAATTATTTAAAATCGGCTTCAGTTACACCAGAATTTAGTTTTATTTCAGAAATTTTGATATTAAACTCTTGCCCATCTGCGCTTGAAATGATATTATGAGGAAAAAGTAAGTTTCCTACTTTTTTATAATCCTTGTATTCTGTTGTAGAAGTAATATCCACATCGCCTTCTTTGCTGGTAGTTTCTTCTTGCAATAATAAACCAGTTTTAGCGGAATAATGTTGTACAGATGTTCTGCCACTTTGGAAAATAACTTTTAAGCGGTACGTTTCTTCATCGCCTACTTTTCCTTTTCCTATGTACTCTTTGTTGTTGTAATATAGTTGTGGAATTACACCCTTTTCATCCAAAGCTTCTTTAATTTCTCCTTCATTAAAATCTGCTTTTTGTGGGCCTTGCTGTGTAAATCCTTTCTCCCCGTCGAAAACTTTTTTGTAGACAGTCATTTCTCCCATCTTCATTTCTGTTAATGATTTATTGGGAGCCATCTTTTTTTCTACACCAGTAATTTGTCTGCCCATCATTTCCATACCTATGATAGATACCATAGAAGTAATTTTAGCAGCTTCTTCTTTTCCGCCAATGGCTTTAAAATAATCTTGCATTATACTATTGCCAGATACTGCATCGGTATTGTTTGGCGTCTCCGCTACTTTTACTTCTTTTACTTCATCTGCTACAGGATCTGCATATTTATCATATTTTTTTATTGGATAACCTAAGCGCATTAAACCAGGAATTATTTTTTTGCCATTCCCCACAATTACGATCCTCGCATTGCTTTCGCTAAAATAATTTTTTGATACTCTTTTTATATCATCAATGGTAACGGCATTTATTTTTTGTAGATAAGTTCTGTAAAAATCTTTGGGTAATTTGTTTATTAGAATATTGCTTGCATAAGTAGCAGCACGTGAAGGATCTTCCATACCCAATGCAAATGATCCATTGTATTTTGCTTTTGCTATGGCAAGTTCTTCCTCCGTTACTTTCCCATCTCTCATGTTTAATATTTCTGCAACCATTTCTTGTACGGCACTATCTACCTTATCTGTACGAACTGCAGCGCCCGCCTTAAATAGGCTTTGAAAACGACCACTTCCTACACTCGAATAAGCACCGTAAGTAAAGCCGTGTTTTTCCCTAAGGTTCATGAATAGCTTACTCTCGGCACCGCCACCCAATATTTGATTAGCCAAAAGCAAGGCATGGTAATCTTTTCCACCCATCGGATTGCTTACAATATTGCCAGCGCTCAATTCACCTTGTACAGCAGTAGGTAAATCTACAAAATCTATTTCCGTTTTTTCAGGGTTTTTTATAGCTGTCAATGTTTCCAATTCCAATTTTTTACCAGTCCAATTTGCAAAGGCTTTTGTTGCCAAAGCTTTTGCAGTTGCAGGTGTAATATCTCCAACAAAAATTAAATAACTACGAGAAGGAGTAATATAGTTTTTGTAAGCCTCTTTTACATCATCGAGCGTAAGTGCTTTTACAGATGCCTCTGTAGTAAACTCGCCTTGTGCGGTTGTTTTACCAAAACTCAATGCTTGCGAAACCCTACCAGCAATTGCGGCAGCACTTTTTTCGCTGGCTTTTAATCCAGTAATTGTTTGCGATTTTAATTTTTCGAAAGATGCTTGCGGGAAAGAAGGATTTTTTAACCCATCTGCCATCAGCATAAATGCTTTTTCGAAATAACGTGTAAGAGCTGAGGCAGATCCACCACTTGAGAATACATTCACATCCGCTCCAATAGCATCTACCGCTTCATCAAATTTATCTTTACTCATACTGGTTGTTCCTTCTCCAAGCATTCCTCCCATCATATCTAGTAGGCCAGCTTTTTTGCCCTCTGTTATTGGTCCTCTATCTATGTTTAAAGACGCCCTCACTTTTGGCAATTTATGATTTTCTACTACCATAACGGTCATCCCATTTGGCATTGTAAAGGTTACAGGGTCTTTAAATGTAATGGTGGGAGCTGGCCCTGCAGCAGGTTTATTGGATCTATCTATTTTTATTTGTGCAAAGCTGTTTTGTAAAAAAAACATGCTACATGCAACTATGATTATATTTTTCATTTATTATTTTTTACTTTTTGTAAAATACGGTGAAACTATTTCTTATTAGGTAAATAATACAATACCACTCTTTGGTTAGGATTCAAATATTTTTTAGCTACTGCTTGTATATCCGCACGGGTAACTTTTCTTATGGCATCTAATTCTGTATTGATGTTGTTGGTATTTTTATAAAAAGTAAAACCATCGGCCAAATTTTCTGCTACACCCAACATCCTGGTATTTTTATCCAGAAAATCATTTTCAAATTGATTTTGCAACTTGGAAAATTCATTTACACTAATTAATTCATTTTGCAATTTTGCAACTTCTTCGTCCATATCTTTCAATAAGGTATCCAATGGGGTATTGCTATTGGGCAATGCATAAGAAATATATGCACCATAATCTTCTAGCGCAAAATTAAAAGTGCCTACTTGTAATGAGTTTTTCTTGTCATCTACCATTTTCTTATACATGCGGCTGCTATTGCCTTTGCTTAAAACGGCAGAGGCCATTTCGAGTATGGTAGATTCTTTGCTTGTCATTCCTGGTATGCGATAAGCACACATAATAGCTGGTATTTGAATATTGTTGTCGTAAGCTGTGTCTACTATTTGTTTGGTTATAGGGTCTTCCAAATATTTTGTTTTCACAATGGGCGTACCACTTGGAATGTCAGCAAAATAACTTTCTATCAATTGCTTTGTTTTAGCAATATCTATATCGCCCGCTACAACCAATACAGCATTGCTTGGGGTATAAAACTTTTTATTAAAGGCTTGAAATTCTTCTAAAGTAGCAGCATCTAAATGAGCCATACTGCCTATTGGTACCCAATTGTAGGGGTGTTTGGTAAACAACCTTTTCATTACCTCACTTAAAAAATTGCCATAAGGAGAATTGTCAACCCGCAATCTTTTTTCTTCCTTTACCACTTCATTTTGTGTTTTTACCCCAATTTGATTAATGATGGGGTGCATCATACGCTCGCTTTCCAACCATAGGCCAGTTGCCAATTGATTGGAGGGAAATACTTCATAGTAGAACGTACGATCTTGAGAAGTGTTTGCGTTGTTTTGGCCACCATTGGCACTTACAATTTTCATGAACTCGCCTTTTTTAATATTTTTAGTTCCCTCAAACAATAAATGCTCAAAAAAATGGGCAAACCCTGTTCTATCTGTTTGTTCATCCTTACTGCCTACATGATACATTACAGATACAGCAACTACGGGTGCAGATTTATCTTGATGTAATATAACGGGTAAGCCGTTTTTGAGTTTATATTCGGTATAAACTACCTTTTGTTGGGCATTAGCCAAAGCGCCAATTGCCATAAACGAGCAATAAAAAACGATTCTTTTCATATATGTATGGTTGAATGGCAAAAATATATACATATTGGCAATGGCAATAATTATTCTTAAAATATTGATAAGCGGTAGATAGGTTGTATATATTTACATAAAAACCACAGCAATGGAACCTAATAAAATGAGTTTTGGTAGTTTTATTAAAAGTTATAGTAGCATTATTCTATTGCTGGGCGGGATTATGATAGGCAGTATATTGGGATTAATTTTTGGCAAACAAGTAGAGGTACTAAAGCCACTGGGGGATATTTTTCTGAATCTACTTTTTACTGCCATCATTCCGTTGGTTTTCTTCACCATTTCATCTTCAATTGCAGGATTGGATAAAACGGAGAAATTGGGGAAGTTGTTCTCAATTGTAATGGGCGTATTTTTAGGGACGGTAATTATTTCAGCTGTAGTAATGATTATTGGGGTGTTGGTTTTTCCTATTCATTTTGAAATGACTTCGTCCAAAATCTCTTTGGAGGAAATAAAAATGAGTTCTACTGGTTCCCAAATAACGCAATTGCTTACGACAAACGATTTTTTTGAATTACTTTCTCGTAAAAATATGCTAGCCCTTATTATTTTTTCATTTTTAATTGGGTTTGCTGGTTTGCGCTCTGGCGAAAAAGGGAACAACTTCCGGCTTTTTTTAGATTCGGGAAATGAAGTAATGAAACAACTACTGCACATCATTATGAAAGTAGCACCAATAGGGCTGGGTGCCTATTTTGCCAACCAAGTAGGTATTTTTGGGCCACAATTATTTGGTGCCTATGCAAGGCCAATGGCATTGTATTATGGGATTGGCATTTTTTATTTCTTTTCCTTTTTTAGTATATATGCTTTTTTGGGAGGAGGTATTGTTGGTATAAAACATTTTTGGAAAAACAATATTACCCCTTCGTTAACCGCTTTGGGCACTTGCAGCAGCATTGCTACCATTCCTGCCAATTTGGAGGCAGCAGAAAAAATGAATATTCCTGGTTATATCAGAAATGTATCTATACCACTTGGTGCACCTTTGCATAAGGACGGATCTTCTATGTCGTCTGTAATAAAAATTGCAGTGCTTTTTGCCATTTTTGGAAAAGACTTTACCAATCCTCAAACAATACTGATTGCGATAGGTATTACCATCATCGTTTCTATAGTAGAAGGAGGGATACCCAATGGTGGTTATATAGGAGAGGTGCTGGCTATTACTGTTTATGGATTCCCCATGGAACAAGCGCTGCCAGTTGCTATGATAGTAGGTACATTGGTAGACCCATTGGCCACGCTGTTAAATGCAAATGGCGATTTGGTTTGTTCTATGATGATTACCAGAATAGCGGAGGGTAAAAATTGGATATCTAAACAGGTTAAAAAGCACACCCTTTAACCCATTTATCTACCGTTCAAAAAAATATTTATTAATGTGCAACAACAATTTACTTTCTTTGATACATAAATTTATAATATGGCTATTCTAACTGTCGAGAATATTTCAAAAAATTATGGTAGTATAAAAGCACTAAAAGGCGTTAGCTTTTCTGTTCCAAAAGGATGTGTGTTTGGTATACTTGGCCCAAATGGAAGTGGTAAAACTACCTTGCTTGGTATTATTATGAATGTGCTAAAAGCGACCGGTGGAAGCTACAAACTATTTGATGAAGAGGCTACAGATGCACATCGAAAAAAAATTGGTACACTGTTGGAAACACCCAATTTTTATCATTATTTATCTGCAGTGCAAAACTTAAAAATTTCTTGTGCTATAAAAGGAATTGGAGAAGAAGATATTGAGCATGTTTTGCAAACGGTTGATTTATTGAAAAGGAAAAATTCAGCATTTAGTACTTACTCTCTAGGTATGAAGCAGCGTTTGGCCATTGGCGCAGCCTTGCTCGGTAATCCAGATGTATTGGTATTTGATGAACCTACCAATGGTTTAGATCCAGTAGGTATTTCTGAAATAAGATTGCTTATAAAAGACCTTTCGGCAAAGGGTAAAACCATTATTATGGCAAGCCATTTGTTAGACGAAGTAGAAAAAGTTTGTACCCATGTGGCTATTCTTAAGCAAGGAGATTTGCTTACTTCTGGTAGTGTAAAAGATGTTTTTCAGGAAAATGATATTGTACAAATTGCTGCTGCCAATAAAGAAAATTTAAGAAATGTTGTAACAAAATTGAACAATTACACAAGGATAGATGAAGTAGGAGGGGTGATTGAATTGTCTTACAATTCAGGCCAGGCAGACCTTTCGGCTATCAATAAATTTTGTTTTGATAATGGCATTGTGCTTTCTCATTTGCAATTGAAGAAAAGCAATTTTGAATCTAAATTTTTGGAACTAACCAATTAATATCATTTATAATAAAACAGACCATGATTAATCTTTTAAAAATAGAATGGCTTAAAATAAAAAATTACGGAGCGTTTAAGATATTGGCTATATTTTTTGCTGTAGGGGTAATACTTACCAATTATATTGTTTTTATCATAAACAAAAACATTGTGAGCAATTCAACCGGAGGTATGGTTTTATCTTTTAATCCGTATAGCTTTACCAATACATGGCAAACTACCAGTTATGCAACCGGCTTCCTGCTTATTCTGCCAGCCATGCTTATTATTATGCTTATTACAAATGAATATGCATTTCGTACAAATAGGCAAAATATTATTGATGGTTGGAGTAGGAATGAATTTATTTCTGTAAAACTTGTTATGGCATTAATTATAGCCATCGTAAGTACCATTTTAGTTTTCCTTACTGCATTGGGTTTTGGATTTGCATCTGGTACCGGTTTTTCATTAAACAGTTTTTCTCACGTAGGTTTCTTTTTCTTAAAGGCAGTAACTTATAATATGTTTGCCGTATTGATATCGGTGCTTATAAAAAAGACCGGATTTGCAATCGGCTTATTTTTTATATACTTGGGTGCAGAAAACTTTTTGTCCCAAATATTGGATGTATTGAGTATGAAGTTAAAATCGGATACCAGCAGAGACCTTGGTAGCATTGGCGATTACCTGCCTATGAATGCTGCAGACGGGTTGCTTACTTTTCCAGACAATCCGTTGAAAGGGTTAGCCAAAGGTGCTTTGCCTACCGATTATACTTGGGTTGTACTTGGGTTTGCGATTGCTTATTTAATCTTATTCATTTGGTGGAGCAGAAAGAAATACCTGAAAGCAGATTTGTAGTTTTTTAAAATAAAGCCACAAATGCAAGCATATTGTCTTTTTTTATTTTTGCATTCGTAGCATACTGTAACTATTTCTTTTCAATTTCATTTACCGCCGATTCTACACTCGGGTACAAAAAAGTAAAACCCGCATCTTTTATTTTTTTACAACTCACGGTAGCACTTTTTAATATTTCAATGCTACGATTGCCCAACATGATTTTCAGTATGAATGTGGGTACATGTATTGGTATAAAGTTTTTGCCCCGTACGCTTTTGGCAATTGCTAGCGTAAGTTCTTTGTTGCTTACAGGTGATGGTGCCACTGCATTGTAACTACCATTCATCTCTTCATTTTCTAGCGCATAGATGAATTGCCTGCAAAGATCATCTATATGAATCCAACTTACCATTTGCTTGCCATTGCCCAAAATGGCGGCTATGCCAAACTTTAATGGGTTTTTAAATTCTGCATATGCTCCGCCCTCTTTGCTTAGTACAATTCCTGTTCTTAGCTTGCAAACCCTTATTCCCAGCAACGCTGCAGCTTCTATGCTTTGTTCCCATTTGAGGCATACTGCTCCTAAAAAGCCATCATCCGCTTTATCGTTTTCCGTAAAATAATGATTGGGTATTTTATCTTCGCCATACCAACCAATGGCCGATGCACTAGCAATCATTTTTACCTTGTGATCGTTATTTTTTAGCGTATTTACCAGCAGTGCGCTACTTTTTGTTCTACTTTCTTCTATTTCTTTTTTGTAAGCGTCATCCCATTTTTTATCCATTACACCGGCACCTGCAAGATGTATGATGGCATCTGCGTTGGTTACTGCATTTACATCAATGGTTCCTTTTTGTGTATCCCAACTTGCATAAGAAATATTTTCGCTGGCGTTTATTTCTGGTATTTTTCTGGTAAGAATGATAACCTTGTATCCTTTTTCCACCAGTTGCTTTACAAGAGCCCTACCTACAAGGCCAGTTCCTCCTGTTGTTAATATGGTACGCATAATTATTATTTGATTGCAAAGTTATTTAACAATAAATAAAACGATTTGTTTTTTAAATAGTTGACGCTACTTATTAAAAATCGTATTTTTATGATAACTAATTATAGAACCATGAAATATGTCTTTTTTATTATAGTTGCTTTTTCTTTTGGCAAGTATGCAACTGCTCAAAGCATTACCTATTCCGATATTGAAAAAACAGATACAAGAAACCTGAATTTTGAAATCCTTGGGAAATTTTCTGATAATTTCCTCGTTTATAAAAATATCAATCGTAACCATAAGCTTACCATCTACGATTACAATATGGTATCTAAAGAAACCATAAAATTGGATTTTATTTCTGATAGAACCAGTAACATAGATTTTGTAACGTATGCAGACAATTTTTTGATGGTATGGCAATATCAAAAAGGAAATATTACATTTTGTAAAGCAGCCAGAATGAATTTTGATGGCAAATTGGTTGGAGATGTGTTGCAATTAGACACAACCAAAACGGGTGCTTTTGCGAACAACACTTATTATTCATTAACATGGAGTGAAGACAAAAAGAAATTGTTGTTGTATAAAACAAATACCAGAAATGATAAATTTTATTTGGTAACAAAAGTGTATGATGAAAAGCTGCAATTGCTAGATAGCACCAGATGGAATACAGAGTTTAACAACAATAGAGAATCATTTGGAGATTTACAGGTAGATAATGAAGGCACTTTTCTTTTTAGCAAACTAAAAGAAAATGCAAGGCAAGAATATATAAATACGATTGAAATAAATTTTAAAAAATTGAAGATAGATTCCGTTTTTATAGTAGATATTCCACTAGAAAAACAGCTTGTGCAAGAGCCCGTAATTAAAATAGATAATTTAAACGGTCGGTATTTAATGAATTCTTTTTCTTATAAAAAGAATGGAGGAAATATAAATGGTATTCTTACAGCAATTATAGCCAGGAATCCATTTGCTTTAGATAAAAAAGTAATAAATATTTTTGATGATTCGCTTCTTACCAAACTCTCTGGAAACCCCGATTGGCGGACAGCATACGATAATTTTTTTCTTAGAAATATTGTTTTAAAAAAGGATGGTGGTTTTGTAGCCATTACAGAAGAGTACTACAAGCAAAGGCGTTTTGGGAATACATTTGATGATAGGTTTAACAACGGTTTTTATGGCAACAGGTATTATGGTTCTGCTACCGATTATTATCTTTACAACCGTGGCTACTATGGGTTTTACAGGCCTTTTGGAGAAACCAATGCGAGGGACATTGTGTATAATTATGATGATATTATCAATTTTAGTTTTACCAAAGACCTGAAATTGCAGTGGAACAACGTCATCAATAAAACAACAAGCGATGTAGAAACCGATAACTTTCTTTCTTTTGTAAACATGAATGCTGGTTCAGAAATTCATTTCTTATTTCTATTGAAAGACAACAATAGGCAAATCTTAAGCGACCATGCAATACAATCTGATGGTTCAATAAAAAGGTATGCTACTTTAAAAAGCCGGGAAGCAGGTTATAATTTTATGCCTAAACTTGGAAGACAAACGGGGGCACGCCAAATGATTGTTCCATGTATTGTAAGAAACAATATCGCTTTTGCCAAAATAGATTTTTAATGAAATAGAGACTTTGTTTACCCTTATTCAAATTGGCTTTGGTATGCCATCTTTTTAATGACAATATCAACTATTTAAACAACTTTTTTAAATTAGAATGAAATTAATTTATATAGTATTTGTCCTTTTTATTGCCTTTATAAATGCGGCAGTAGCGCAAGAAATTGTTTTTTCGGAAACAGAAAAGGCAAACAACTTAAATAGCCCTACCGACATTGAAGTAATTGGTAAAATTTCAAACAATTTCGTTGTTTATAAAAAATACGACGTAATGAGTCGTATTACTGTTTACGATGAAAATATGCAAGTACTCAACGTAAGAAAATTAAAGTTTATTGCTACAAATGCTTTTTCAGTAGATTTTATAAATTACCCCGATTTTTTCTATATCATTTGGCAATATAAAAAAGACAGCAGCATTTATTGTAAAGCAGCAAAAATAAATGCCGATGGCGATTTGATTGGTGATGTGTTTTTGGTAAATCAAATATTGCCCAATGCTTATTCTTACTATAATAAATTCAGCATTAAAACTTCTGAAGATAAAAGTAAAATAATGTTTTTTAATATTAAGCAAGATTCCAGCAATCTGACTATTAGTACAAAAATTTACAATGATAAATTTTCGTTAATCGATAGTAGTGCAATAACTGTTTTAGATTTTGATAATAGATTAGAATCCATTGATAATTTTTTAATTGACAATGAAGGTAGTTTCTTGTTTAATAGAAATACAAAAAGAGACGTTAGACAAAAAATGCTAGAAACATTGGAAGTATATTTTAAAAAAATGGCTACACAAAATTTAATAAAAGTAGAAGTTGCAATTGATAGTATTTATATTAAGCGCCCATTTATAAAAATTGATAATCTTAATAAACAGTATATAATAAATTCTTTTAGCTACAACAAAGAGAATTTACAATTAGAAGGGATAGCCTCTTTTTTAATTAATAAGCGTCCGTATGTTTTGTCTAAAAGTAAAATTATATTATTTCCAGATTCAGTAAAAAATAAATTTGCCGCAGCAAACAACGAAGGGTACGAATATTATTTTCAGGATATTCTATTGACAAAAAATGGAGGATTTAATGCTGTTGTGCATAAATATACCCAGACCAAATCTCCCACAATAAAAGAAATGAGAACAAATTTGCACCCATATTTAAAAAGCCATGGGTTTCCTTATAATAATTCCTATTCTTTTCTTACAAATGACAACACAAAAATTGCAAGTAATCTGATTAACTTAGATGACTTTTATATTCCAAACAGTTATCCTGTTTCTAATAAACTTGTATTTAATCAAAACAATCCCTTACCAAAGCCCATTTCTCAAATAGATACCAAAGAAACCTTGGTTGATGCAGGCAATTTTGTAGCAATTCTTGATATTAACAATAATCTTGATTTCAAAAATTTTGGTTCAATTGTAAGTTCATATCAACACCATGCTTCCAATTTTTTTACGTTTGTAATTGCAGACAAGCTGCATTGCTTTTTCTTAGAAGTAAATAGGAACAACCAAATTCTATTAAATAATTACAGCTTTCTCGAAACATCCGAGTTTTATAAAGATGCCATCATTAAAAGTAGAAAATTAAACTTTGTATATAGACTTAATTTAGCCAAACAAACGGGGCCAAAACAATTGATCATACCTTGCATTCTTAGAAACAGTGTTGCATTTGCCAAAATTGATTTTTAACTTCGTTCAAATTTTTAACTACTTATTTAATTTTTTACTGTGACAGGCATTTTTAAAGCCAATAATCCTTCGGGGAATGCAATCCTGTTTCTTTATGCCATCATATTGAAATTGCCCTTGTTTCTGCATTTGAATAAACCACAGTTACAACCTTTGGATGGTGCTTTATATAAATCATTGCTTCAAATCATTCATCCAGCTGCAGATCGTTTTGCAGCTACATACAGCATACTTACTTTTATTTTATTATTTCTACAGGCTATTGGGGTCAATAAAATTGTAAACGACTTACGCTTACACAAGCTGCAGAATTACCTCACTGGTATGAGTTATTTACTTATTACTTCTTTATTTAGCGAATGGTTCTCTTTTTCTGCACCACTTATTGTAAATACTTTTATGATATGGATATGGTCTAAACTTTGTTCATTGTACAACAACCCCAATACAAAAGCTACCATTTTTAATATCGGATTGGCTACGGGCATATCTGCATTCATTTATTTTCCTTCCATTAGTTTTATAGTGCTCATTATCGTAGGAATAACTATTTCCAGGCCTTTTAAATTACAAGAGTGGTTAATCGGATTGTTAGGAATGATAACGCCCATTTATCTTTATGCTGCCTATTTATTGCTCACAGATAAAACGGGTTCATATAATTTCCCTGGGTTTCATTTTTCCTACCCTCATTTTTTTGCCAATGCATGGGCCTATGCGGCACTTGCTATTATTTTTATAGCATTGTTATCGGGTATCTATTTTATAAACATCAATATACGAAGGCAGGTAGTGCAAACCAGAAAAAGCTGGCAACTGTTATTTTTATATTTTGCTGTAGCTGCCTTGGTGCCTTTTTTTAACGCCAGTATAAATTTCTCTTATTGGATATTGCTTGCTGTGCCAGCGTCTCCTATTATTGCCGCAGCTTTCTTTTACCCTCAAAAAAAGTACTTACCCATTCTACTTCATTGGGGCATGATTGCCATTTTTATAGCCATTGGTTTTTTTGGCAAATAGTATAAAGCGTAATAATATTGGCGTGTCCTCCAAACGGCGAATTGTGCTTTCCGATCGGTTCGAGTAATAATTGAGCAGGAAATCTAGGGGGTTCTAACAGTAAAAATAAAATGCTCTCAGATTTCACAGATTTACGCATCATAAATCTGAGTAAATCTGGGTAAATCTGAGAAAATCTGTGAGCCAAAAATCTAGGGTATTCTAACGGTGAAAACAGAAAATGCGCTCAGATTTTACGGATTTACGCAGAATAAATCTGAGTAAATCTGAGAAAATCTGTGGGCCAAAAATATAAGATCATCTAACGCTGAAAACAGGAAAAATAAAATGCTCTCAGATTTTACGGATTTACGCAGAATAAATTTGAGGAAATCCGTGAGCCAAAAATCTAGTATGCTCTAACGGTGAAAACAGAAAATGCTCTCAGATTTTACAGATTAGACAGAAAAAATCTGAGTAAATCTGAGAAAATCCGAGAGCCAAAAATCTACTCCATCAAGTCTCAGAGCCTATAATTAAAATGCTCTCAGATTTTACAGATTAGACAGAAAAAATCTGAGTAAATCTGAGTAAATCTGGGAGCCAAAAATATAGGATCTTCTAACGCTGAAAACAGGAAAAATAAAATGCGCTCAGATTACACAGAAAAAATCTGAGTAAATCTGAGAAAATCTGGGAGCCAAAAATATAAGATCATCTAACGCTGAAAACAGGAAAAATATAATGCTCTCAGATTTTACGGATTTACGCCGTGTAAATCTGAGAAAATCTGTGGGCCAAAAATATAAGATCATCTAACGCTGAAAACTGGAAAAATAAAATGCGCTCAGATTACACAGAAAAAATCTGAGTAAATCTGAGTAAATCTGAGAAAATCCGAGAGCCAAAAATCTATGCTGTCCCAACGCTCAAAACAGGAAAGGATTTTCACTACAATCCCTCACGCACAGATCGAAGTACTTTTCTTTAAACAACATTCTAAAATATTTATTTTTGATAAAGTTTAATACCACTCTTTTTATGCTCCATATTTTCTATGCAGTATCTTTGCAATATGAGTAAAGTAAGAGTACGTTTTGCACCTAGCCCAACTGGTGGCTTGCATTTAGGCGGAGTAAGAACCGTTTTGTTCAATTATTTATTTGCAAAAAAGCATGGCGGCGATTTTATTGTAAGGGTAGAAGATACAGACCAAAGTCGCTTTGTAGAAGGAGCAGAAGAATACATTTTTGATTGCCTTGAATGGTGTGGAATAGAAGCAGATGAAAGTGTTGTACATGGGGGACCATATGCGCCCTATCGCCAGAGCGAACGAAAAGAATTATACAGGCAATATGCCGATAAATTGATAGCAGATGGGCATGCCTATTATGCCTTTGATACACCCGAAGAAATAGAAGCCATGCGGGAAAGCCGCAAAGCTGCGGGTAGTGGTAGCTTGCAATACGATGCAGGCATCCGCATGCGTATGAACAACTCTTTGCGGTTACTGCCAGAAGAAACCAAGGCATTGTTAGATGCTGGAAAGCCTTATGTAGTGCGTATAAAAGTTGAACCCAGTGAAAGCATTTCGTTTACCGATATGATACGGGGAGAATGTAGTTTCGAAAACGCAAATGTGGATGATAAAGTTTTATTGAAAGCAGATGGAATGCCAACGTATCATTTGGCGGTAGTGGTAGATGATTACTTGATGAAAATTACCCATGCATTTAGAGGAGAAGAATGGTTGCCCAGTGCACCTGTACATGTATTGCTTTGGAAATATTTATTTGGGTTAGATGAAATGCCGCAGTGGGCGCATCTTCCATTGATATTAAAACCCGATGGCAATGGAAAACTAAGCAAGCGTGATGGAGACAGACTTGGATTTCCGGTGTATGCAATGGATTGGACAGACCCCAAAACAAATGAAGTAACCAAAGGGTTTAAAGAGCTGGGCTTTTTGCCCGAAGCATTTTTAAATATGCTTGCCATGCTTGGGTGGAACCCGGGTACAGAGCAGGAAATTTTTTCGATAGACGAATTGATAGAGGCATTCTCCATAGATCGTGTACACAAAACAGGCGCAAAATTTGATTTTGAAAAAGCAAAATGGTTCAACCATCAATGGATACAAAAGTTACCAATTGCACATTACAGCGCAAGGGTAAAAACAATTTTGGAGGGAAAAGGAATTGATGTGTCTGATACTATTTATTTGGAAAAAGTGTTGGAATTGGTAAAAGGTCGTTGCACATTACTCAGCGATTTTTACGAACAATCGGCGTATTTTTTTGCAGCACCCGCTTCATTGGATATAGATTCTGTAAAGCCAAAATGGACTGAAGAGAAAAATAATTTCTTTGTGGCATTTATGGAGCAAATAAAAAAGGAAGATGTATTTGTAGCAGCCGATATGGAAACTACCTTTAAAGCATTGGCAGCAGAAAAAAATATTAAGCCAGGAGAATTGCTAGCGCCGCTGCGCATCATGCTGGTAGGCGCTAAGTTTGGGCCAGGCGTTTTTGAAATAGCAGCACTGATTGGTAAAACAGAAACATTGGCCAGGATAGAAAATGCTTTGAAAGCTTTTAATGCCTAGGAAACCCTGATTGAAAAAAAAGCGCTGATTTTTATCAGCGCTTTTTTAGAAAGGGCTGTCGGCAGCGTTTAGGGTTATAAAATGCGTAGCATTTCGCTTCCCGACTGTTCCTTCCAAAAACGCCTTGCCAACTTACCGGCAAATAAATAATTCCCTTTTAATGTAAAACCAATTTGGAGCTCTGGGCATACAACATAACCAAGCATTTGTTTGGCTTAGATTGGGCAGCGTTTAGCATTATAAAATGCGGAGCATTTCCCTTCCCGACTCCTTCTCCCCAAAACGCCTTGCCGCCATTCTGGCAAATAAATAATTTTCCTTTTAATTTAAAACCAATTTGGGGCAGCGTTTAGGGTTATAAAATGCGAAGCATTTCTCTTCCCGACCTCTTCTCCCAAAAACGCCTTGCCGCCTCACCGGCAAATAAATAATTTTCCTTTTAATTTAAAACCAATTTGGGGTTGCGTTTAGGGTTATAAAATGCGTAGCATTTCCCTTCCCGACCCCTTCTCCGAAAAACGCCTTGCCGCCTCACCGGCAAATAAATAATTTCCCTTACGCATGCCGTACCCGTTCCTACGTTTATGTAGGAAGCCTTTTCTCAGCAGTTCATTGGTCGGCAATACTTGGAAGTAAGTTACAATGCCAATCTTTATTCTAATGCAGCAACAAATACTGCAACCATTACAAGAGCCAGCTTTGCGCCAACTCTTTTCCCTCCCTTCTCTGCGGTAAAAAAGACAATCTTAAAAAATAAATAAATAAATATTATTAGTTATATAAAACCAATCCCTTATCTTTATTATAGCAACAATGCGTATAAGGTTTGTCCGTGCAGACTGTTGACTGAGGGACGGCGAAGCCTTGCACTGGGGGTAATGAAGCGAATAGAAGGCTTTAAAACTCAACAGCAGAGAATATTTGAACAGATGTAGAATGTAAACATTTACTTTTAAGAAAACTAACAATAAAAATTAGTTCCAAAACGCAAAAAAAGCGATTAAGCTCTAAAGGATACAATGTAAAAAAGCAAAAAGAGAATACTTTTTACCTTAGGCTTCTTCTATAAGTCGGTCAACACAAAATTATACCGACACAATCTTGTTAACTGATTTTATGTTCGAGGTTTTTTTTGAGGAGGCGACGGATACTTTTATATACGTTGGTAGCTATTTATTTGACACACCATGACTGAACCAATTTTTAAAGAAGAAGAAAAAGTTATACTATCTAGCGTTGCTAAAGCATTTGCATCATCAAAAAATCCACAAACCATTGGCAGAAATGGAGAACAACCTCTAATAAATTTTTTAAATAATTATCTTCCTAGCACTTTGAAAGCAGCGTCAGGACATTTTTTAATGCCAGGCGGTAAAAAGTCTCCGCAAATTGATATATTAGTAATAGATACTAGATATCCTCTTCTAGGTTATAATACTGATGGAACAGTGTTGGTTATGGCTCATTCAGTCATAAAAATTATAGAGGTAAAAACAAATCTTACAAAGAAAGATATTGTAAAGACAGAAAAAAACTTTTCTAAAATATCTGAATTACTAAATAAAATTTGGGGAGGAAATCTTGATTCTTGGTCTTGCCCTCAACTAATATTACTTGCATACAAAATAACTGTAAGTCAAGAAACTATTGTAAACGGATATTTTTCAATTTGTTCACCAAAAAATAATCATTTTGACATTTCAATATTAAGGGACAATAAAATAGATGACTTGGGCTGTTTGATTCATTTTGAACCTTTAGAAGACGATTTTTCAACTAAAGAAAGAAAGAAATATAAGGACCGAATAAAGGATGATTTTATATTAACAGTCGCCGAGGAGAGAGCACCTTTGTCCGATTTCTACTATACGTTAATTCAGGATTCATACTATACACTAGATGATAGAGGGTATTCACTTAAACAAATTGGTGAACACTTTATGGACTATTTAGAATGGACGACAAATCGATATTAAAAACGGCTACTAATATTGCGTTTGGCAATCTGGTGGCAGAAGGAAGGCCAATGAGCATTCATTTCGCTATTAGTCTTTTGGTTCGAATTGACGAAAATAGCTGAACATTGGTAAGTTATATTTATCTTTCAGTACATAGGCAAGCATTGATTCCTGGCGAACGAATAATGAATTCAAGTTTTGCAAGCAATCCTTGTCCGCTAGCTGAAATTCAATTGCAGATTCAAAAAACTAATACAACTTTTAGACAATAAAAAAGTATGAAAAAAATAATCACGTATTTCCTTGCAACACTCTCAGCAATGAATTCTTTTGCACAAACCTTTGAAGGTAAAATAATCTATAAGGAAACTCTAAAAGGAAAAGTTTCTAATGTTAAAAATAAATATTTCGCCACAATAAATTCGTTTAGTAAAGAACATTTTATGAAAAATGGCAACTATAAAACAATATTTAAAGACGGTTTAATTGAATGGGAACTCTATTTGAAAAAGGAAAATAAGCTTTATACTAAATTTTACAACTCTGATACTTTATATTGGAAAGATGGTACTAAGACAACATATGAAAATTTGAAAATTGAAATTAATAAAGGAGTTGCAAATGTTTTGAATTATAAATGTGACGAAGTTATATTCACTCTCAGTAATAGCGTGTGTAAATTTTACTATAATTCAAATCTTTTAATTGATAAAAAGTTATTTGGAAATCAAAAGTTAAACCATTGGTATAATTTTGTATCAAAACCAAATTTATTACCATTAAAATCAATTGTTGAATACGGGGAGATGTTTGGTTCTAGTATAATAGAATCTGTTGCAATCGAGATAAAAAAGATGAAACTTAACAAAGAGATTTTTGAATTACCTTCAAACATTACGATAATGGCTAATCCATATTAAATAGAAATATCTTATAGCTAAAATTAAATTTTTTAAATTCAACAATTAAATATTTTAATCAATAAGAATTATGCTAAAAACCATTATCATATTTAATTTTTTATTTACACTTCAAAACATAACCTATTCCCAACTAATAAACTTTGAAAATTTATGTAGCTTTAAGTCTAACGGTTTAGGTAAGTCAAGAGGAGTAAAGAGTAATCTTTCTTATCCCTGTAATTGGAAATTATCGGATGGTGATTTACCAGATATTGTTAAAACTATGACTTATAAAGCAAATAATTTCACAATAACTGAAGCATTAACAGTAATTCCCTTAGGTGGAAATCCTACAACAAAAGAAATAGATATGCTATTATCTACAAAAGAGTTGAAATCTATGTGTGAGGATTTGGGAACATACATAAGTGCACAAAAGATTAATTTAAATTCAAGGGATGCAGGTGAAATAATTTATAGAAAGTATTTATCTTCAAAAAAACTCTATGCAACTATTATACAATACATAATTTTTTATAAAGACGTATCAATAAATGTTTCAATTGGTGTTTTGAGCGAAAATGCAAATATATCAAAACAAATATTTTTTGAAAATTTAGTATCCTTCAAAAAATTGGGTTTACGGTTTTCTATTTACTAATTGCAAAAATTATATCCGCCGCCTTGTTTCGTGTCTCACCATAGTCGTTAACTTAAGGGTTTAATATTCATTTTGAGCGTTTGATAATGTGTTTGTTTTTTCTTTGGTGCTTCGCAGACACAATCTATAATAAGCGGCAAATAAATTTCTTTGAGCCACTTCGTTATAGCCATTCTTTTTAACAATACTATTCCTTGCCTTCGTTGGTCACCTCACTACCTCGTGAGAGCCCATCATATCCACTCGTGCGATGCCGAGGCGTGGTCTTTGACCAGCCGACTTATTCAAGATATAATCACCTACAATAAGAAATGCTTTATATTTTTAACTTAACCCAAATAGTGTTGCAAAAAACCAAAATGATCTATACCCTTTTCATAAAATAAAGCAGAAGAAAAATAATAATCTTCAGGTAAATTACAAAGGCCTGCCTTTACAGGGTTATAATGTATATAATTCAATTTTTGTGAAAAAACAGCCGCAGTAAACAACTCAATATTTAACGAATCTCTTTGCCAAAAATTATATTTTCTATCAGCAGCATTTACTTCATATTCTTTTAGTTTGTTATCTTTTTCTAGTAGTTTTTTAAACTCTTTCGAAGTGTGTTTTATGAAACTATTTTGTATTTTTTGTATGCTATTATTGCCTTTTGATTGCCATATGATGTGCAAATGATTACTCATAATAACAAAACCATTTATCGTAACTTTTTCTTCATTTACAAGAAACTTAAGTGCATCCACTATAACATTTTTGTATTTACTTTCTTTCAATAAATGTTTCCATTCTTTTATGGTCGCTGTAAAAAATTGTGGCCATTCTTGTGCATATTGTTGATTCATGTGTTTATATTTATTGATTTTTGTCCCATGTTATTAGCTTCGCCGAATTACGTTTCGCTAATGAACAATCTCGGCTGCCATAATTTTTATTACAGCTCATTTCATTTATCGAAAATAAAGCATTTCTTTGTTATTACTTTTTCATGGCTCGATCGGCTGGTCGAAGACCACGCCTCGGCAATGCAAGATAGGAAAGGACTTAATAAAGCAGACGACAAACGCCAGCCAATTCAAATGAGAATAAAAATATTACTTTTTATTTTTTTTACTATACCATTTAAATCCCATATAGCCCAAAACCGCCAATAAAACCAATCCCCACAGTTTAGAAAGTGAAACAATGATAACAGCCAAAATATCCCACCCAAATCCCAATGCTTCTAATATTCTATACCCAAAGCCAAGTTTGTATTTGTTCACATTCTTGTCGTTGAAAATGATGGCTCTTTTTACGCCCTGCCGTTGGTAAATAGATAAGTTAACGGTGCTGTATTTTATTTGATCATTCAAGGATAGATTGGCAATTGTTGCATTGTCTGCTAGTTCTTGTTTGCTCAATGCTTCATTTTCGGCTAGTACTACCTCGTCTATTTTTTTATTATTGTTGTCTATATCATTGGTAATCCTATAGGCGTTTTTGGTAGCCCTTGCTTTTGTAAAGTCGTTTGCAAGTATTTGTAAACCTACATCATCTGCCTTTATAATTCGGTAATCTAAATAGTCTATATTTTTTGCAATATCTTTTAGAGTGGTATCCAGTTTTGTATTGGGTACCCGCAAAATGATGGAATTGGTAACGGTGTAAAAACTTGTTTCCAATAAGGAGTCGGCACTCACGGGTGTTTCGGTATGTTCATCTATATTGCTGGTTAAATTTGTAAAAGTTACAAAACCATCATGCGCTGTACAAATGTTTTCAATATCATAGGTGGCGGTTATTACGTCTTTTACTTTAAACTTTACATCGGCAGTGCGTACAAATTTTCTTTGTGGGTCTTTCTTGTTTTCTACTGCGGCGGAGGAAGAAATAGAATTTTTTTGTAGCGAAAGGTCTTGGCTTTCCACTACTTGGTTTAGATCTTTTTGTTTGTTTTCTAATTTTTGGCAGCCCAGTAAACCGCATAGAATGGCCGTAAGAAATAGGTAATTTCGCATGTAAGTTGTTTTAAATATGGTAAAAGAAATGGTTCGTGTCAGACTTAGTTGAATACAGTTTTTCATTAAAAAGTAACCCAACCCTAAAAAATAGAAATGTTAAAACATAAAACAGTAATTTGAATTACATTTACACTTTCAAAATGGTAAACATTGAGCAAAACATTAAATAGACCCGTAAGAGTATTGGTAGCCAAGGTAGGCTTAGATGGGCACGACCGTGGCGCAAAAGTAATTGCATCGGCCCTGCGGGATGCAGGTATGGAAGTCATTTATACTGGCCTACGCCAAACGCCCGAAATGGTTGTAAACGCTGCGTTGCAAGAAGATGTAGATGCCATAGGCATTAGCATACTCAGCGGCGCACACATGACCATTTTCCCTAAAATAATGAAGCTCTTAAAAGAAAAAGGAATGAACGATGTGTTGCTTACCGGCGGAGGTATCATTCCCGAAGATGATATAAAAGCCCTCAATGAAATGGGCGCCGGAAAACTATTTGCCCCCGGAGCTACTTTTGATGAGATAACTGGTTATATAAAAAATTGGGTAGCGGAGCATCGGGATTTTTAAGTCAATTGTTATTTTTTAACTTTGAGATATCGCTGTAGTGAATGATGGAAAAGCGCATAAAAATATTTAAATCGTTTGAGGAGCAAGAAGATTATTTCTTGGAATACTTTTTTGCACAAACGCCCTCATATCGGCTAAAAGCTTTATCAGATTTACAAAAAAAGAATTATAAAAATTTTCTCCCACCTTCACCCAAAAAGGTTACTATAAAAAAGCATTTTGTGTATGGATATTGAACATCTATTGAATTCGCCTGTGGCGTATTGGGAAAAGAATTCGCCACAGGCGTATTGAGAAAAGAATTCACCTGCGGCGTATTGAGAAAAGAATTCGCCACAGGCGAATTCCTACAAGCGTTATACAAACTTGATGAGCAGTATGCCATATTTCATGAAAACCTATGGACAAGGGAACTGTAAAGCTGTGGGTTAACTGAAAGGCACAATGAACAAGCATAATATTAAAAAAATACCAACTTAACGATTTGTTTGCAGGTAGGAGAAAACTACCCACGTAACGAAAAGAGGTTAAGGATAAATTGGGTAGCTGTAGGAATTCGCCTGTGGCGAGTTCTAAGAAAATTTGCCGAAGGCAAATGCTATAAAAATTTTCTGAAAGTAAATTCTATACGCTGCACCGCATAAAAATGTGCAATGATTGGTTTGAATGAATGCACATTTTTATTCGGCCTACAGTATAAATTGGTTTATTACGATTTTCTAAAAGGCATAAAACTACGCTCGATGAGAGCTAAAGATTTATTCGATATTTAGCAAATGAAAAAACTTAGAAACAAATAAATGATTTATGAGAAAAATAATTTTCAACGACAATAAATTTGTAGAGTGAGCCTGTAAATTATTATTTTCCGTAAACCTGATAATGATAGGGATAAACTATGAAAGTCATTATTACCCATTAAATGTATTAATTATTATAATGGTTGCATTTTGGTTTGATAGTTTTAAACTAAAGGTATTCAGTTTATCTTTTTTGCTGGTTGCATTTGTAGTAGATTATCCTAGACTTGGTGTTGATCCTAGTTTTGAATTAATAATGTTTTAGAATAGAACAAAAGCGTCGCAGTTTTTTTGCCCAAAAATTCTTGGCTTATCGTTTAGTATAAATTATCTCAAGCCAGATATAGGTTTTAAAGTTGTAGTTACATAGGTATCATTTTTGTGTTAAATGGAGTATAAAAAATTTAGTAAACCATTAGTTTGGATTTATTGTCTTTAAATTACAAAAAATAATTTTTTCTTTAGTTTTATTAAATACCATAAACAAAAAAATATGAATTTACCTTGGACAGAATCTCCTTTTTTTAAAGAAATATTAGCGACTAAAAACTTGTCTGAGCAAGAAAAAAGTATTGCCATAGCGTACAATGAAAATGGATTTGTTGTAATACCAAATTTATTTGATGACATGCTGATAGAAGCTGTAAAAGCAGATATGGAAACTATAGGTTACAATCTTGATTTTATAATGGAGAACCAGCGGAATACTGTGAGGGTTCAAGATTTGTGGATGTATTCTGAAAGTGTAAAAAGTATTTCTTGTAATAATGAAATAATAAAACTGTTAGAAATGTTGTATGAGCGGGAGCCAATACCGTTTCAAACATTAAATTTTAGGGTTGGAACCGAACAGCGGGCACATTCAGATACCATACATTTCAGCTCAATCCCATCAAAATTTATGTGTGGTGTTTGGGTGGCCTTAGAAGATATTACCCCGGAGAACGGTGCAGTGTTTTATTATCCTGGTTCACAAAAATTACAAGAGTATAATTTTGCTCATTTTAAAGATACAGCCGAAGATTCCTCCTATGATAATTATATTGCTTACGAAGATTTTATAGAAAAAATTGTAACCGTAAATAATTTTGAGAAAAAACCATTTTATGCTAAAAAAGGAGATGTGTTAATTTGGTCTTCGAACATAATACATGGCGGGTCTAAAGTTTTAAATGAAAAAAGCACGAGGTATTCTCAAGTGACTCATTATTATTTTAAGGATTGCATTTATTACACTCCTATGCTTTCTAATATGGTAACCAACGAACTTTTTTTAAGAAACAATATAGTTGACATAAAAACGGGTAAAGAAGTAAATCAAACATTTAATGGTAATGCTGTAAAATTTATTGAAACTGGTAAGAATAAATTCATTTTAAATAATAGAAGAATGTTACTAAAACTGCCTAAAATATTAAGAAAAATAGGCATAAAAATATAATATGCTGTTTATCCCAATAGTCTAGTAACACTTGGTTTTATCAATACCGAGTTCAAAAGTAAAAGCCTAGCTGATACATTTTTTATTTCGCAGTCTTGTTGACCAATGAACCTCTGGCCAAGGGCTGGCAGATGGGCAGCACTACCCCACAGGAGCGAGGAACGAGCGACGAGGAGTAGTGCAGACAGCTGCAACTACTGCTTAATTATTGTATGCTGCTCAAAGCCCCAAAAATAATGCACCACCCTTCATATATTAGGCAGCCTCAAACTATTCCTTTTAGAAAAAATCCTTATTAACAACACCAACAACACACAAATAACAAGGTTTACATCTTTGTGTATAGCCGTATTTTTTAGCAATAAATAAATACCTCCACCAATGGCGCAAGCCGTAGCATACAACTCACCTTTTTTGAAAAGATTGGGTACATCATTGCAAAAGATATCTGCAATCAATCCTCCAAAAGTAGCAGAAATAACGCCCATGATAAGAGAGTAAACATCATTTACGCCATTGCGAAGCGCTACTTCTATGCCTGCCGCTGTAAACAAGCCTATGCCCAACGCATCGCTAAAAAAAATGGTTTTGGTAAATTTGTTTACGCCTTCTTTTACCAAAAAAGTAATAACGGCACCGGCAAAAACCAACCCCAAAGCAAAGTAATCGTTTATCCAATTTACCGGCTTTATACCAATAAGTAAATCTCTAATGGTACCACCTCCATAAGCTGTTGCAAATGCCACCACCAAACCTCCAAAAATATCCATTTTAAATTTTCTTGCCTTTAACGCCCCAGTGAGCGCAAATACAAATATGCCCGTATAACTAATAATGTTTAATAAAGTCATGCTGTAAAGGTATAGATTGTCTTATCTTCGAAATTATAAAAATTAACATCATGAATTTTGATACCATTCTTTTTGAAATAGAAAACGGCACAGCCATCATTACCATCAACAGACCCGATAAATTAAATGCATTAAACAAAGATGTATTTACAGACTTGGACGATGCCATGACAGAAGTGCTGAACAATGATGAAATAAAATCGGCCATCATCACAGGTGCTGGCCCAAAGGCATTTGTGGCAGGGGCGGATATTACTGAGTTTGGGGGGTTGGATCTTGCCGAAGCAATGGCATTATCTAAAAGAGGGCAGGATGTATTTTTTAAAATTGAGAATAGTAATAAACCGGTAGTAGCTGCCGTAAATGGGTTTGCGCTTGGCGGTGGTTGCGAGCTTGCCATGGCTTGCCATTTTAGGTTGTGTAGTGAGAATGCAAAGTTTGGTCAGCCCGAAGTAAACCTCGGCCTTATACCTGGCTATGGCGGTACCCAAAGGCTTACACAATTGGTAGGCAAAGGCAAAAGCATGGAGTTGCAAATGACAGCTCACATGGTAGATGCAAACGAAGCCTTGCAACTTGGCTTGGTAAATCATGTAACTACTGCCGATAGTTTATTGCAACGCACCAAAGATATTTTACAAATCATACAAAGCAAAGCGCCCATTGCTATAGGAAAAATTATAGAATGTGTAAATGTAGCCGTGTTGAGCGATAGCGCTTACACCAACGGAAAAAGTGGTTATGATAAAGAGATAGAAGCTTTTTCGCAATGCTTTATGACCGATGATATGAAAGAGGGAACTGCAGCGTTTTTGGAGAAGAGGAAGGCGGTTTTTGTGGGGAAGTAGAAAGCCTCCCTAGATCCCTCCACAGGAAAAGCCTCCCTAAATCCCTCCACGGGAGGGACTTGGTTTGTGATACTTTCAACTTTTTTTACATTATGCTTGCTTCTCACTTTTGGAGAGGTGGGGTGAGGTTAGTTTAGGGAAGTATGGATTTTTTGTCTAAACTAAGAAGCAGCATTGGGCAGAGGCTGAATTTAAAATTGTCGCACTCGAAAGTAGATAATAGCGATAAAAAATAACCGCAAAGAAAAGGAGAGCAGAGAGATTACGCAGAGATTCTCTGCGAAGTCTCTTTTAACTCATTTCTCTGCGGTGAATTAATAAGCAACAATTTTAAATGCATTTAAGTTATTGAAAAGGTCAAAAGCCCTACTTGGGGGACACGCCAGCGGCCAGGACGATTTAAAGGGCCAACAACCGTATCACTTTCACAAAATGTGTTTTCCAATAGCCCAATAATTTACTTTCCACCACGCCAATATTTTTGCCCGATGTAGAACTGATGAATTGAGTGCCGTTGCTGTTGTTTAGGGTAATGATGCCCATATGCCCCACAATGCCTGTACTATTATCCGACCCTGTAAATAAAATGATGTCACCTGCCTTAGCATTTTTCAAATCTACATCCACACCTTCATTGGTAAAGTCTTTAGAAGTTCGGGGCGTTTTTACATCGAAATGCGCAAATACAACTAGTATAAATCCTGAGCAATCAAGTCCATTTGCCGGGTTAGAAGAACCGTATTTGTAAGGTGTACCTAAAAATGTTTTGGCATATTTTACAAACTCATTTCTATTTATGTTTAATGGCTTGGTAAAAGTTTTTGCCTTGGTATTTACAACAGTTTTGGTAGGTTTTGCGGGAGCTTCATTTTTGCTGGCTTTTTTTGTAGAGCTGCAAGATGCAAAAACAAACAGCGTTGCTGCAAGCAAATAGGAAAAGGAATAATTAGATTTCACAGTAGAATAGAAATGGTTTTAGTAGTACAAATATACTTAGCGAACGTACAGGATTTTAAATATGTCCGTCCTATTTGTCAATATTATAAGCTTTATGTTTTTGTAATGTACCAAATTGCGATTTAAAGGACGGTAGAAAAGTTATTAGCTCTTCGATTTTACTTGTTAAGCAATTAAAAACAACAATTGTTAGTGGGTATTTGTCAAGGTTCTGTTGGTGCATTAGGTTTTTATCTATAGTCAACAAAATATCAAACTTATTTTCAACACAATAGGCCATCAACATACCATTTTTAATCCCACTCAACGCTAATTCTCTTACTGTAAAAACTTCAAATTCTTCTAAGTATTTTTTTAACTGTTTAGTAATGCATTCGTCAAGCAATATTTTCATTGAGAATATTTGATGATGTTTCAATTAATTTTTGTGACATTTCGAGAACTTTTATAACCTGATTCCTACTTACTCCTTCAAAGTCTTCAAGGAAAATTTCGATTGTGTCACCAGTTTCTAAATAATCGAAAAGGTTTTTAATTGGCACTCTTGTTCCAGAAAAAACTGGAGTGCCACCTAAAATTTCGGGGTCTATATTTATTACACCTGTGTCCATAACTAAAAAATTTAGATACTCAAATTTACACAAATTATTTGGGACTATTATGTCGAAAAATGATGATGCAGAACTTTATAATCTTTGCTTCCCTGCCTATCGGCAGACAAGTTTGCGTAAAAAATCATTGCTTATCTTTGTGTAACCAAAAAATATAAACCAAACAAAATGGAATACAGAAAAGAAAAAGATACCATGGGCGAAGTACATGTGCCTGTAGATGCCTATTTTGGCGCACAAACCCAGCGGAGCATCGATAATTTTAAAATAGCACAGGATATAAATAAAATGCCCAAAGAAATAATAAAGGCATTTGCTTACCTAAAAAAAGCGGCCGCACTTACCAATAAAGATGCAGGAGTATTGCCACAAGAAAAATGTGATTTAATAGGTAAAGTATGCGATGAAATATTGGAAGGCAAGTTGGACGATTATTTTCCATTGGTAGTATGGCAAACAGGCAGCGGCACACAAAGTAATATGAATGTGAACGAAGTGGTGGCATACCGTGGGCATGTTCTAAATGGCGGTCATTTGGCAGATAAAGAAAAGTTCCTTCACCCAAATGATGATGTAAACAAGAGCCAAAGTAGCAACGATACTTTTCCCACCGCCATGCACATAGCGGCATATAAAATATTGAATGACGTTACCATTCCAGGTATTAAGAAATTGAGGGATACGCTTCATGCAAAGGCAACGCAATACATGCATGTAGTAAAAATTGGTCGTACACATTTTATGGATGCCACACCGCTTACGGTAGGGCAGGAGTTTAGTGGGTATGTTTCTCAATTAGATCATGGGCTACGTGCTATAAACAATGCATTGCCCCACCTAAGTGAGTTAGCACTTGGCGGTACCGCCGTAGGCACTGGTATCAATACGCCCGAAAATTATTCAGAAAATGTAGCAAAACATATTGCCACACTTACAGGGTTACCTTTTGTAACTGCCGAAAATAAATTTGAAGCATTGGCAGCACACGATGCCATTGTAGAAATGCATGGGGCTTTAAAAATGGTAGCCGTAAGTTTAATGAAAATTGCAAACGATATTCGTATGCTTAGCAGCGGACCAAGAAGTGGCATAGGCGAAATATTCATTCCAGACAATGAGCCAGGCTCTTCTATTATGCCGGGCAAAGTAAATCCTACTCAATGCGAAGCGCTCACCATGATTGCAGCCCAAGTAATGGGGAACGATGTTACCATTGGTATTGGGGGCAGCAACGGGCATTTCGAATTAAATGTTTTTAAACCAGTAATGATTTATAATTTCTTGCACAGTGCAAGGTTGATAGGGGATGGTTGTGTTTCGTTTAATGATAAGTGCGCAATTGGCTTGGCACCTATTGAAGCAAACATTAAAAAGCATGTAGATAATTCATTGATGTTGGTAACATCTTTAAACACAAAAATTGGTTATTATAAAGCAGCAGAAATAGCGCAAACAGCACACAAAGAAGGCACCACACTAAAAGAAATGGCAGTAAAGCTTGGGTATGTAACGGCAGAAGATTTTGACAAATGGGTAGTGCCGGCGGAGATGGTGGGGAAGTTGTAGGTAGAAGTAATAAGTAAGAAGTAAGAAGTAAAAAGTAGATAAAATAGATAAAGTAGATAAAGTAAAGCCGTTTCATTTTTTGAAACGGCTTTACTTTTCAAAAATATTGTTTGGGGCTTTGTAGGGAAGAGCAATGTCTAAGAAATATCCGCTGCCCGCCTACAACCTGACTGCAAAGGCTGGTCTTTTGTTAGGTTCCTCAAAAAAAGTATTTTCGGCTAAGCAACACACTTGTGCCTATAAATTTGTCCTGTGTGGACACAAATGCAATTGGGACACGGATGACACGGATTGAATGGATTCAAAAAGGATTTTTTTACTTCGCATTTTTTAAACACAGAAAAGACCGATTTTAGGGATTTAAAAGGTTTTTTGCGACTGTGTACGCAGAAGGAGGAAGCAAAAAAATATAATCCATATTTTTTATCCATAAAAATCCGTTCAATCGGTGTCATCCGTGTTCCTTTTTTACATAATAAATATATCCACACGATAGAATATATTTGTCGGGAGCCTGTCAGCATTTTTTCTTTTACCAGCTTTATAGATATTTTATGAAAGACCACCAATGTTTAAGTATGCCTAAACCCCTAAACTCCTAATCCCCTAAACTCCTAAACCTCAAAACTTTTTTTCAACCCTTCAACAACCTTCAATCCTTCAACAACCTTCAACCCTTCAACACCCTTCAACCCTTACCCCTTCCTAAAAGCCCATTTAAGCATTTCTTTCCAACTAGGTTTTTTGCCATACATTAATATTCCGATGCGGTATATTCTTGCAGCAAACCAGGTAGTAAACATAAAGCCGATTATTAAAAATGCCATAGACAACCCTAGCTGCCACCAAGGCACTGTATTGGGCACACCAAAAGGTATGCGAGCCATCATTACAATAGGAGAAGTAAATGGTATAATGCTTGCCCAAACTGCCACAGGGCTACTTGGATTGGCAATAGCAGGCGTCATCAATGCTATAGAAAAAATGATGAGCATGGTTATGGGAAAACTAAGGGATTGCGCCTCTCTCATGTCCTCATTAATAGCGCTGCCAATGGCCGCATATAGGGAAGAGTAAAAGAAAAAGCCACCCAATAAATAAAATATAAAACAGCCAATCGTTAAAGGAATATTTACACTGGTAAATACCTGCTGTATTTGCCCCACCATTTGAGAAATTCCTCCAGTGCCTCCCGATCCTTTACCTAAATTGTAAATGAGAAATATAAATGCTATCCAAATTAAAAACTGGGTAAGTGCTACCATTCCAATACCAATGATTTTACCTATCATCAGTTGAAATGGTTTTACAGAAGAAACTACCACTTCTGCAATTCTGTTTGTTTTTTCTTCCGTTACGCCCATCATTACCTGTGAGCCATAAAGTAGTAGAATAAGGTACATTAAGAAGCCACAAACATATCCAATGATGGTGGCTACACCTGCATTGGCAGTTCTATCATTTTTATTGGTTACTTTAATATTTATTTCTTTTGCCAATATTGTTTTTTGAGCCACACCAATGCCTAGACTATCATTTTTAATGGCCGCCCAAATATTGTTTAGCTTTTTTTCTATTGGGTTTAATGTTCCCACCCCGTAGGTTTTTTTGGTATTTATCAAAAGGCTATCAATACCTATCTTCCAATTAAAATCTTGAGGAATTACTACATAGCCGTCAAAACCCAATGAGTCAAAGTTTTTTATTATTTCCGCTTCGTTTGTTTTAAGTGTTATCCTATTGTTGGTATCAGCTATATTTTGCTGCTCTACCAATTTTTCTGAAAACAAATTTGATTTATCTATTACGGCTATTTTTAAATCTTCCCTTGTTTTATCTGCAATATATCCAGTACCGAATATAAGTCCCAAGTATAAAAGCGGAAACAGAATGGTACCAATAATAAATGTTTTTTTTCTTACCCTAGTTAAAAATTCTCTTTGAATGATAAGCCAAATTTTGTGCATGATATGCTGTATTAATGATGTTAGAAAGTGATGGTTTTATATTTTTTCAAATTGCCTAGCAGTAGGTGTATTTTCCACCAGTTTTATAAAAATATCATTGAGTGATGGCAATACTTCTTTAAAAGAAATGATGTTGGTTCTTTGAGCAATAAAATAAGTGAGTACATCATTTGCATTGTGGCCTTCATTTATTTTTACAAACAAATTGTTGTTGTTTACTGAAACTACATTAAATGAGATATTCGAAATGGTATCGGGCATTTTATCCAACGATAATAGAAACAGGTTTTCTTTGAATTGTTGTTTCACATTTTCTACACTGCCTTCTAATATCAATTTTCCTTTATTTACCAATACAATTTTGTCGCATATTTCTTCTACTTGCTCCATTCGGTGTGTACTGAAAATAATGGTGGTACCATTTTTTGCCAGCCTATATATTTCATCTTTTATCAGGTTAGCATTTATTGGATCCAATCCGCTAAAAGGCTCATCTAAAATAATAAGATCTGGTTCGTGCAATACAGTTATTACAAATTGCAATTTTTGCCCCATCCCTTTACTCAGATCTTCAACTTTTTTATTCCACCAACTTTCCATCTCTAGTCGTTTAAACCAAAAATTAATTTTACTAATGGCATCTTTCTTACTTAGCCCTTTGAGCTGTGCCAAATAGAGTGCTTGCTAACCAATTTTCATTTTCTTGTACAAGCCTCTTTCTTCGGGCATGTAGCCTATAAATCTAGCATCATTTTGTGGCTCAAATTTTTTACCATTCAAAATGATATCACCAGCGTCAGGGTAAAATATGCCTGTTATCATTCTTATCAACGTTGTTTTACCTGCTCCATTGGGACCAAGCAAACCAAAGATGCTTCCTTTTTCTATATTAAAACTGATATCATCTACCGCTTTTTGTGTAGCAAAGTATTTCTGTAGATTATGTAGCTCAAGAATATTCATACTTATTATTTATAAATCAAATGTACCAAAGGATTGTTAATCAGCAGTACGAAATTGTTATAAACGGTAATTCATTTTTTCAGAAATAAAAAAAGCCGCTTCCTTTAAATGAAGCGGCTTTTCTTTAAACTATTTCTTTCCATGTATGGTCTGCTAATAATTGCATTTTAGCGAGGTGCTTTTTATACGATTTACCACTTCGTCCCCATTCATTTGGGCTTACCATACTTATCATGTAATCCCCATCTTCTTTTTCATACAAATGATATACTTGTCCTATAATAGGTTGAAAATTTAATTTTGCACTATACACAATCATCGATAATTCTTTTCTAGATTGAATCTCCTGCGCTTGTAATGCCAATAGCTCTACTTGTTTTCTTATTTGGTCTAGTTGCATATTGGTTTGTTCTTCCATGGCTGTCAAAACCTTGTGCCTAATTACCCCATCTTGTGTGGGTCTAATGGCTACGCCACTTACGCTTGCACTATACGGGAGTACACTCATCTGTTTATGAAAAAACTCCACATTGGTAAATGGACTACCGTCTTCATTTGTTCCGGTTTGTGTTATTTTTAAATAACCATTGGGTTCTATCTCATGTATAACCCTTAGTACAATTTCTTCATTTTTTTCAAAACAAATTTCAAGTACAATGGAGCTTATGGCATTACCCATTACATGCGTTGCAAAATCCTTTTCGTGAAATGCTTGCTTTGTACCATCTATTACAATTTCATATTTAGCCGCATAAGAAACATTTTCGAGCGTTACCCAACTATTATTAATGCTTAAGTGATATTGATTTTCTGCTATGGTTGTAATTTGAAAATAACCACTTTTTGGTCTATTGCCTTTTTCATAAGTGCCTTTTTCTGGAAATAATTGCCAAGATGCAATAAAGTTGTATGCTGAGGTCATGCTTTGTAAATCTTTATAAAATGGTTATGGTTATACGGTAATTTGGGGGTGTTGGTTTCGTTTTAAAGTTCTAAAGCGGTATAAATTATTTGTTACGGATATGAAAATAGCTTATAGAAAATCAAAACTCCTATTTATTTTGTATTTGATTTTTGAAATAGCTTAATTCTACGATGAGTTATTTTTTATCAAAACTAAAATCCTTTTAATACGTTTTTGCTTATGAAGACGAAAGCAGCGATTGTTTACATATCCATCTTATTTTTAATATTGGTCGTATTGTTTTTTTATGGCTTTAAAAGAGCTATACTCTCAAAAAATATAATGCTCCTTAATAACAGGTATGTAGAACTAAAAAGAAGTACAAATACCCTACTTGAAACCAATAACAGAAGTTTTGAAAATTTTATTTTAGAAAATACATATGACCAGGATTTGAAAAATGCCATTACAAAAAAGGATACAAATTGGCTTACCTCAAATTTTATACCTACTTTGGAAAGTTATGGTGTGGATTATGTTTGGATACTAACCAACGATGGCAATGTCTTATTTGCAAGCGATGAAAATGATAATAATCTAAGTTTTCCGATAGACAAAAATATATTTTCGGAAAATGTATTGGAAAACCCTTACAAAAATTTTTATGCAAATATTGGAAATACAGTTACTCAACTAACTATGGCGCCAATGGAGTTTACACATAAAGCAAAAGGTAAATTCAATGCACTTATATTTTTAGTTTTTGGTAAGAAATATGATAGTGCATATTTGAACAATTTAAGCGAAATTTCTACAGGGGCTAATTTTTCCGTTCTGAAGCACGGGACTCTTTTGCAAGATTCCATAAACAGTAAGGAAAATATTATCAGACACCATTATTGTTTAGCGGGTTTTTCGGGCACAAACTTTGCTACGCTCGAATCGAGTAAGGTACTGAGCGAAATAACGGTATATAACGAGTCTTTTGGAAAGTATTCGCTTATTTATTTATCACTCATTTTATTATTGGCTATGGCGTATTACAAATTTATTGGAGTAAAAGTGCTCAAGCCTATTGCAATTTTATCCGCTGCTTTAAATGGCAAAGAAGGAAAGTATTTAGAAAAATTAAAAGTAAAGCATGATGAATTTGGGAATATTGCGATATTGTTGGATGATTCCTTTGAAAATACCAAAAAATTAAATGAGGAAATTGTTCTTAGGAAAAAATCAGAAGATGAACTTAAAATAGCGGCCGTTCAATTAGAAAATGCCACTATTGAGAAAATAATAGCCGAGCAAGGTAAAAAAGCAAAAGGCGATTTTTTATCTACGATGAGTCACGAAATACGTACCCCAATAAATGGTGTTATTGGGATAGCAAACCTGTTAAAAGCCGAACCGCTAAATCCCTCACAGCATGATTTAGTGGATACACTGGTTTTTTCGTCAAACTATTTGTTATCTATACTTACAGATATTTTAGATTTTTCTAAGATAGAAGCAGGTAATCTTACATTCGATAATGTACAATTTAACTTAAATGAAATTTGTAATAATATACAATCTTTAAATCAAGCAAATGCAAAAAATAAAAGTTTGTCACTAATACTAAATACGGATGATCAGGTTTCATCGTACTTGAAAGGAGACAGTTTGAGGCTATGTCAAATATTAAATAATATAATAGGAAATGCAATAAAATTTACGAATAGTGGCAATGTTACTTTTGGATATCGTTTATTAAATACAATAGATAAAAAGCAAAACATTGCGTTTACAATCCAAGACTCTGGAATTGGTATTGCAGTAAATAGATTAGATAGTATTTTTGATAGTTTTAGTCAGGCAGATAGAACGATTTCTACCAACTATGGTGGAACTGGATTGGGGCTTACGATTTCTAAAAAATTAATAGAGTTGCAAGGGGGTAATATTATTGTAGAAAGCGAAGTTAATAAAGGTACTACATTTACATTTACATTAAGTTTTGAAGTAGTAAATATTGCGGAGCATAATATTATAAAATATGAAAGAAAAAATGCTGTATTAAACTTAAACGGATTAAATGTATTAGTAGCAGAGGACAATAATATTAATGCTTCTATTTTACATAAATTTTTTAAAAAGTGGAATGTAAAAATGGATTTAGCTGTTAATGGGGTAGAAGTATTAGAGAAATTAACTAAGCACGAATATGATTTGATTTTAATGGATTTGCATATGCCCATAATGGGTGGAGAAGAAGCTACAAAAAGGATTAGGAATACCGAGACTAACACTTATAAGGCAATTCCAATAATTGCTTTAACTGCAGACGCTACAACCGAAACACAAAAAATGATGTTGGCTTCAGGATTCAATAATTATGTTACAAAGCCATTTAGTCCAGATAAATTGTATGATATTTTGGAGCAATATTCATCACTTTTAGATGAAAGTATAAAAATAGAAAGCCGTTCCAAATAAATGAAACGGCTTTCTTAAAAATATTAATAATTTACATGGCGGCTAATTGCACCTTTTGCTGTAGTTCCAATACGCTTTCTTTAAATAAACTGTCTGTATCCATCAAATCTTTTACCGTTTGGCAGCTATGTATAACGGTGGTATGATCTCTACCACCAAAATGTTCTCCAATCGTCTTTAAAGAATTTTTGGTAAATGCTTTGGAGAGGAACATGGTTATTTGTCTGGCCTGTACTATCTCTCTTTTACGGGTTTTTTGCAATAGCTTATCATAAGCTACATCAAAGTACTCGCATACCATCTTTTGGATAGTATCTATCGTAATTTCTTTCGTGGATGATTTTACAAAATTTCTTAACACTTTTTTTGCCAATTCTAGGTCTATTTCCCTTTTGTTAAGCGAAGATTGTGCCAATAATGAAATTAGTGCACCTTCCAATTCCCTTACGTTGCTATTTATATTGTAAGCAATGTATTTTACTACTTCACGAGGCATATCTAAGCCATCGTTTTTCATTTTTATATCTAAAATATCAATTTTAGTTTCATAATCGGGCATTTGCAAATCTGCACTTAATCCCCAACGGAAACGGCTAAGCAATCTTTCTTGTACACCCTCTAAGTCTTTGGGAGATTTATCGCTGGTTAAAATTAACTGCTTTCCACTTTGATGTAAATGGTTGAAAATGGAGAAAAAAGCATCCTGCGATTTTTCTGCACGGTTAAAAAACTGAATATCATCAATAATTAATACATCTATCAATTGATAAAAGTGTATAAAATCATTGATAGCATTGTTTCTACCATGATCTATAAATTGGTTGATGAATTTTTCGGAACTAACGTATAAAACAACTTTATTTGGGTTAAGGTTTTTTACTTCATTTCCAATGGCTTGGGCTAGATGGGTTTTCCCAAGCCCTACACCACCATAAATTACTAAAGGATTAAAAGAAGTGCCACCTGGTTTTTCTGCTACTGTTTTCCCTGCTCTGCGAGCTACCCTGTTGCAATCTCCTTCAATAAAAGTATCAAAAGTATAAGCTGAATTAAGCTGCGGGTCTATTTGCATCTTCTTAAGCCCCGGTATTACAAAAGGGTTCTTAACAGGGTTGTTTATGACTAGCGGAAAATTCATTTCGTTGTTTGAATAAGATTTATAACCGTGCCCAGGTACATCCATGGTTAGTGGCTTATTTTTACTGTTGCCACTATCTACCATTATTCTATATTCCAATCTTGCCTCTTTTCCTAATTCCCGTTTCAGTGTTTTTGCAAGTAAGGAAACATAATGTTCTTCAAGGTACTCATAAAAAAATTGACTTGGTACTTGTATCGTAAGTATTTTTTCTTTGAGGCTTACTGGCTTTATTGGCTCGAACCAAGTTTTAAAATGTTGCCATTCTACGATGTCTTTGATAATATCTAAACAAGAGGCCCATATTTTATCAAAAGATTTCTCCATCAGTACGTACGCAGTTTTATATATCCTTAAGTTATTATGTTAGTTTTTGCTTCTCGAAAATAGCCAAAAATCCGCTTTTTTTTTAGAAGGACAACGAATATCAAAATAAAATGTTGATAAAAAAAACTTTTTATTCTTCTTAATTTACCATAATAGCTTTTTTTACCCAATAAATAGCGGTTTGCTTTATGGTTATTTAAGCCTATAATGCCCGTAGATATTGAGTTATATCCATTTTATTTAATGAATTTCGAACTGTAAAAATAATATCAAATGCAAAAAGAAATTTTTATTTTATTTTGTGGATAAGCTAAAAAAATTATCATTTTTATACAACATTTTGATGAAATGTTTTATTGTATAATTGTAGGAGGATATATCTAAAAAATACGCCTAATTTTGGGGACTAAAAAAAGACTACTATGAGTTACGAATTAACGGGTAAATTAATTGCCAAATATGACACTGTGCAGCGTACAGAAACCTTTAAAACAAGGGAATTTGCAATAGAGAAGACAGATGATATTGGTGGAAGAACTATTGTAAATTATGCCAAATTTCAATGTGTGCAAGATAAAACCGAAATAATTGATAAAGTAAATATTGGGGATAACGTGAAAGTTTATTTCAATATCAAAGGAAGTAAATGGGAGAAAGATGGTAGAACCAATTATATTACCAATTTAGATGCCTGGCGCATTGAACAAATATTGAATCCGGCACAAGCACAACAAAACAATGATACCAGTACGATGGAGCCTCTCGATAATTTTAGTGCTCAAGAGGCTGCAGATGATTTGCCATTTTAATGAATTGGAAATGTGCAGAAATGCAAATTTGTAAAGCATTACAGCTAAAATAATTTATGTAATCAATTCTACGGTCACTTATCAGCTGCCATCTGCTTTTTGACAATTGCAAACTGGACCATATGCAACAAAAAATCACACTCAAGCTTCTTCCATCAGAAGCAGCAGATGAAGCAATTGTAAAAAAATACATTGCTTCATCTGCTCAAAAAAAATTATCTACTATCAATGGGTTTCAAATATTAAAGAAATCAATTGATGCAAGGGGTAAACATATTTTTATAAATCTTACAGTTAATGCATTTATAGACGAGCCTGTTCAGCCCATTGATTTTGATAATTTTCAATTTAAAGAAGTAAAAAATGCTTCCCATCAAGTAATTATAATAGGCGCAGGGCCAGCTGGGATCTTTGCTGCACTTATGTTGCTAGAAAAAGGGATAAAGCCTATAATGCTGGAACGAGGAAAGGATGTAAGGGCAAGAAGGAGGGACTTGGCTGTGCTTAATAAAGAGGGTATCGTAAACCCCGAAAGCAATTATTGTTTTGGAGAGGGTGGGGCAGGAACATATAGCGATGGTAAACTTTACACTAGAAGCAATAAACGGGGGGATATTGATCGAATTATAAGACTTTTTATACACTTTGGGGCTACAGATAACATTGCTTCGGATGCCCACCCGCATATTGGCACCAACAAGCTACCACAAATTATTATGGCTATGCACCAAAAAATAATCGATTGTGGTGGTGAAGTAAAGTTTGAAAAAAAAGTGGTAGATTTTATCATTGAAAAAGAAAAAATTAAAGCAGTAAAAACGGGAGATGGGGATACAATTTCTGGCGATGCATATATTCTAGCTACTGGCCACTCTGCAAGGGATATTTTTGAATTATTAAATGAAAAGAAAATACAGATAGAGCCTAAGCCCTTTGCAATGGGAGTTCGCATTGAGCATCCACAAGTATTGATAGATCGTATTCAATATCATTGCACTTTAGAAAGAGATATTAACTTGCCGCCGGCAGCTTATGCATTGGTGCAACAAGTAAATGAAAGAGGCGTTTTTTCGTTTTGTATGTGCCCTGGTGGTGTTATTGCACCGGCAGCTACTAGCCATGGTGAATTGGTGGTTAATGGTTGGAGCCCTTCAAAAAGAAACAACCCTTATGCAAATAGCGGTATGGTAGTACAAACAACGTTGCAAGATGCCATAAGCATAATGAAGCCACTCGGAGTTTATGAAAATGACCCACTGATTTTCATGAAATTTCAACAATTAATAGAACAAAAAGCTTTTGAAGCTGGCGGTGGAAATTTTGCTGCACCTGCCCAACGAATGCAAGATTTTGTAGAAGATAGACTTTCTACAACACTTCCTTCAAATTCATATCTACCCGGATTAACATCAGCTAAGCTATCAAATGTTCTTCCGTCTTTTATTAATGAAGCCTTAATAGAAGGGTTTAAGTCTTTTGGTAAAAAAATGCCAGCTCGAAACGGACAAAGTGGATATTTTACAAATGAAGCTGTAGTAGTGGCAGTAGAAAGTAGAACATCTAGTCCTGTTCGTATTATACGTAATTCAGATAATTTACAACATCCTCAACTATCGAATTTATACCCGTGTGGCGAAGGCGCTGGGTATGCCGGTGGCATAGTAAGTGCTGCGATGGATGGAGAAAGGGTAGTGAAAGAAATTGCAAATAAAATATTGAAATAAAACAATAGCTTCCAATTACTACAAAAGCCAAACAATAATTGCTTTAAATATTATTAATTACGTTGGTTTCTTCAGCAATATTATTTTTGGGTTCTGCTAGCTTTTCTTTAATGGCTTCACTTGCAAGATTGTTTATGAATCTATAAATAAGGCCTGATAAAAATAGCAAAGAAGATAGAATGCAACCTAAAATGAAACCTACAATAATATAGATAATTTTAGAAGGCTTTCCAATTACAAATGGCGGATCTGGCTTATCCAGTATTTCTATAATAGGTGTTACTTTTTGTTTTCTCCAAAGTGCTTCTTCCCTATTGGAAGCTGCCCCATTTCTTTGGGCTAGTACTTGTATTTTTTCTGTTTGCAAATTTTCTTGGGGAATAACATATTCTAATTTATTGGGCCTAACAAACAATGTTGTATTATTTTGTTTGATGATACTTTTATCGTATTTATTTAGCACCTTGTCTAATGAGTCTACTTTCTTTTCTGTGAAGTCGAAATCAAATTGAGCTTTTTTTACTTTTAGTTCTGTGTAAAATCGTGAAATTTTATCAATCAAAACATAACTTATAGGCGTTACTAGTTTTTCATTTGTACTCGTGTATGTTATTTCTAATAGATTGTTTTTATTAAATTTAACTGAATAAAGACTTTTTAATAATAATGCTCCTTCCTTTATAAGAGCAGAGTCAGTAGCAGGTTTTATAAGCTTAGGGGCGTAAAACTTTTTGTGTAAATTGTATTCATCATATAGCAGATCGGCAATATATTTATTATTAAATTCTGGAAGTCTTTCACTAACAACAGCCTCTCTGGTTTTCTTGCTTCTTCCAACTTCTTCTATATTTACATTAGCTTCTTCTGTAAGACTTTTTGTACCTCCACCCCCTCCTAAAAGCTCACTTATTTTTGATGTGGCAGAATTTTTATCTGGGCCAGATGTAAGTGGAAATACCGAGGATGTTACTGTATATGTTTTGGCAATATTTGTAGAGTAAAAATAAAGTAGCGCTGCAAAAATTACCCCACACAATAATATTAAGAATTTAAATTTTCTTAATTTTTCTATTGTCTTTATTATAAATATTTGGCTAGTCAAACTGTTCTTAGTTTATATACTTTAATAAAAAAGCGGTAATAAAAATAGGTACAAGCGCTGTTACGGTTGATTTTGCAACATCAGTCAATTCTTGGCCTTGTGGCCTCAGTGGTACTGTTATAACGGAACCTTGTTCTACTGGTGGGTAAAAGTGAAAGAATAAAAAATTCCTGGTTCTTCTACTTTTTCCATTTGCATAAGTAACATATATCCTACTTCTCCATGGTCTAATACCTAGTCCGCCAGATTTATCTAGATAATACCGAACATTGGTATGCTCCTTGTCGAATGAAATTTTAAGAGGAGATTGTACGACACCCCGTACTGTTACAAATGGATTTATTTCAGGGATAATGATGACATCATTTGCTTGTAAAATGATATCAAATTTAGAATTTTTGTTTTTCAAGGCTTTATATAAATCAATACTTACTGGTTCATCCAAATAGTTTTCAACGGTTACAACATTCCCTAAACTATCTGTTGTAGTTTTAGGTATTACTTTTTCCCTAAAGTTTCCTGTATTTCTCCGGTATAACACAGCCCCCGATAAATCTGCATTCTCTTTAAATCCGCCAGCACGAGCTATAAAAGATGATATTTTTTCGTACTTATCTAGTCTTGGGTATAACCCGGGATATTTTACAAGCCCTTTCATTTCTATATTTTGCTGTAATTCAAATGTAGGGTTTGTTCTTACAAATACTTGATCGTAGGGTCTTAATAAGACTTTTGCTGATACAGAATCTAATTCTAAACTGGAAGGTATACTGTAGCTTAAAACGGTTGTTCTTGTTGGCTTTAGACCTTGTTTTGCTGAATCGATGTCAACAATACTCGATATTTCCAGTCTTCCAAATTCGGCAGATTGTTTGATACCGCCAGAAAGATAGATTAGATCTTGTAATGTCATTCCACCGTATTTACGAAGTCTTTGTTGTTTACGTACTTCCCCAAAAATTTCTACGAATGCTTCATCCGAAAATTCATAGTTTCCAAAAAGTTGTACAATGTCATTTGGAAATAATTCAACATTGTTATTACTATTTAATTGGTTGTTGTTAATATCAGTAAGATCTACTTCTAGCTTGTCTGGTTGTAAATTAGAAGAATCTCCGGCACCACGAAAAATATATGCTCTTTGCAAATAAGTGTTTTTAGTAACACCACCTGCCCTGTTTATAAGGTCATATAAACGATCTCCTTCTCTGAATTCATACAAATCCGGATATTTAATTTCGCCCCTTATTTCAACTTTATTCATAAGGCCCGAACGAATAAGATCGGCTTTCACAATATCTCCGTCTTGTAACAAAGCATCTTGGTCTTTTAGTTTTAATATGGCATTTGCATTTATATTTCTAATGGTCTGACCTTCATTTTCGCTTCCAAGAATTTTTAGAGAAGATGCAAGTGCATCTGCATTTAAGCCCCCACTAAATTTAAGCAACGCTTTTACCCCTTCTTCCTTTCTTAATTGATAAAACATGGGTCTTTTAAACTGTCCAGTTGCTAATACTTTCTTTTCATAAAAAGGAACAATAATAAAATCGTTGTTTTGAAGGTAAGAACGCCTACCCATTTCGCCTGTTTGTAGATATTTATAAACATCTAACTCCTCAATAACTCTCCCGTTTCTTTTTATTAAAATACTTCTAAGATTACCATTATTTGTTATACCCCCCGCTTTTGCTATTACAGTAAAGGCATTACTAAATGCCGAAACAGTTATAATACCCGGATTGTTTACTTCATTTACCACATTTATGTTTATAGTGCGGGGTTGCCCAAGACTAATATCAATTTTGGTACCCTCTGGAGTAACAGCTGCAAATTTTGCGTATAATATTTTTCTTGCATTTTCGAATGTAAGACCCCCTACATAAATTTTTCCCATTTCTCTCGGAAAAATAGCACCATCTCTTCCTACAATGTACTGCTGTTGAAATTCTGCACCTTCATACAAAGAAACAATTATGTGATCTCCTACACCAATTGGATAATCAAGTGGTGGGGTAGACAGTTCTGAAAGATCGGCATCGGCAGCTTTAGAAAAAACATTGGCACCATAAGTATTTCTGGGGCCTTTTATATTACCGTAATTAGTATTATCTGTAAGGCTATCTTTAACTATTTTATTATTTTTGTTCAACTTGTCATTCATGTCCTCTCCAGCACCGTCATCTTTTAATCTTTCTTGCAGTTGTTCTTTGGTCATTTTTGTAGGCGCTGTAGGAGTAGTGGTAGGAAAGCCAGGGATATTTGGAGTTCCAGTACCCGTTCCTGGGGGCTGACAATAACCAAAAAGTGAATTAAGTATAATAAAACTAATTGCTAATATACGGGTTAAAAGTTGTAGAGATCCTCTATGCATTTCTGTAAGGATTGATTTAGAATTTTTTTTAATTTGCAAATATACTGTTATTTGCGGTAGCTGTCGCACAATCTGTTATACTCCGCCCATAGCTCATTTACAATATCAGCCGCAGGAATTATTTGTTTTATTAAGCTACTTACTTGTCCTATCTCTAACTCACCTTCCATTAAATCTCCTTCAAACATACCTTTTTTTGCTCTGGCACGGCCCAATAATGTTTCCAATTCTTCTCTGCTGGCACCATTATCTTCAGCTAATTTTACTTTTTGGTAAAATTCGTTTTTTAACAAACGAACAGGGGTAAGTGCTTTTAAGGAAAGCTGGGTATCCCCTTCTGCAGTGGCTATAATGGCATTTTTAAAATTTGTGTGGCAAGAAGCCTCGGTACTAGCTACAAAACGACTACCCACTTGTACAGCATCTGCACCCAATGCCATAGCAGCAAACATTTGTCTGCCGGTAGCTATACCGCCTGCAGCTATTACTGGTATGGTTACCTTTTCTTTTACGGCAGGTATTAATATAAAGCTGGTCGTTTCTTCTCTTCCATTGTGGCCGCCTGCTTCAAACCCTTCTGCTACAACAGCATCGCAACCCGCAGCTTGTGCTTTTTGTGCAAATTTGCTGCTACTTACAACATGCACTACTGTTATACCTTCTTTTTTTAAGATTTCGGTAAATGTCTTTGGGTTACCGGCACTGCTAAATACAATAGGCACTTTTTCGTCGATAATAATTTGTATATGCTTATCTATAGCTGGATATAACAACGGAATATTTACAGCAAAAGGTTTATTGGTGGCATTTTTGCATTTTTGTATATGTTCTTTTAACACTTCTGGATACATGCTACCACTTCCAATTATTCCTAGCCCTCCTGCATTGCTTACTGCACTAGCTAGCCGCCACCCGCTTGTCCATATCATTCCTGCTTGAATAATTGGTTTTTCTATGCCAAATAACTTGGTTATTTCATTTGAGAAAGGATTCATAAAAATGCGTATTTTATCTAGCACTTCCACCTAAATCGATGGCAGTATTGTCACCTATATTTAAACTTCTGCTTTCACCCTTTACCTCAGCATCGCTGCCTATAAGAGAGTTGGTTAATACTATTTCGAAAAGATTTGAATAAGCTCCTATGATAGAGTCTTTTATAAGTGCATTGCTGATGGTACTATTTTCACCAACGGCTACATTGGGACCAATAACAGAGTTTTTTATTATACAACCATTGCCTATACTTACTGGAGGAATAATGATGGTATTGTTTTGGATACAAGTGGCTGCCATACTATTTCCAAATTTCTGAAGCAAAATTGCATTCGATGCAATTAAAGATTCTTTTTGCCCGCAATCGAACCAATTATCTACTTTTAAAGAGTGAAATATTGCACCATTTTGTATCATGCATTGCAAAGCGTCTGTAAGATTATAATCATCATAACTTCGTTCTTTACTATCTTGGATTTTATATAGGCACTCAAATAAGATTTGGGTTTCTATAATTTTGTAAATACCCACTAAGGCCATATTGCTTTTGGGGATAGACGGTTTTTCTACAACCCTGGTTATTATCCCTTCTTCGTCAATTTCTGCTACCCCAAAATTGCGGGGATCATCTACTTTTTTTACTGCCAAAATAGAATGAGGCGACTCTATCATTTTTCTTACATCATACTCTGCAATCGTATCGCCCAATACAATAAAAATCTGGTCGTCGCCTACCAATTCTTTCGTTATTTCTATGGCATGGCCTGTACCTTGTCGTTCATTTTGGGTTACAAAATGTGTGTTTAATTCAGGGTAATTTGTTTTTACATAATCTTTAATTTTTTCGCCTAAATAGCCAATAATGAAGATAAAGTCGGTAATGCCCGTATCTTTTAACTGTTCTATAATAATGCTAAGTATTGTTTTGCCTGCAAGCGGAATGAGTGCTTTGGGCTGTGTATATGTATGTGGGCGTAGTTTGGTACCGGCACCTGCTACTGGAATTATTGCCTTCATTAATATTTCTCTTTTTAGGGGGTAACAAGTTACACCAATGTTTACAGCAAATAAGTTTTGGATAGTGAAATTAACGAATTTATATTAAATGAATGTAAAACCCGATTGCACCATAAAAGCTGAATCTCTACATTAATATAAAGACAAGAAAAGGTTTGTTGCTGAACCTAGCCTTGACCCCGAAAAAAATAGGGACAGGTGGGCTAAATAGTACCTGCTGCAAGAAATAACATTAAAATATAATAAACTTTACGGCGGCAATAATGCAGACAGCAAGAAACCAATGTTTATTAATGTTTAATTGCTGGTGCTCCTTATTTGACGCAGCGGTTCAAAAATTATTTCTTAAGAAATGGCTGCGTATATTTGCATTTCAAAATAATAAAATATGCATAGAGATACTGCTTTATTTGATTTGGTGCAACAAGAGGCCGAGAGACAACAACATGGCATAGAATTGATAGCAAGCGAAAATTTTACAAGTCCACAAGTAATGGAAGCTATGGGCACTTGCCTCACAAACAAATATGCAGAGGGTTACCCTGGCAAAAGATATTATGGTGGTTGCGAAGTGGTAGATGAAGTAGAGAAATTAGCTATTGAAAGAATAAAAAAAGTGTTTGATTGCGAATACGCAAACGTACAACCCCATAGTGGGGCACAAGCAAATGCCGCTTTAATGTTGGGTATTTTACAGCCAGGTGATGCTATACTTGGTTTAGACCTTAGCATGGGCGGGCATCTTACACATGGCTCTCCCGTAAATTTTAGCGGCAAATATTATAAACCACATTTTTATGGTGTGGTAAAAGAAACGGGCCTGATAGATTACGATATGTTGGAAGAAAAAGCCCGTGCAGAAAATCCGAAATTAATTATTTGTGGAGCATCTGCATACAGCCGTGATATTGATTATGCAAGAATAAGAAAAGTCGCAGACGAAGTAGGTGCATTTGTGCTATGTGATATGGCGCATCCTGCAGGCATGATAGCTGCTGGATTGTTGAGTTCGCCTTTTGAGCATTGTCATTTTGTAACAAGTACTACCCATAAAACATTGCGTGGGCCTAGGGGCGGTATTATTTTAATGAAAAAGGATTTTGAAAACCCAATGGGGTTGAAAGATATGAAAGGCAATGTGCGCATGATGAGTAATGTGATTGATATGGCCGTTTTTCCGGGTACACAAGGTGGCCCATTGATGCATGTAATAGCTGCTAAGGCAGTGGCTTTTGGTGAATTGCTTACGGATGAATTTAAAAGCTATATGCAACAAGTTCAAAAAAATGCGCAGGCAATGGCAGCAGCATTGGTTGCAAGAGATTATCAAATTATTAGCGGTGGTACAGATAATCATTTAATGCTAATAGACCTGCGTAATAAAAATATATCGGGCAAAAAAGCACAAGAAACATTGGATAGAGCGCATATAACACTAAATAAAAATTCTGTGCCTTTTGATGATAAAAGTCCTTTTGTAACGAGCGGTATTCGTATTGGTGTGCCAGCTATTACCACAAGAGGAATGAAAGAAGCAGATATGGAGAGAGTGGTGGTTTTGATAGATAGAATAATGATGGATATAGATAACGAAGAAACAGTGATGGCTGTAAAAGCTGAAGTACATGAAATGATGAAAGGGTTTCCGTTATACAGCTAGCAGTTGGCAAATAGCAGTTGGCAAAATAAACTTCTAAACATCTAAACTTTCTAAACTAATTATAAATGATACAACGTATTCAATCTATTTGGTTTTTGCTAGCAACAATATGTATTTTTTTAACGATGCAATTTTCTACTTATGCGGGAGCAGATGCGCAGGGAATGATGCATCTAATAAAAGGAACAACCAATACTTTTTTAGTAATTACTACTTCTATGGTTGGCGTAGTTTCTATGATAGCACTTTTTTTATTTAAGAATAGAAAATTGCAAATACGTATTGCACTTTTAGCAATTTTAATAGAGCTGGTTTTATTATTTTTTTATTATAAAGAAATAAATGCATTGGTAGGCATTGGTGCATTTGCTGTTACCGCATTGCTTCATGTAGCTGTAATTGTTTTTCTGTTGCTTGCAGCAAATGGCATTAGTAAAGATGAAAAATTGGTGAAAGATAGTAATAGGTTAAGGTAAAAAATATATGCAAAAAAATAAAATTTCATTTTTACTAATACTAATCTTCATAAGCCTAAGCATTCAAGCTCAAGATGCAAAAAGCGCATCACTTTTTACTAGAAAAGTAATTATTAATGAGGAGACCATTGTTAAAGATACAAGTGGTCAGTTGATCCCATATGCAATTTGGAATCGTCTTCGCTTTACTGGAGAATACGGCCTCAAACCCGAAAATATAAAAGACGAAAATACCTCCTTTGTTTTGTTCAGGATATCTGAAACAGATAAAAAAAGAATAGAAGAACGAAAACAAAATATGCCAAAACCTCTGGAGAGTAAGTTTTTTAGAAATGGCGAAAAGTTTTCCAAGATTAAGGCTACTGACATGTATGGTAATAAAATAAATACGAAAGCATACAAAGGAAAAATTTTAGTAATTAATTATTGGTTCACAAACTGTGCTCCCTGTATTCAAGAAATACCTGAATTAAATAAAATAGTTGACAAATATAAAAATGATAGCAATGTAGTTTTTATTGCTATTGCCCTAGATGATGCATATACTTTAGAATCATTTTTAAAAACCAATTTATTTAAGTACAAGATTATAGATAGAGGAAGAGTTTTTGCAGACTATTACGGCATTAAATCCTATCCAACTAATATTGTTGTAGATAGAAATGGAAAAGTATTTTTTCACACTTCTGGTTTGTTTCCTAATACCGTTCTATGGATTGATAAATCTATAGAAGAAATAAAAGCTAAAGTAGTAGAGACTAATAATTGATATTAATTACAAAAACCTCCCAGTAAAACTCTCCTTTACCTTCTTCAAATCCATTGGCTTTCCTGCAAAAACCAAATTGCCGCCCATGTCTCCTGCTTCAGGACCAAGGTCTATTACCCAATCGCAACTTTTTATAACATCGGTATTGTGTTCTATTACAATAATAGAATGTCCTTGCTCTACCAATGCATTAAAAGAAGTCAATAATTTTTTTATATCATGAAAATGAAGCCCCGTTGTAGGTTCGTCAAAAATAAATAATATATGCCCTTGTGCTTTTCCTTTACCTAAAAACGATGCAAGTTTTACACGTTGTGCTTCGCCACCGCTTAGGGTGTTTGATGATTGCCCCAATTTAACATACCCTAAACCTACATCACTTAATGGCTGTATTTTTTTTGCTACATCATCCCCCTCGGAAGTCTTTTTACTTTTACTTGTATCATTACTGTCAGCGAAAAATTCAATGGCCTCATCCACACTCATCTCCAATACATCATGAATACTTTTTTCTTTGTAGGTAACTTCTAGCACTTCCTCTTTAAATCGTTTTCCATTACATACATCGCATACAAGGTGCACATCTGCAAGAAACTGCATTTCTACCAATTGTTCACCTTCCCCTTTACAGGCATCACACCTGCCTGCATCTACATTAAACGAAAAATGCTTTGGCATAAAACCACGAATCTTTGAGAGTGGCTGTTTAGAAAAAAGTTCTCTTATTTCGTCATATGCTTTTATATAAGTTACAGGGTTGCTTCTGCTGCTTTTACCAATAGGATTTTGATCTACCATTTCTATTCGACTAATATAGTCTATGTCGCCACTTATTTTTCTATACAAACCTGGCTTGTCAGATACTTCACCCTTTATTTTTTGTAAAGCAGGATAAAGTATTTGTTTTACCAAGGTAGTTTTGCCGCTGCCGCTTACTCCACTTACTGCACACAATACATTTAGCGGAAATTCGGCCGCAACATCTTTTAAATTATTTTGTTTGGCGCCTTCTATTTTTATGCTTCTATTCCACTTGCGTACATTTTTTGGGGCATCAATAGTGAGTTTGCCACTAAGATATTTACCTGTTAAACTTTTTTCATTTGCAATCAATTCATCATAGTCGCCTACTGCTATTACCTCTCCACCTAAGTGGCTAGCCAATGGTCCCATATCTATTATATGATCTGCCTCTCGCATCATCATCTCATCATGCTCTACCACCACAACTGTATTGCCAAGGTCTCTAAGCTCTTTTAAAACTACTATTAAATTTTGTGTATCCCTGCTATGTAAACCAATAGATGGCTCATCTAAAATATATAAAGAGTTGGTAAGATTGCTGCCTAGGCTTCGAGTAAGCTGTATGCGTTGGCTTTCTCCTCCACTGAGCGAATTTGCCAATCTATTTAAAGTGAGGTATCCAAGACCCACATCTATCAATGTTTTTAAACGATGTTTTACTTCAATTAAAATTCTTTTGGCAACTTGTTCATCGTATTCACTTAGTTTTAATTTTTCAAACCATGTTTTCAAATCCTTTACTGGTAGTTCACACAATTGCCCAATATGCTTGCCACTTACCTGCACGTACAAGGCTTCTTTGCGTAATCGATATCCACCACACTCCGTACAAGCCGTTCTTCCTCTAAACCTGCTTTGTAAAACTCGGTATTGCACTTTGTACAAATTTTGTTCTACTTCTTTAAAAAATGCATTTATTCCGTCTACATATATATTGCCTTCCCACAAATCTTTTAATTGTGCATCTGTTAAGTCCATCACAGGTTTATGCACCGGAAAATCGAATTGTTTTGCAGCTTTTACAAACGCATCTTTCCATGAACTTAATTTTTCTCCTTTCCAGCAAGCAACGGCTCCTTCAAATACACTCAATCTTTTATCGGGTATAATTAAATCTTTATCTAAGCCAAGTATTTGAGAAAACCCCTCACATACAGGGCATGCGCCAAATGGATTATTAAACGAAAACAAATTGGGTACAGGTTCTTCAAATACAATGCCATCCAATTCGAACTTATTACTAAACTTTAATGGGGGCTTTTCATTTATTTGTACGAACATGGTCCCCTCACCTTCATAAAAAGCGGTACCGGTACTATCAGCTATTCTATGAAGGTCGTCCTCATCAAAATCTTTTTTTAGTAGCCGGTCTATTAAAATAAAAATTTCTCGTTTTGTTTTTTTTGTTGGCTTCTCTTCTAAAAGGTCTTCGATAGTTACAATTTCATTATTAATAAATAAACGAGAAAACCCTTTTTGTAATAATATATTTAGTTCTTCTTTTTCAGCTCTATTGGCGTGGCTTTTAAAAGTAGCAAGCAACATTATTTTATCTCCATCCTTTGTTTTATTAATGGCTTCTATCACATCTGGCACATCATCTTTTTTTACAACCCTACCACTTACCGGCGAAATTGTTTTACCTACCCGTGCAAAAAACAAGCGCAAGTAATCATAAATTTCTGTCATGCTACCTACTGTACTTCGAGGGGTGCGGGTAATTACTTTTTGCTCTATAGCAATGGCAGGGCATAATCCTTTTATAAAATCTACATCGGGCTTATTCATGCGTTGCATAAACTGGCGAGCATAGGCACTCAAACTTTCTGCATACCTTCTTTGCCCTTCTGCAAATAATGTGTCTATTGTTAATGATGATTTACCAGAGCCAGATACACCCGTTACAACAACCAATTTATTTCTTGGTATTGTTACTGTAACATTTTTTAAGTTATGTACCCTTGCCCCTTGTATGAAAATATCGGTATTAGATGGTATTGTTTTCCCTTTTTGTTTAGTAATTGTCTTCAGCATAATTTTCATCAAAGTTATAGCAACCCTCTTAATTTACCATTCGTCTTGATGATGGAATAATATGATAAATATAGAAAAATTGCTTAAGTAAAAGTACGAGCATTTTTTAAGTAAAAATCCTATCGAATTAATTCTACATACAAATAACAAAAAGACGTACAATAAAATTTATGAAAGGGTAATACATTTGTCTTCCAATATCCAATTGATTGAATAACCACATGGCCTCCTTACTAGATACCCAAAGGTTTCTCTTCTCTTGGAAAATAATCAAAACCAAATTTCTAAAACAAAAAATTAGAACTTATGAGAAACCACATTGAATTAACAGACCAGCAAATTGTAAACATGTACATTGCTGGAGATGCAAATGCGCTTACTATCTTAGTTACTCGTTACAAAGACAAAATTTTCACCTCTATCTACTTATTAGTAAAAGATAAGTATTTGGCTGAAGATATTTTTCAGGATGTTTTTATTCGTATAATAGACACTTTAAGAGGTGGCCGTTATACTGAAGAAGGAAAATTTCTTCCTTGGGCAATGCGTATAGCACATAACTTATGTGTAGATCATTTTAGAAAAGTAAAGCGCAATCCTACTATCAAAACAAGCGACGATAGAGATATTTTTGATGTGCTTAATTTTTCTGAAGCAGGAATAGATAACCGCATAATGAATGAACAAACCTCAGATAAAGTACGTCGTATGATAGATTTACTTCCCGAAGATCAAAGAGAAGTAATCATTTTGCGCCATTATGCTGATTTAAGTTTCAAAGAAATTGCACAACTTTCCAACTGTAGTATTAACACTTCTTTGGGAAGAATGCGTTATGGGTTACTAAACCTACGCAAAATGATGACCGAAAAACAAATTGCTTTATAGTTTTATGATTGATTGATTGATTAAATAAATAAAATCCTCGCCTCCTCCATGGGCGGGGATTTTTGATTTTAAAAACATCTCTTTTATATACTCCTTATTATGGGTGCATTTAAAATTGTTGCTTATTAATTCACCGCAGAGAAATGAGTTAGAAGAGACTCCGCAAAGAATCTCTGCGTAATCTCTCTGCTCTCCTTTTCTCTGCGGTCATTTTTTTATCGCTATTATCTACTTTTGAGTGCGACAATTTTAAATATACCCCTTATTATTGAATACTATGTTTATTTTTGTAATATGAGTATTCAACAAGCATACAACTTATGGGCATCACAATACGATACCAATTTAAATAATACCAGAGATGTAGAAGCGATTGCCCTCCGTAAGACACTTCACAATATTGCTTTTGATACCTGTTTGGAAATTGGTTGTGGTACAGGTAAAAACACAATTTGGCTTTTAGAGCAAGCTAAAGAGATAACAGCGGTTGATTTTTCTAAAGAAATGCTCGCTAAGGCAAAAGAGAAAATAAATTCTAGTAGGGTTACATTTATTCAAACAGATATAACAGGGCCTTGGTCATTCAAAAATAACTATTACAATTTAGTGAGCTTTAGCCTGGTATTAGAGCATGTTTACGATATAGATACTATTTTAAAAAATGCTGCTACGGTTTTGAAGCAGGGCGGTTTTATTTATATAGGAGAACTCCATCCATTTAAACAATATGCAGGAAGTAAAGCCAGGTTTGAAACGGAAGAAGGAACGAATTTTTTAGACTGCTATATTCACCATATTTCTGAATTTGTGAACATAGCCAAAAAGTACAAATTTAATATCGTAATGATAGATGAATTTTTTGATAATGATAATAAAGCGGAATTGCCAAGAATTCTTTGCTTATTATTACAAAAGATTTAAAAAAAGCCATGAATAAATTTTCGATTGTATTTTTTATTGCATTATTTTCTCTTTCTTGTAAAAATGTACAAACAATGTCGGCTACACCCACTACAATAACGCACGCTTTTAGACTAAAGCCAGGGCAAGATTTACGTAAAGAAATAGAGACTTTTGTAACGGAAAACAATATTGCTGCAGGATGGATTGGTACTTGTGTAGCCAGCCTTACTAAATACAATATTCGCTTTGCAAACCAACAAAATGGCAGCACGGCTGACGGGCACTTCGAAATTGTGAGTCTCACAGGTACAGTATCTACCAATGGCACTCATATACATATAAGCGTAAGCGATAGCACCGGGCACACAATAGGCGGGCATTTGCTGCAAGGTTGTACTGTTTTTACTACTGCCGAAATTGTTTTACAAAGTAGCCCTCAACTTATTTTTAAAAGAGAAAAGGATGGCAGCACGCCTTGGGAGGAATTACAAATAGAAAAGAAATGAATGTAGGGGTATTTGAACAAGGTATATGCCTGTTGCGAATACAACCTGCACCAGCGCCTATGGCGATTGCCTAAAACGAATGCGATTTTTTGTTTTAGAATGGATTTGCTATAATAAACTAAATTATTTCCCCTCAACGTTATCAACCCCTGCTTGCAACCAGTTTAAGTAATCATTTACATTAGGAGCATAACCAGACGGATGTGAAACCAATTCTTCTTTAGTATTTATTATCGCATACAATGGCTGCGAATTACTTTTAAAATTTTCTGTTTCAAATACGCTCCATTTATCGCCCACGGTTTTTATGTACGTTTTATTTCCATCTTTGCTTGTATAAGTAAAGCGTTGCTCGGCAGGTAGGTTTTTTTTATCGTCCACGTACAATGAAATAACAATAAATTTTTCTTTCATTAGTTTATATACGCTGGCGTCACTCCACACATTTTCTTCCATACGGCGGCAGTTCACGCATGCATAACCGGTAAAATCCAACAATATAGGCTTGTTTTGTTCTCTGGCCATTTTCAAGCCTTCTTCATAATCGTGTGAGCAATTTAAGCCAAGTACACAATCATTTTTATTGGTGACAATATTTGCAATTTTATTTTCGGGATTGTCTTTTGAATAAATACTGTAATTTAATGGGGGAGGGAAACCGCTAACCAGAGAAAGATTAGCATATTTTGTATTGGTAACGCCGGGCAATAAATATATGGTGAACATCGTAAAAAACGAAGCAATCAAAATTCTGCCAATTGATAATTTCTTTAACGGTGCATCATTTTTAAATCTTAGTGCTCCCCACAAATAAAGTGATAACATTGCTCCAATAATTATCCAAATACCAATAAATATTTCTCTTTTGAGCAGGCCCCAATGCATTACTAAATCTGCATTCGATAAAAATTTGAAAGCAAAACCTAATTCTAAAAAACCCAATACTACTTTTACTGTTGTAAGCCATCCACCGCTTTTGGGTAACGATTTTAGCATTTCTGGAAACATGGCAAACAAAGCAAAAGGTAATCCCAAGGCAGCTCCAAAACCGGCCATACCAAACGTTAAGCGTATGGCACCGCCTGGACCAGAAACTGCACCTGCAAGCAGAGAGCCTGCCAATGGCCCAGTGCAAGAAAAAGAAACGATGGTAAGCGTAAGCGCCATGAAAAATATTCCGGTAACCGTTCCGGCATTGGCTTTGCTATCTGTACTGTTTGTAATACTGCTTGGCAGTGTGATTTCGTATAATCCAAAAAACGACAACGCAAATGCTACAAAAACGACAAAGAAAATTACATTCAATACGACATTTGTTGAAATTCCATTGAATATGGCTGGATTTAGTTTGCCGAAAATGTGAAAAGGTATAGTTATTAAAACATAGATGAGGAAAATAAAGAAGCCATATAAGAATGCATTTCTAATGCCTACTTTTTTGCTTTGCGCTTTTTTGGTAAAGAAAGATACGGTAAGCGGTATCATAGGAAATACACAAGGGGTAAGCAACGCAATTAATCCTCCTAAAAAACCCAATGCGAAGAGAGAAAATAATCCTTTTGATTTTACATCATTGGTAGATGCCGAAGCGGATGTTTTAGCATTCGTAAGTGGCTTGTCAATATCGATGGACGGAATTAAAATCCTATTGGAACTTGCAGCAACAATTTTTTCTCCGGTAAGTATTTTCAACGTATCTGATTCCGGATAAAAAGATTGCAAATCGGCTACCTCATAATTTACTTGAAGGAAAAATGAAGAAGGAACTTTTCCATTAACATGAATATTTTGAATGAATACAACACTATCTGTAGCAACTTGAAGATTCTTTACCGCTAGAACATCTTTTTCTGCAACAGTACCTTTTGTAAATAATTGTAATTCTTTAAGAACAATAACACTATCATCTTTTGTGACGCTGATACCAGATATTTCAGCCTCTGCATTGGGTGCAATATAAATATGCCATCCTGTTTTTATTATACCTGTAAAAGTTACTTTATAGTTCCCTTCTCCAGTTTTTTCAGTGCTGGTTTTCCAAGAAATAATTTTAGTGTCTTGTGCATGAAGGACATTTATACACAATACAAAAACCAACAAAACAAAACTTATTTTTCGTAGACTTCTCATTGCAAATGATGTTTATAAAAAATCCCGACTAGCATATCGGGATGTAATTTGAATTTATTTGGTATTTAAGATTTTGGATCTATTTTTATGGAAAAGCTAACATCTTTTGGTGGCAAGCATTTTTGATCATTGCATACCATGTAAGTAACTTTACCCTTTGCTAGCGTAGATACTGCGGTTTTTAATTTTACTTTTTGTACAAAATCTACTTTGTTGCCGTAAAACTTCAAAACCATATTAAAATTTTTATCGAATTGCTTTTCTAACTTTCCTATTTCTTTTACTGTACCGTCCGTTTTTACTAATGGATTTTTATCAAACACAAATGCGGTAGGAACAGGCCCATCTCCAGAAATATCCTGAGAATAAATATGCCACTTAGGGTTTAATGTTGCAGTCATGTGTAGCTCATAAACCCCCGTAGCTACTTTTTTTGCGCTATATGCCCATTTTACGGGATTTTCTATTTGTGCTTTTACAACCACTACCATCAATATTACAACAACAGAAAGGAATAATTTTTTCATATTTTTTTATATTTGCTTATATATACAACAAAGGTTGATTTTTTGTTTTAAAGCGTTTTGTTAAAAAAAAGAGTTACGGGCTTATTGGTTACGGGTTTCTTAAGCAAAAGCAGCTTCCGTTATTGAAACCCCTAATAATTCTTTAAACACTTGCTTTCCATCTAAATTTCCAAGAGCAGCATTACTTGCTCTCTCTGGATGAGGCATCATACCAAAAACATTGCCAGCTGCATTTTTTATACCTGCAATATTATTGGTGGTTCCATTTGGGTTTGCGTCTACACTTATATTACCGCTAGCATCGCAATACCTATAAATAATTTGATTGTTGTCCTCCAAACTTTTTAACACATCATCTGCTGCAAAATACCTGCCTTCTCCATGTGCTATGGGAATCATGAGCGGCTGTGCGTTAGCCTTATTTGTATTTTTGATAAAAACATTTTTGCAAATAAAATGTTGGCTTGCATTGGCCAGTAATACACCAGGTAACAAACCACTTTCGCATAATATTTGAAAACCATTGCATACGCCCAATACTTTTCCACCTTGGTTTGCAAATTTAATAACACTTTTCATCATAGGGCTAAAACGGGCAATAGCGCCGCAACGCAAGTAATCGCCATAACTAAAACCACCAGGCAATACAATACAATCTTCTGTTGTAAACATAGAAATATCGCTGTCTTTGTGCCAAAGTGCTATTACTTCTTGTTGTAAATCGTTTTGCAAAGCATCAATCATATCCCTATCGCAATTGCTACCGGGAAACATTACTACGCCAAATTTCATGTATGGAAAGTTTTTTATGCTGCAAAAATAACAAAAGCAGTTCAAATACTATGCATATTGCAAATCAATTGGTTTTTAAAAAGTTAAGTTTAATCATATCATACATTTGCATGTGGTAATCAAAAAGCGCTTTCAAATATTTTGTTTACACCAACTTGCTACCATCGCAAGTATTTAGTCCAGTTTTTCACTTTATTTTGTATTATGTTCTATTTTGTAAAAATGCCAAGTTGGATACAAAGAATGTTCCCAAAAATGCTTTGGAAAATAAATACAACGGAAAAGCGTATTTATTTAACTTTTGATGATGGGCCACATCCTGACCATACGGTATTTGTGTTGGATGAATTGAAGAAGGTAAATGCTAAAGCTACTTTTTTTTGTATTGGTAATAATGTGATACGATACCCAGCTATTTATAAACGTATTATAGAGGAGGGACATGCTGTAGGGAACCATACTTTTAATCATTTAAACGGAAAGAAAACAAATGATGCTCTTTATCTAAATGATATTCTTGAGGCTTCAAAGTATATCGATAGCCAATTGTTTAGGCCACCTTATGGGCGAATAAGTGCTTTTCAAACAAAATTGCTTCTAAATAAAACCAATCCCTATAAAATTGTAATGTGGACCGTTTTGAGTGGCGATTTTGATCAAACAATTACCAAGGAAAGATGTCTGGAAAATGTACTATTTAAAGCAGATAAAGGCTCCATAATTGTATTTCATGATAGCGAAAAAGCTGCTACTAAAATGAGATTTGTTTTACCTAAAGTAATTCAACAATTTCATGAAAAAGGATATTGCTTCGAAAAAATAGACGATTTGTCTTATGTAAAATAATGGGCCGAAGTAGAAACTTCAGCCCTTTTTTAATCCGTACCCTATGAAAACTGGTTGCAATTTACTATTAGTAATTTTAATTATGTAATATTTTTTCCTTAAGGTAAAATATTCTATACTATACTCTAAAGATTAATAAATAAAAACAATATGATAGATACACATTGCCATTTGTATTCCGAAGATTTTGACGTTGATATTGAAGCAGTTGTGAAAAGGGCAAATGATATAGGCGTAAAAAAGTTTTATTTACCAGCCATTGATATGGGTTGTACAGAAAGGATGAACGCAATAGAAAAAAAATTTCCTGCCACCTGTTTTTCTATGGCTGGATTACATCCTTGCCACGTAAAAGAAAATTATAAATCGGAAATTAATCATGTAAAATCTTTATTACAGCAAAGGAAGTTTGTTGGGATAGGGGAATCTGGGCTGGATTTTTATTGGGATAAAACATTTGTAAAAGAACAATACGAATGTCTAGAGATACAAATAGAATTGGCATTAGAATATAGCTTGCCACTTATACTACACACACGCAATGCAACACAAGAGACAATTGATGTAATTCAAAAATATAAGGGCACAACACTGAGAGGAATATTTCATTGCTTTGGTGGAACAATTAGTGAAGCAAACCAAATAATTGAAGCTGGTTTTTACCTTGGAATTGGAGGTGTTGTTACCTATAAAAATGCCGGTCTTGCAGAAGTATTAAAAGAAATAGATATGCAACATGTGGTGTTAGAAACAGATGCACCTTATCTATCACCTGTGCCTGTGAGAGGAAAGCGAAATGAGAGTAGCAATTTAAAGTATATAGCTGAAAAAATTGCAGAAGTAAAAAATATTAGCTTTCTAGAAGTAGAGAGAATAACTACACACAATGCAGAAAAAATATTCGGTGTATAGTTTTTGAAACTGTATTTTTGCCAACTGAAAAAAGGAGACGTGTCCGAGTGGCTGAAGGAGCACGCCTGGAAAGTGTGTATATGGGTAACTGTATCGAGAGTTCGAATCTCTCCGTCTCCGCATGAAAGAAGAAAAGTACTATGTATACATTATGCAAAGTTCAATAGATTTTTCTTATTACATTGGGCAAACAAATGATTTAGATCATCGAATCAGCAAGCACAACGATGGATTTGGGAAATATTCATCAACAAAGCGACCATGGAAGTTGGTTTATTTTGAAAAGTTTGGGACAAGGGGGGAAGCGATAAAAAGAGAGAGAGAAATAAAAGGAAAAAAGAGTAAGATTTATATTAAGGCTTTAATAAAAGATTGGAGTAAGTGTTAGAGGGGCTGAATGAGTCCCGATGCTTCGGGAGAAAGTGTGTATATGGGTAACTGTATCGTCCCGATGGGTCGGGACGAATCTCTCCGTCTCCGCATGATTTTGTATTTAAATGCTGATATTATAATATTAATACAATGAAAAAGTTACTAACGTTGGTTTTGCTATTTCCTTTCTTTGCATTTGGGCAAAAAGTAATTCAGCATACTGTAGCCGCTAAAGAAAGTTTTTCTAGCATTGGTCGTTTATATAATATTAATGGTAGGGAACTTGCCAATTTTAATAATATTGATTATGAAAAAGGCTTGGCTATTGGGCAGGTATTAAAAGTGCCTGTTACTAATGCAAATGCAAAAGCGGTACCAACTGTTAAGCAAGTTCCAGTTGTTAAGCAAACACCTGTTATAAAGCAAACACCTGTTGTTATAGAAAAACCTGTTGTAAATGAAGTGGTAGGCTCAAATTCCAATAAAACAGCTATTAAACATACGGTTGCCAAAAAAGAAACATTGTATGCAGTAAGTAAAAAATTCAATATTACGATTGCAGACATAAAGAAATGGAATAACCTCACTGAAGATGGATTAAAAGAAGGCTCAGAAATTATTGTAGGATATAGCGAGCTGGCAAACCTGAAGAAAGCAACTACCTCAGTAAAAAAAGAAGAACAAAAGAGCGTTGCGGAAGAAAAACCTACACCAGTGCCAGTTGTAGCTGAAGTTGTAAAGCCTAAAAAGGAACAAGTAGTTCAAAAGGCTGTTGTTGTAAAGCCCATAGAAACAAAAGAAGATGCTACCATAGATTTTAAAGGAGGCGTTTTTAAAACAGAATATCAAAATACTGGTATCAATGAAGATGGAACAGCAGGTATTTTTAAAAGCACCAGTGGGTGGGAAGATGGAAAATACTATTGCTTGCACAATGCAACAAGACCAGGAACCATCGTAAAAATTACCAATAAAGCCAACGGTAAAGTTGTATACGCAAAAGTACTAGATGTAATGCCCGATTTAAAACAAAATGATAATTTGGTAATAAGAATTAGCAATGCGGCAGCTGATGCAATTGGTGTAGACAATAATAATTTTGAATGTTTAATAAATTATTAATGGAAGGTTTATGTACGATTTTTAGGGCTTTTTACATTGAGTAGGGGTTGTTCATTTGTCAAAACGATACCCTCTCAAAAAATCTTTTACATCAATTCTTTTTTTCCCTTCCAATTGCAATTCTATAATATTTATGTAACCATCTTTACACGCAAATTGTAGAAAGGTTTTTTGATCGGTCTTATAATTTCCTATTTCTGTAGATATATTTCCCTTTATCTTCTCAGCTTTAAATATCTTTAATGTTTTTCCATTTAATATAGTAAAAGCTGCTGGGTATGGCGATAGCCCTCTAATTAGATTGTACACTTCATCAACCGGTTTATCCCAATCAATCTTGCATGTTTCTGTAAATAATTTAGGAGCATGTTTTAAAGTAGCATGTTCAAAATTTTGAGCATCAATAATAGGATTTGAAGGAGTAGGTTGTGGCTGCTCAGTAAGCGTTCCCTCTGCCAATTTTTTTATCGTTTCAAGTAGAAGATCTGCACCAAGTTCTTTTAATTTATCGTGAACAGATCCAGCTGTGTCATTCTCATCAATTTTTATTTTTGCCGATAACAAAATATCGCCTGTATCTATTTCCTGTTGTAGTTTGAAGGTTGTTACTCCAGTATATTCTTCTCCATTTATTACTGCCCAATTTATAGGTGCAGCGCCTCTGTATTGTGGCAGTAAAGAGCCATGTACATTTATAGTTCCCATGGGGGGCATATTCCAAACAACTTCGGGCAACATGCGAAATGCTACCACGGCTTGTATAGCTGCATTCAGGGATTTTAACTCATCTAAAAATCCTTGGTTTTTTAATTTTTCAGGTTGAAGTACATACAATCCTTTTTCCAATGCATATTTTTTTACGGCACTTTGTTGTAATTGCATACCACGACCTGCTAGCTTATCTGGCGCAGTAATTACACCAACAATATTGCATCCGGCAGTTACCAGTTTGTCCAAAGATGCTACAGCAAACTCAGGTGTGCCCATAAAAACAATGCGTAAATCTTTATATGTTGAATTCCTCAATTGTTGAATTGTTGAACCTGATTGCCGTCAGGCGGGTTGTTGAATTTTTGAGAATACTACTATTGATAAAGGTAAAATAATAAATCAATCTACTGCAAAATCTTCTACGTTTCCCCCTTCTCCACTTCGTGGAGAGGGCAGGGGAGAGGTGTGGGGCTTAATCTTTATACAACAAATATTTTTTTCTAATGCCTTTAAATTTATTCAAATCTTTTTCCCAACTTTTTCTAATATCTTTTTCTGAAACGCCTTTCTTTATTTGTTTCATCAATACATCATTTCCTGCAAGCTTATTAAAGAAATTATTGGCAAGAAAAAAGCTATCTTTTGTAGGAAATAATTTATAGGCATCTATTAAATATTGCAGTTGTATTTTTCTATTTAATTTTTTGAGTACATCTCCATTTGTACCAGATAAATTCCAACCGTAGCATACTTGATTGAAACATTTACTATTTTTTGCGCCTTCATTTGGCATTGGTGTAAATGCGTATAATGTCTTCGGCAATGATGGGTGGCCAAATATTTGAAATGGTTTATCGGTTCCCCTGCCTTCGCTCAATACAGTGCCCTCAAAAAAACAAGTGCTAGGATACAAATAAATGGATTGCATTTCTCTAAGGTTAGGAGATGGGTTTACGGGCAAAACATATTTTGTATTGTGATCGTAATTTTTGCATTTAATAACCTGCACATGAAAAGGGGTATCAACCGATGGTTTTGTTGCTACATTGTATGCATTTATTTTATTGGCTTCTGCCGACAACCATTTTTGCCCAGTAAGCATAAGCGCATATTCACCAATTGTCATACCATACACAATCGGGATGGGTTGCATACCCACAAAGCTTTTAAATTTCATATCCAATACGGGGCCATCTACATAAAAGCCATTCGGGTTTGGTCTGTCTAAAATGAGCAAAGGCTTGTGATTTTCCAAACAGGCTTCCAACACATATTCTAGCGATGAAATGAAGGTGTAAAACCGTACACCCACATCTTGGATATCGAAAATAAGAACATCTACATCTTTTAAATCATCCTTGGTTGGTTTTTTATGATTTCCATAAAGGCTTACAACAGGTAGTCCCGATTTTACATCTATCCCATCTTTTACATGTTCACCAGCATCGGCAATACCTCTAAAACCATGTTCTGGTCCAAATATTTTTACCACATTTATTGCTAATTTCTGTAATGTATCTACCAAATGGGTATTTTTTACCATGCTAGTTTGATTGGCAAATACTGCTACAGCCTTGTTTTTTAGATAAGGAAGCCATACTTGCATCCTTTCCGCACCTGTAATAACCTCTTCTTTTGCAAATGCTTGAGAAAAACATGGCCCGGCAAATACTAATGAAAAGACAAAAATTAAGAGTCGTTTTATATTCATAACCTCAAAGTTGCGATTTTTTTTTTAAGACTGCATTATGTATTTAATTAAATTGCACCCGTAATTTAAAAAAATAACTTTTCACAAGGTTCGCAAGTCTCCTGTTTGGGGGTTTAGAGGGCCAATAAAAATTAAAATTATGGCAGAGGTTAAAAGCGGTGATACTGTAAAAGTACATTACACTGGTAAGCTTGCAAACGGCGAGCAATTCGATTCTAGTAATGGGCGTGAGCCATTGGAATTTACGGTAGGTGCGGGTATGATGATAGCAGGTTTTGATGCTGCATTACCTGGAATGAAAGTTGGCGATAAAAAAACAATCAATATTGCTGCAATAGATGGCTATGGCGAAACAGATGAAACGGCCATAATTGAATTTCCAAAAGAAAATGTACCTGCAGATATTAAATTGGAAGTAGGGCAACACCAGACCCTAACGAACGAACAAGGACAACCTTTTCCAGTAGTTGTAAAAGAAATAACAGAAGATTTTATTATTTTTGACGCCAATCATTTTCTTGCAGGAAAGGAATTGGTTTTTGATATAGAATTGATGGAGATAGGAGGATAATTAATAATTAATAATGAATAATGCCCACGTTTTATAGCGTGGGCTTTTTGTAGGAATTCGCCTGTGGCGAATTCAGTGTCAACAAGAATTGCCTAAATTGTAGGAATTCGCCTGTGGCGAATTCTTTTTAGGTCTGAGATGAATTCTCTTTAGACCTGTTGCGAGTTTTTTATCGATAGATAGTTTTTTTGTAACTGATAAAAAAGGGCATAGTATTTGGCATATTATCCTACACTAAGCCTTTTCTACATTGTCATGCTTTTTACAGACAATTCTTTTTCTTGTTATTGTTTTGCAGTAATAATATTTTCTATTAACTGAGATATGGGCCTTGTTGCCATGTCGTAATTAGACAAGACAATCACGGTATATCCCAAATCTGGATAAATGTCTATATTGCCATCTACACCCGGTGCCCCACCGTTATGTCCTATACTTCGGATATTGTTTTTAAATGATTCTCCAAAACCATAACCATATTTTATTTCAGGCATTGCCATTGGTTTGGCATTTGGAGGCATGGGGGGCATTCTAAATTGCATTAATACTTTGCCCTTTGTAACTGTTTCCAAACTTTTTTTGTTGAGCAATTTGCCTGTTAATAAAGCCTGCGAAAATTTGTGTAAATCAATAGCAGTAGAATAACCACCACCAGCCGAATTACCTTTTACTTCTATCAATTTTGTGTTGGGTTCTCTGTCTACTTTTCTGCCCATTGTTGGAGCTGGTTTCCCAAGCATAGGTGGAGGCATAGCATAGCCTATCGCCATATTTGTATTGGTTTTATCTGTTTCATAACTATCTGTATTTTTCATGCCAGCTACTGAAAAAATATTTCTTTTTACGTAATTAAAATAGTTCATTTTTGATATTTTTCAATTACAGCTCCCAATAAAATATAGCCATAATTGCTGTACTCAAATTTGGCACCTGGCTCTAACAACAAGGGTTCATCTATACCCAATGCTAGATAACTATCAATTGTTTTGGCAGTATCTTTAATGTCCATAAATTTTTGCATTCTTAAAAAATCACCAGTGCCTGCAGTATGGGTAAGCAATTGTTCAATAGAAATGTTACCAAATGTTTTTTCGGGTAAATTGGGCAAATGTTTTATAAGCTTGTCGGTAAAACTTAGTTTGTTTTTTTCTGCCAACTGTGCAATGGCAATTCCTGTAAACATTTTGTTCATAGAAGCCAAATTAAATTTGGTATCTATATTATTCATCCTATTGTTTGATTTATCAGCAAACCCTGCTGCTTTTTGATAGATTATTTTATTTCCTTTGGCAATGAGAACTGTTCCCGAAAATCTATCACTGTTAGATAAATCTTCAACCAATTTATTGATATCACTTATTTGCTTTTCGTTAATTTGATTACTTTGGGACATGCCTTTTATCCCTATTAATAGGACCAAATATACAACTAGTAAGGAGGTTTTTTTTCTCATGATTTTTTTTGCGTTTAATTATTATGATTTATTTACCACCATTTTGAACTCTTAATTTCTCTAGTTTCTGAACGTATGCTTTCATTAAGGGTTTCCAAGTAAAGCCCTGAAAATCGGTTTGATACGATTTTCCTTCCTTTGCATCTATTATTTGAAAGTCTCTATGCTCTGTTGACACATTTCTATCATACGATAATCCTGAAACTATATAATCGAACCTATAACGATATAACTTGGTATCACTAAATATTTTGGGAAATGAGTTTAATGGTACAAACGCTATTTCACCTTTATAGTATTTCGAAAAACAGTCTTCTAAATAAGCATCATATTTTTTATTATCGTGTTTTACTACCAATAGAATTGTTTTTACTTTGCCAATATCAGGTGGTAACTGTTTTCCATTTTTATTAACGTTTTTTGAATAGCTAAAACAGCTAATTAGCAAAATAGAAAATAATGGGAGAATCAATAATTTTTTCATCTGATTAAATGGTGGTTTTAATTATTTGAATTAGTTTATTTTTGGTGTCGATAGTGATTAAATGCTCTTTAAAAAATTCGTACCCAAAATTAACTGCAAAGAAAAAGTCACCCGTTACTAAATTAATTTTTGGATTAGAAATTTTATAATTGCCAATTTCTATATCTCCATCTAAATCGGCTTTGAAAACATCAAAATCTCCCATAGGAGTACGACCTTTAGCAGACAAAACTGGTTTTGTTTTTAATTTATAAGTACTATCCCAACCTTTTGGTATTGATATATAGCCAGCCCCACCACAATCAAAATGTGCTAAAACTTCTTTGTTATTCAGTTTTACTTTAGCTTCTAAAATGTGGTCAAGGTTTATTGGAATAGTATTTGGCTGTTGTAATAAACTACCCTTTTGTAAAATTATTTTACTGTTTTTATAGTCTAATGTGATCATATACCCCACAAATGTTTGCATACCAATAATGCCCACTACTTTATTGGAGAAAAGCATTTGCCGAGGCATTTTACTGGCATTTTTATTTTTTAGGGATAACCCCTCAAACCCTATTTTAGGTATAATTACTTTTTCTTGAGTGCCTACAAATTCTCCTGTGGGAGTTATTATTGTATCTAGTCCAGAAATTTTATATTTATATTGATTGGCTATACTATCTAACAACATGATACCTTCAGTACCTGTATCAAATATGAAATTATGTGTTACATTTTTAGCTATTTGAGCCTTTATAATAATCAAATTTCTATCCATTGTAAATGGAATTTCAATTTGCTTGTTTTTTTGTGCATAAGTAGCTGTAGCAGCCAATAACCCGAGTACAAGGAATAGTTTTTTTTTCATTTTTTTTATTTGCAGTTAATGATTAATTTTTCTAATTGTATTTTCAAATTCTTTATTTCTCCACTTGTTAAACCTGTAAGCGCTTGTTTTCTATTTTCAGTAACAATCGGGTAAATATCTTCGATCATTTTGATGCCTTTTTTTGTAATTTCCAATTCAAACTTTCGCCTATCGGTGGTATTAATTGTTCGATTTACATATTGTTTTTGAACCAATAGCTCAATAATTCTTGTGATAGAAGCAAAATCCTTGAACACCAGTTCAGCAATTTGATTTTGTGAAAGAAGTCTGTTTTCTTGTAAAGTTTTTAACACAAGCCATTGGTCTATGGTAATATCATAACCATTTTTAAGAATTTGGTTTTGAGCAAATTTTCTATAAACTTTAATTGATTTTTCTAATGTGTAAAAGAGTACTTCGTCTAATTTTTCCATTCTATTTTTTGTATTTGATGTAAATATAATTGATATATCAAATAAAATCCATCATTTAACTTTTATTTAATAATTAAGAATGCAATAATCTTGGCATAAATGATTTGTTATGTATTGAAACATTTGCGATTGTTTTTAACTCCACCTTTTAGTTACAGACATTGGCCACACCTCGAATTTGTGGTAGTATCGAATTCAGATAAATAATTTACTTTTCAGCATTACTCTTAAGGCTAATTCCAACAACTTCTTAAGGAAAGCATCTTTTTTTGTAAACGTATACACACTTTTGAGAGAGATAAAAAAAAATTGTACCTTATACCCAGATCCGCCTTTCTGACGTACCAGCATAATTTTTCTTATTTTCAAAAGCCATTCCTTAATTTCACAGCTACAAACAAAACTTCATGATAAATATAAATAAGGAAGCACTCGTAGAAAGGTTTATGCGTTATGTTCAAATAGACACACAGAGTGATCCGGAAAGCAGTTCTTTTCCTACAACCGAAAAACAAAAGGACCTGAGTAGGATTTTGGAAACAGAATTGAAAGCGATGGGGCTAAGCAATGTGGAGTTGGATGAATTTGGATATGTGTATGCCACCGTGCCGGGCAATAGTGAAAAGCAACATATTCCAACAATATCTTTTTGCAGCCATGTAGATACAGCGCCAGATTGCAGTGGCACCAACGTAAAGCCATTGCTACATAAAAATTATGATGGCAGCGATATACAATTGCCAAATGATGCAACACAAATATTATCTATAGCAAAATCGCCGTATTTAAAAGAACATATTGGTGGCGATATCATTACCGCTAGTGGCAATACCTTGCTTGGTGCAGATGATAAATCTGGTGTGGCAATTATTATGCAAGCAGCGCAATTTTTAATGGATAACCCAACCATTAAGCACGGCGATATTAAAATTGTATTTACACCCGATGAAGAAGTAGGAAAGGGTGTGGCTAAAATAGACATGCAAAAAGTAGGCGCACAATTTGGTTATACACTCGATGGGGGTGAAACTGGTAGTTTAGAAGATGAATCGTTTAGTGCAGATGGGGCAACCATAACCGTAAATGGTATAATTGCCCACCCAGGCTACGCAAAAAATAAATTGGTAAACGCCATAAAAATAGCAGGCGAAATATTGGACGCATTGCCTAAAAATGAATGTTGCCCCGAAACCACAGAAAAGCGAGAAGGCTTTGTGCATCCCGTATCTGTAAATGGGATTTCGGAAAAAGCAAGCATTGGTTTTATTGTGAGGGATTATACAAGGGATGGATTGGTAAGTCACCACAACCGATTAAAAAAGATAGCAGAAGAGGTTGTGGCAAAACATGCTGGTGCTACCATGGAATATGCAGAAACGGAGCAGTACCGAAACATGAAAGAAGTGCTAGATCTACATCCGCAAGTAGTAGCAAATGCTGCAAAAGCAATTGAAAGAGCTGGCTTAAAAGTTATTCAAGAAAATATAAGAGGCGGCACAGATGGAAGCCGTTTGAGCTACATGGGTTTGCCATGCCCCAATATTTTTACAGGCATGCAAAACATACATGGCAAGCAAGAATGGATAGGTGTGAATGATATGATGAAAGCTGCAGAAACAATTGTGCATCTGTGTATGATTTGGGAGGAAGGAGGGTAGTGGTCAGTAGTCAGTCGTCAGTGGTCAGTGGTCAGTGGTCAGTGGTCAGTGGTCAGTGGTCAGTCGTCAGTCGTCAGTCGTCAGTCGTCAGTCGTCAGTCGTCAGTCGTCAGTCGTCAGTCGTCAGTGGGCAGTTGGATTTGCAATTTGTACAATAAAATTTTAAATATGAAAGTTTTTTTCTTACCACTCATCGCTTTTTTAATTTGCAATGCTACTTTACAAGCCCAAGATGTAAATAACATCAGTACCATGCGCATGGGTATTTTTAAATTGAAAACAACGGTGGCCGAAATAGAAAAGCTAATAGGGCAAAAACTTAAAATTAACCATAGTGAAGAAAACTATTTGGACAGCGCAAAAATTAATTTTGATAAAGCTGATTATATTTTAAGTTTTGTGAAAAGATACAATGAAAATGAGAAAGCGCCAGTAGTATGGGAACTTTATTGTGTTACTTCTTCTAACACAAAATTGAAAACAAAAAGTGGGATTGGTATAAACAATACGAAAGCCGAAATTTTGGTTGCTTATGATAAATTCAGTTTGAACATTTACAACGATTGGTACTATAAAGAAAAGGGTAACGCAAAAGATAAGATCCAACATATAACCTTGAGCGATTTTGATGCAGGAACACAATTGGTTTTTAAAACAGATAACCGAATGGTGAAATCAATAGAAGTAACATTGTATGAAGGTGAATAATGAAGCCCTTAATTAATCACCTCCACCTCCACAACTGCTGCTACAACTGCTTCCTCCATCGCCACTGCTATCACCGCCGCTATCACTAGCATCATCCCAGCTGCCACTTGCGCCGCCTCCTTCTGCACTTCCCCCATCAAAGCCACCAAATTCGGGAAAGGAATCTCCGCTGGTTTCGGACGCATTAAAACTTTCGTACAAGGGTACATAGCCACTGTTGTTAGGGCTGTAATAGGAATCAGTCGTTGCTTTTTTTTGCTTGGCTGCATTTAATTTGTCCAATATTTTTTCCTTATCAAATTTGGTAATATCCCAAATAGCAGTAGGGGGCAGTTTGCCAAATTCGTTTATGTATAATTCTAATGTAGATAAATACTGTGCATTGAACCTGCCAGTTTCTTCCGGTAAGTTTATTAGCTCGGGATGGTGTTCAAATTTGTATTCGATTACACTTTCACAAAAATCTCGGTAGCCATTGGTAAAAAGAATATGCTCATGCCATACTATATCTATAAATTTAGAAGGCGTAACTTGAAAGTCGCTTATAACGCCTAGGAACACAAATTTTTTATATTCCAAAACGGCCTTTAATGCAAAGGCTTTACTGCCTCCATGTTTTCTGGCTATTTTATCTGCAAAAGCCTTTGTAGATGCATCTACACCACCAAAAGCTTGCGTAATTTTTTCCAATAAATTTGGTGCAACCAGGTTATCAAAATGATAATTTTTTAGCCTGAGCCATAGTTCTTTTTTATCCATTGAATCATAATTTTAAATAAATATAGCGAATCAAAAAATTTTGTACAACTAAGTTAATACCTTTATTGTATCTAACAATCATGAAAAAAAACGTAATACTCATATTAGGTGCAGGCCATTTGTCTTTTCGGTTAAAAAAGCAGTTAGCTAAACATGGCTATGAAATATTACATAGCAATATTGAATATATTAATGAAGAAACAGATTCTGTTTCCCTTATAGAAAACCTCAGTAATTATATAGAAAAAATTGACCTAAGTTCTTTGGCAATGGTTTATTTGCTAGAAGACAAAGATGAAAACAATTTGCAATTAATTATCTCACTTATCTCTTTGGTTACAGATATACCAATTACAGCTTCATTGTTCAACGAAAACCTGATACCGCATTTACAAAAAGACCATATCAATTTAACCATATTAAACCCTGCAAAAATTGCCGCTCCAAGTTTTGTAGATCAACTAAACATACAAGTAAGCAGAGAAGAAATAAATGCAAAAGTATTATTAGAAAGAAAGCACATAGCAAAAAGAAAACCTTCATTGATTCAAAAACTGTTGCTGTTTTTCATAAGTATGTTGTTGTCTGCAGTCCTGTTTTTTCACTTTTATGAAGGATTAACATGGATAAATTCATTTTATTTTGTGGTTGTAACCGCTGCTTCTGTAGGTTATGGGGATATTAACTTGGCACAATCATCTACATTGAGTAAAGTTGTAGGGATTATACTGATACTTAGTTCATCCATTTCTATATGGATGATATTTTCCCTGATGATTGATAAATATTTAAAAACAAGAATACAACTAGAATTGGGTAGAAAAAAGTACTTGCTCGAAAATCATGTAATCGTTTGTGGCCTTGGCCGATTGGGCTATTTTATTGTGGAAGAATTGCTTCAAAAAAATGAAAAAGTTATTGTTGTAGAGCAAAATGAACATTCAAATCACATAGATTATTTTAGGCAATTAGGGGCAGAAGTTTATATTGGTGACGCTAAATTGCCCAAAGTGATGCAAGATGTAAATGTGGTAAATGCAAAGGCTTTGATATCTGTAATAAATAATGACTCATTGAATCTTGAAATCGGGTTGAACGCCCGTTCGCACCACCCAAGCGTAAAATTAATCTTAAGGATATTTGATGACCAGATGGCAGATAAAATAAAAGATTATCTCCAAATTCATCATGCACTCAGTGCTTCTGCCTTATCGCAAAACAGGTTTTACGAGGCGTTGGTTAATAATAAATAACAAATAAAAATTTTTGATTCTTTTGATTTGATATAAATAGAAAAATACCATTAACTTGCTTCACAAATAAAATATTATGCAATTCTTAAAAGATTATTGGGCGCTCATACTTATAGCGGCTGCTTTATTAGGTTGTTTTGTAACCGTAAACCAAGGCTTGATTGGCGTGGTTACCATGTTTGGAAAATACCGTCGTATAATGCGACCAGGGCTTAATTTTAAAATACCGTTTCTAGAGCAGATTTATAAAAAAGTTAGTATTCAAAACCGCTCGGTAGAGTTGGAGTTTCAGGCTGTAACCGTAGACCAGGCAAACGTGTATTTTAAAAGTATGCTGTTGTATTCGGTATTGAATATTGATGAAGAAACCATCAAGAATGTAGCTTTTAAATTTATTAGCGACAAAGATTTGATGCAAGCACTTATTCGTACAGTAGAAGGTAGTATTCGTGCATTTGTATCTACCAAAAAACAAGCAGAAGTGTTGAATGTGCGTAGGGATATTGTGGAGAATGTAAAAGAACAAGTAGATCTTCAGCTAGAAAGTTGGGGTTATCATTTACAAGATTTGCAAATAAACGATATTACTTTCGACGAAGCCATTATAACCAGTATGAGTAAAGTGGTAGCGAGTAATAACTTAAAAGCTGCTGCAGAAAATGAAGGACAGGCTTTGTTGATTACTAAAACAAAAGCGGCAGAAGCAGAAGGTAATGCAATAAAGATTGCTGCAGAAGCAGAAAGGCAAGCGGCACAATTGCGTGGGCAAGGTGTGGCACTCTTCCGTGAAGAAGTAGCACGTGGTATGAGTTCGGCAGCATCCGAAATGAAACAAGCAAACCTTGATACCAATGTAATTTTGTTTAGCATGTGGGTAGAAGCCATTAAAAACTTTGCAGAATACGGAAAAGGAAATGTTATTTTTCTGGATGGAAGCAGCGATGGAATGGAAAAAACCATGCGACAAATCATGGCTATGCAACAGCTGCAAGACAATAAATAGATTTTTTCAATAGCCTCGCTTTTGCGAGGCTTTTTTAAGATTAACAAATTCTTTTGCGTATTTTAATAATCTTTCGTTTTATTGCAAACAGAATGATATTTGATTTAAAGCAATAACCAAAGAACCCAACAAAATATATGTTTGATATCTTTTTACAAGTAGATAGTGCAACGGCTGCAACGGCAGCATCAGTGAAAGCAGAAACCGTTTTCGGCATGTTAAGCAAAGGTGGACCACTGATGATTCCGCTAGGTATTTTATTTGCACTTGCCGTATATGTCTTTATAGAAAGATTATTGGTAATAAAAAAAGCCAATGCTGCAGATGAAAATTTTATGAGTATCATAAGAGATCAAATTACAGGAGGCAATGTGTCCGCAGCTCGTAGCTTAGCAAAAAATAAAAATAATCCCGTAAGTAGAATGATAGATAAAGGGATTCAGCGAATAGGAAAACCAATAGATGCTATAGAAAAAAGTATGGACAGTGTAGGTAAGTTGGAATTATATAAAATGGAAAAAAACTTAAACATCCTTTCCGTTATAGCACGTATTGCACCTCTGTTTGGGTTTGTAGGTACCATTGTAGGATTGGTTATTTTATTGAAAGAGTTTGCTACGATTAGTAATCCATCCATCAGCCAAATAGCGGATGCGATGTATATTAAATTGATAACTTCTGCAAGCGGTTTAATCATAGGTATGCTTGCTTACTTGGGTTATAGCTTTTTGGATACACAAATAAATAGGTGTGCCAATAAAATGGAAGCTGCAAGTAGTGAGTTTATAGATATTTTGCAAGAACCAACGAGGTAGTATTGAGATGATAGTATTGAGTATTGAGATACTAGTATTAAGATAGGTCTTAACACTTTTTAGTTACTGGCACTAGGTGTCGTCAATAAAGTTCAATACTAAAACGTTCAATACAAAAATGTTTAATACTAATATCTAAATACTAATATCTCAATACTAACATCTCAATACTAATATCTCAATACTCGATACTACTATGTCTTTAAGAAAATATAAATTAAGAGAAGAGCATAATGAAGTGGACACTGGACCATTGAATGATATACTATTCATATTGCTCATGTTTTTTTTAATGATATCTACCTTGGCTAATCCCAATGTGATAAAGATGAGTGTACCCAAAGCAAAGAGCGATACCAAAAAAAAGCAAACGGTGGTGGTAAGTGTAGATAAGGATAAAAATATATTCGTTGGGTCTACAAAAATAATACACGATTCGTTGGAATCTGCCCTACGAAAATTCATAAAAGAAGGTGATAGTATAAAACCTGCAGTTGTTATCAATGCAGACTCTATTGCACAATGGGGAGAAATTGTACGTGTAATGAAGGTGGCTCGAAAATTGGGCGCAACTACATCTGCAACTGTTACGGGTAGCGATAAATAATTAGCATGCGTTCTTTCCCTTGCATGTCTTTTTTTATTTCTACCACATATTTTTTCTCAGTAAAAATTGCGGCAGTTTCTTTGCCTAAATTTTCGTGAATCTCTACCATTATTTTTCCATTTTTGTTTAAATGAGTTTCGGCAAATAAAGCTATTTTTTTGTAAAAAATCAATGCGTCATTTTGTGGCACAAACAAGGCTATGTGCGGCTCGTGCAGCGTTACATTTTTGTCTAAAATGGTTTTCTCCTCTTCGGGTATGTATGGGGGATTGCTAATAATTAGATCGAATGTTGGAATTGCATTGTAATTTTCTTCTATTAAGAAATCAATATTTCTAAAATCAATATTCACTTCATTTGCACGGGCATTCCTTTTGGCAACTGCAATAGCCGCATCACTTACATCTATAGCGATTACTTCAGTATTTGTAATATTCTTTTTAATGCTTATTGGGATACAGCCACTGCCTGTACCAATGTCAATAACATTTTTTGTAGCATGCGTTTGTAGGAAATTTATAGCTTCTAAAACCAATTCTTCTGTTTCAGGTCTTGGTATTAGTACATCCTTATTCACTTCAAAAGCTAAATTATAAAACCAAGCTTTGCCAATGATGTATTGCACCGGTTCGTAATTTAGCAACCTTGATAAAGCAAGCTGCAAATCTTTTAAAGTTTTATCATCAACGGGTTCATTCTCTTTGGTAATTATGTCGGATCTGCGCAGGTTACAAAAGTTTTCAAAAACTAAATTTGTAATGGCAGTAGCTTCTCCCGTACCGTAAAGCCCTTTCAACTGTTGTAAAAAATCTTGGTATATTTCTTTAATCATCATATTGGCAAACATACTTTATTTTTAGTTGCGTATTTTTGACGGGTGACAAAACCGCTTATATATATGCAGCGCTGCATACAGCTAGCGCAATTAGGCGAAGGCAATGTAGCGCCTAACCCACTTGTGGGAGCCGTACTAGTATATGAAGATAAAATAATAGGAGAGGGTTACCATGCAAAATATGGCGAGGCACATGCAGAAGTAAATTGTATCAAAAGCGTTTCCAAGGATAATGTCGACTTTATTTCTAAAAGTATTTTGTATGTTTCGTTAGAGCCTTGTGCACATTTTGGCAAAACGCCCCCTTGTGTAAATTTAATTATCGAAAATAAAATTCCCCATGTAGTGATTGGTTCTAGGGATAGTTTCGTGAAAGTTAATGGGAGTGGTATTTCTACCTTACAAGCAGCAGGTATAAAAGTAGAAGTAGGTAAATTAAAAATGGATTGTAGGAAACTTAACAAACGCTTCTTTACCTATCATGAAAAACGAAGACCATATATCATATTAAAATGGGCACAAACCAATGATGGCTTTATCGCACATGAAAAAGGGGAGCCCATTCAAATCAGCAATGAGTATTCTAATAAATGGGTGCATAAATGGCGTTCAGAGGAAGCAGCAATTTTAGTAGGAACCAATACTGTCCTCCATGATAATCCTACATTAACAACCAGAAATTGGCAAGGTAAAAACCCAAAAAGGATAGTAATTGATGCTTCTTTAAAATTGAATCTCCATTCAAAAGTTTTTGGAACAGATGCTCAAACTATCATCATTAACAGACACAGAAATGAACAAAATGGAAATTTAATTTACTATAAAGTAGATGAAAAATTGGGAATAGTAGAAGGAGTTTTAAATTGTTTGTATGAAAATCAATTAAATTCAGTTATCATTGAAGGAGGTAGCAAAACGCTGCAATATTTTATAGAAGCAGGTTGCTGGGATGAAGCACGAGTAATCACCAATACAGTGCAGCTTACGAAAAAAGGAATCAATGCACCTATATTAACAAATGAATTATTAATAAATAGCGAAAATATTTTCAAAGACAGGATAGACATCTACAAACAAAAGGATAATGAGTTTTTATAATACGATAGAACAAGAAGGGCTAGCCGAGTTTAAAGATAGGGGGAGTAAGTTTTTAGCATATGTTTTTCCTTTTTCTGATCCAAAGGATCTAAAAACAAAAATCCATAAATTAAAGAAAGAACATCCAAAAGCGGTTCATTTCTGTTTTGCCTATCGTATAGGCACCGATGGGAATAATTTTAGAAGCAGCGATGATGGAGAACCGTCAGGAAGTGCTGGCAAACCCATTCTTGGGCAGCTAGATAGTAAAGAAATAACTGATACGTTGATAATAGTCGTTCGTTATTTTGGAGGGTCATTATTGGGGGTGCCTGGGCTTATTAATGCGTATAAATCTGCAGCATCACTGGCTTTACAGGTTGTTCCTTTAGTGAAAAAGCCAGTTCTTCAGTTGTATAATTTGCAATTTGATTATACCCAAATGAATGATATCTTACTGATTGTTAAACAATTTGGTTGTACAATCGTATCTCAGGAACAACAATTATTTTCTATTATTAAAATTGGTATTCCAGTAGAAAGGAAAGACGATGTATTGCACAGGTTAAATAACCTTCGTAACGTTGAAATAGTACGATTATTATAAATTCTAAAAAGAAATTTCTGCATTTCGACAGATAATTAACATTTTTTTTTAACTTTAAGGCCTATAAATAATTTTTGGAAATGAAGTTAGCCTCAATATGAGTTTGATATCAAACTTAATAACCTTGGCAAATTTTCATTGTTACTATTAAGAACCAAAACAAAACTTCATGCATGAAAAAAATTAAACTTATTCTCTTTTTACTGGTAGTTTCCTTTGGCGCAAAAGCGCAACAACTTCATTTTATGAGCCAGTATTTGCAACACAATTCTATGCTTAATCCTGGAGCAGCAGGTATAGCTAATCAAGACATGGTTGGTATATCTTACAGAAACCAATGGTCTTCTTTTCCCGGAAATCCTAAAACATTTATGGTTTATGGAGACATTAATTTGGAAAAACTTAAAGCAGGTATTGGTGCATACGTGTACAGGGACGAAACGGGACCTACTAGTCGAACTGGAGTGCAGCTTGCATACTCTTATCATATTGTTTCTAGAGATGGGAAGCAGAAATTTGGGCTAGGCCTTGAATTAAGGGGACTACAATATGCCATAGATAAAGGAAAAATTGCAGCGGCTTTGGTAAACGATGCTGCATTGGCAGGCGCATCTTCCAAATTTGGGTTTGATGCGGGTGCGGGCGTATATTATACCAATGATAAATTGAGTGCGGGTGTGGCTGTTAGCCAGTTGATACAATCAAAATTACAATTGGCAGATGTACCCAATTCAACACTAGGTGGCAAGCTGTATAGGCATTATAATTTTATTGCAAACTATAAAATACAAACAGGAGAAAATATTTATCTGATACCAAATGCATTAGCAAGAGTAATACAAAATGCGCCTACAGAATTTGAAGCAGGTGTAAAATTAGATTACCAAGATAAATTGTGGACAGCAATCATATATAAAGTAAATCAATTGTACAGCCTGCAAGCTGGGGTTAAGATTGCAGAAAAAATTAGGGTTTCTTACAGCTATGATGCATACAGTGGACCTATTTCGCAGTTTGATGGTGGTTCTGGTGGGCACGAAATTGGTTTGCGTTTCGATTTTGGCAAAAATTAATTAATGGCAATAGAAAAAAAATATAAATCTTTTAGTGATTTTTATCCTTATTATTTAACGGAGCACGCTGTTGGTTTCAACAGACAACTTCATTTCATAGGTACCTTTTTGTTACTTCTTTCTTTAGCTTCAGGAATTGTTACGGGTATATGGTGGTTTTTTGCATTAATACCTGTTTTGGGTTATGGATTTGCTTGGGTGGGTCATTTTTTTATTGAGAAAAATAAGCCTGCCACGTTTACATATCCTTTTTACAGTCTAGCTTCAGATTTTGTAATGTTTTGGGACATCTTAACTGGTAAAATAAATAAAAAGTTAATAGAAGCCAATAAATTAATAAAAAGCAACAACATTTAAATTTTCGATACAGAGTGTTTTCAAATAATAAAATTTTAACCATGCATATTTATTCCTCTTTTACATCTCGTTTTTCTCTTTTAAATAAAGTAAAAAAACAAGTTGCATTGTTTCTTTTGCTGTTTACATTTACGGCACAAGCTTTTGCGCAAATACCGTTAAATGACGATCCATGTTTGGATCCCCTTTTTCCTGGAACAGGTGCCATAAATTTGATAGCAGCAGCGGCATGCTCCTATTCAACTTTTTCCAATGTAGACGCCTCTGCAACAGCAGGTGCACCCACACCTACATGCGGTACTTTTTTAGATGCTGATGTATGGTTCACCGTTACGGTGCCCGTTGGTGCTACTTCTATAATTATTGATACTAGGTCTGGTCCGGGAGGTGGGCCTACACAACCCGCTATGACCAATGGAGCATTAGCTGCTTATACAGCTACAGGTACATGTCCTACACTTACATTTACTCAAGTTGGTTGTAACGATAACAATGGGGCAAGTTTAATGCCTCAATTAACTTTAACTGCTACGGCAGGTACGGTATTTTATATAAGAATGTGGGGTGTTGGTGGTGGTACAGGAACTTTTGGAATATGCGTAATCGCTAATATTCCCCCTGCAAATGATGAATGTGCAAATGCACAATCACTTACCGTAAATGCTGACTTGCTTTGTGGAGTAGTTACAGGAGGTACAACAAATAATTCTACACAATCTGCTACATTACCAGATCCAACTTGCGGCGTAACCAATGCTTGGAATGATGATGTATGGTTTAGTTTTGTTGCTACTGGTATTGCACATAGATTGAGTTTGCTAAACGTAGCTGGAGGTAGTACCAATATGGTGATGCAAGTATATAGTGGCACCTGTGCTTCGTTAACCCCCATTGCTTGTATAAATGGAAATTTGTTGGATATTGGCGGCCTAACTATTGGAACCACTTATTTTGTGAGGGTGTATACCAATGTGACTTCTACAGCAACTGCTACTTTTAATATATGTGTAGGAACGCCACCACCGCCGCCGCCTAATGATGAGTGTTTAAATGCCGTTTCACTTACGGTGAATCCAAACTATAACTGCGCTGTAGTAACAGCTGGGACTACTGTAAGTGCTACACAATCTGCCAATTTACCAGTGCCTACTTGTAGTGCAGCGGGAATTAATGATGATGTTTGGTATTCTTTTGTAGCTACTGCTACCGGACATAGAATTACGCTTACAGGTGTTACCCCAGCAAATGCAATGGGAATTGCAAGCTATAGCGGTACTTGTGCCGCTTTGGTACAAAATGGTTGTAGTATTACGGGGGTTTTAAATTTAACTGGTTTAACAATTGGTACAACATATTTAGTAAGAGTATTTACAACTTCTGCTGTGGTAGGTACAACATCTGCATTCAATATATGTGTGGGTACACCGCCACCGCCACCAGCAAATGATGAGTGTTTAAATGCTATTTCACTTCCAGTAAACCCTGATTTTAACTGTGCTTTAATTACAGCAGGTACTACCATTAGTGCTACACAATCTGCTAATTTACCAGTACCTACTTGTGGGGCTACTGGTATTAATGATGATGTGTGGTATAGTTTTACCACAACGGCTACCTCTACTGCCCATAGAATTACACTTACGGGTGTAACTCCAGCAAATGCAATGGGTATTCAGGTTTACAGCGGTACATGTGGAGCGCTTGTGACAATAGGTTGTAGTATTACAGGGGTTTTAAACCTTGCTGGATTAACACCTAGCACAACTTATATTGTAAGGGTATACACTACTTCTGCTACCGCATTTGTAGAGTCTAACTTTAATATATGTGTGGGTACACCGCCACCACCACCAGTAAATGATAATTGTGCAACCGCTATTCCTGCTACGGTAAATCCAAACTATTTATGTGGAGTAGTAACGGCAGGCACAACTACCAGTGCTACTACATCTACAGGGGTTCCTGCACCTACATGTAGTGTTACAGGAGCTGATGATGATGTTTGGTTCTCATTCGTTGCTACAAATGCTTCTCAGCGTATTAGCCTTTTAAATATTTCGGGTACTACAACAGCATTAACTTCAATAGTATACAGTGGTACTTGCCTTGCTTTAACACAGATTAGTTGTAATACCACCAATTTATATAATGTAACAGGCCTTACAATTGGTCAAACATATTATATCAGAATTTTTACCACAACAGCTACTATTGCTCAAGAAACTAATTTTAATTTATGTATAGGTACACCACCACCACCACCAGCAAATGATGAGTGTACGGGTGCTATTTCTTTAACAGTAAATGCAAACCAACTTTGCGGCGTAACAACTGCTGGTTCAACTTCTGGTGCTACACAATCGGCTTCTATACCTACACCTACATGTAGTCCTGCCAATGGCTGGGATGATGATGTTTGGTACTCTTTTGTTGCTGTAAGTAATAACCATACGGTAAGTTTATTAAATGTTACTGGTCTTACAACTAATATGCTTACTACAGTTTATTCAGGCACTTGTAATGCATTAATTCAAATTAATTGTACAACGATAGATCCGAATGTGATAAATTTAAATACGCTTACACCAGGTAACACTTATTATGTAAGGGTTCAAACAGAACTTACAGGTGTAGATGCCAATTTTAGTATTTGTGTAGGTACACCTGGGGCTGGCGCCGTTTGTGGTTCTGGTGTTCCTTTCTGTAGTACATCGGGTGTTTCTTATCCAAGTGTAACTGGGCAACCAAGTTTAGGGCAAATTGATTGTTTGATTACAACGCCAAACCCTACTTGGTTTTACTTTCAAGTTTCCAACCCAGGCAATTTGGTTTTCCAAGTAAGTCAAACAAACACAGCGGGTGTAGGTATTGATGTTGATTATGCTGCATGGGGTCCATTTACAAGTCAAGCGGCAGGCTGTACTTCAATAGCGGCTAATCCTGTGCCAACAGTTTCTTGTAGCTATTCTGCTGCAGCAGTAGAAACGATTACTATACCAAATGCTTTAACTGGGCAATGGTATGTAGTTTTAATAACGAACTTTAATGGCGGTGCGGGCACAATTTCTTTTAACACTACAACAGGAAACGTTGGTTCTACAAACTGTAATATTGTATGTAATACCACCGCTACAAATAATGGTCCTGTATGTTTAGGCGGAACATTTAATTTAACAGCTACAGCACTTATAGGTGCTACTACATATGCATGGACAGGGCCAAATGGCTTTACATCTACTGCTCAAAACCCAACCGGTATAACGGCGCCAACAGTGGCAGGTAATTATGTTTACAATGTAACAACTACATCTGGTTCGGTTTCTTGTGCTGCTTCTACTAATTTAATTGTAGTTACAACTCCTGTAGCTCCTATCGTAGTTACACCAGTTACTTATTGTCAAAATGCTACAGCTACTGCACTTACTGCTACTGCCTTAGCAAATCATACCTTGGTTTGGTATACTGTTGCAGTAGGTGGTGTAGGAAGTACTACTGCACCTACTCCTTCTACGGCTATCATTGGTTCTACTACTTATTATGTAAGCCAACGGATTGGTTTATGCGAAGGGCCAAGGGTACCAATTGTTGTAAATATAATTGTATCTACAACACCTCCAGTTGAAGTAATTAGTCCAGTAACATATTGCCAAGGTGCTACAGCCGTTTCTCTTGCGGGCAATGCAACTGCCACAACAGGAGCAACTTTATTGTGGTACACTACTGTAACTGGTGGAACAAGTTCTACCACAGCACCGGTGCCTTCCACTACCGCATCTGGATCCACCACTTACTATGTAAGCCAGATAGTGGGTTCATGTGAGGGACCAAGAACAGCTATAGTTGTAAATGTAACAGCATATTCACCATCACCAACAGTAACAACGCCCGTTACATATTGTCAAAATGCAACAGCAATTCCTTTGGCTGCAACTGGTACCAACTTATTGTGGTATACAGCGGCTACAGGTGGTACAGGATCAGCAACTGTACCTACACCGAGTACCGCTACAGTGGGCACAACACTATTTTATGTTACACAAACTACCAATGGATGCCCTAGTTTAAGGGTACCAATTACGGTAAATATATTAGGCAATCCAACTACACCGGTAGTTATAAGTCCAGTACTTTATTGCCAAGGAACTACGGCAGTACCTTTAACTGCAGTGGGCACCAGCGTAACTTGGTATACAGTTCCTACTGGCGGAACTGCCTTACCAGGAGCTCCAACACCATCAACAGCTACTGTAGGAAGCACCACGTTTTATGTACAATCTAATAACGGCATTTGTGTAAGCCCACGTGCAGCAATAACGGTAACGGTCAATCCAACACCATTAGCTCCTACAGCTACAACTCCTATTACCTACTGTCAGGGAGCTACCGCTTTGCCACTAACAGCCACCGGAACAAATTTGCTTTGGTACACAACTCCAACTGGTGGTATAGGAAGTGCAACCGCACCTACACCGTCTACTTCTACATTTAGTACTACTTTATATTATGTAAGTTCTACTATTGGAACTTGTGAAGGACCAAGAACATTGGTAACAGTAAATGTAAACCCAACTCCTAATGCACCATCTGTAAATAGCCCAGTTAATTACTGCCAAAATACAACGGCAACTACATTAACGGCTACCCCAAGTAGTGGAACTTTATTATGGTACACAGTAGCAACCGGTGGAACTGGAGCTGCAAATGCACCTACTCCTTCTACCGCAACAGCAGGTACAATTACTTATTATGTAAGTTCTATTCAAGGTGTTTGCGAAGGACCACGTTCTGCTATTGTTGTAAATGTAACTGCTACGCCAGCTTTACCTACTGTTACTACACCAGTTACTTATTGTATTAATGTACCGTCGGTAGCGCTTACAGCAACAGGTAATAATTTATTGTGGTACACAATTCCTTCTAGTGGTGTGGGCAGTACCACAGCGCCTATTCCCTCTACTGCAACTGCTGGTACAACGGCTTATTATGTAAGTCAGTCTACATCGGGTGTTGTATGCGAAGGCCCTAGGGCTTTAATAAATGTAGTAGTTAATCCAAGGCCAGCAGCACCAACAGTTGTAACGCCACTTACCTATTGTCAAAATGTAAATGCTCCAGTACTTACTGCAACAGGTTCTAATTTATTGTGGTATACTACCGCTAATGGTGGAACAGGTTCAGCCGCTGCACCAACACCATCTACTACTTTGGTAGGAAGTACCAGCTATTATGTAAGTCAAAGTGCATTGACATGTGAAGGCGCACGTTCTGCAATTGTAATAAATGTGAGTCCAGCATTAAATGTAAATGCTGGTGCTAGTGTAACAATTGCTAGAGGAAATCAAACGCAATTATCAGGTACTACTACATCTATTGGAGCTACCTATTTGTGGACAGCAAACGTAACGCCTGCTGCATTATCATCGACTGTAATTCTTAACCCAATTGCAAACCCGATACAAACAACTATTTATACTTTAAGGGTTTCTGATCCAACAAACCTTTGTCCTGCTGTAACAGATAGTTTAATTGTAACAGTTTTACAAAGCTGTATAAATGTAAGAAACGCCTTTACACCAAATGGTGACGGAGTAAACGATACCTGGTTTGTTTATGACCAAAATTTCTGTTTAACTAATCCTGGTGGAGCCAAGGTAACCATCTTTAATAGATACGGTAGCAAAGTGTATGAATCTAGAGATTATACCAACAGATGGGATGGTACCTACAATGGCAAGCCATTACCAGATGGTACATATTATGCAGTAATTGAGTTTACTTTATTCGATGGAAGTAAACAATACAAGCGAACAGATGTAACAATATTGAGATAAATTATCTGTTGAGTTTTATGAAACAGGTTGCTTCATTTTTTGAGGCAACCTGTTTTTTTATAAGTATGATTTGAAATAGATTTCAACTCCAAAATCTAGGTTTTATTTGTAGCACTATGGTATTTATAAATTTAAATAGTCCAAAATATATTTTTAGTACCAACAAATCTATTAGCAAAATAGCGGCAATGTGAACGGTATAGTTCACATTGTTTAGGTACCTCAATAATGATGTACGGGATATATTTTTTAATGCATGGGATGAAACCAGCAATCTATTTTTATGAATTCTATTCTGTCACTTACTTTTAAAATAAAATAGCAAAGATTCACAACTCTTTTATAATAGGCAGCATTTGCGCTGCTAATAGAATCTATGTTTATTAAGTATTCATTATTAGTTACTTATTCACACACTGTTAACAAATTGCAAAATCCATAAAATTATCTTAATTTAGTGCAATTAGTACAACAGCTTTTTTTTTAAATAAGCGAAAATTTAAAATATGAATAAACGTTTTTTTTTGTTTTTATTAACTACCTCAATAATTACAACTACCGTATTTAGTCAAGCTCCTTTGGCTGCCACAAATCCCAATTTTGAACATGATAAAATGATGGGATATTATTTACAAAGCCAAGAGGTAAAACTACCAGATTCCATATATACCATTTTGAAGAATTATGCTTTTAACAAGAGTCTAAAGGAAGCAGCGGTTCTTAGAAATGACTATGTTTTTAAAGTGTTATTTAATAAAAATTTGAGTACTACAGATAAATTATTTGCGTGTAATTTTTTTATAAAAGCTAATAGCGACCCATATCCATATGTACCTGTTTTTCTTTTAAAATCTATTCAGGCTGATTTAATTGAACTTAATAAAAAGTAAAAGCTAATGATAAAAAAATTACTTTGTTTTGTTGCGATATCTTTTTTTCTTCTAAGCATATCTTTTGCACAGCTCATTAATATAGGGAATATTACTACCACTGGAAAGCTGGCTCAATGTAATGTGGCCTTTGGACTACCTGTAGTTACTTGTAACTTTATTTCAGGACCAGGCTCTAGTGTAGTTGGAGGCGTATTGGTTGTTACGAATCCATGTGATACAACCGTGTTGGAAATTTCTTTGAGTAACATACAATGGAATAAGGGACCAGACAATAATTGGATTCATGCCATTGTTTTTGGTAGTGCTGGTACAGGATTTACTTTTCTTCAATCTACACTTTCTCCAGCAAGTTGGTCATACCTCAGCACAGGCTGTACGGGGGCATGTGCAGCAGGTAGTCAAATTGCAGCTGGCCCTGGTTGGTATTTTACAGGGCCTGGCCAAATTTGTTGCCCAGGTGGAGGAACTACTCCAAACCCTTGTGACAATTATGGAGATCCAATGTTTGAATGCGGAACCCCTTTCTCTATTTCTTATCGTGTAAAGCTCTGTAACAACGTACTCACAGGCATTCCAAAGTATACAGATTTTTATGTTTATTCTGATGGCGCTACTGGTTGTTGGAATCGACCAGATCCGTCTGTAAATATTCTAAGCTTTACGATACCAAATGTGGCTGGTCCAACGTTATTTAGCCCGCTTCCAACCGCCTCGCCAAGATTAAAATCATGTACCCCTTCCTTAAATTTTACAACAACATTGTCAGGTGGCTGTGGAAATGGTAATACAATAACTTGGTGGGATGCTTCAACCGGGGGTAATCAACTAGGTTCTGGTTCACCATTTGTTTATGATCCTCCAGGTTCTACTTGTCCGCAAGGCACCATTTATGCCGCTTGTTGCCCTGTAGGCACTACTTGTGCTACCCGCAGGGCTTTTGCCGTGCCAGGTGCATGTGCAGCAGCATTAACTATAACCAACGTTGCCATTACCCAACCTACTTGCCCTACATTATGCGGAGAAATAACAGCCTCTACCGTTACAGGTGCAACTGGTGCTCTTTCTTATACCTTAATGCCAGAGAATATAACCAATAGTACAGGTGTATTTACCTGCATACTTGGTGCTAATCATACGGTGACAGTTACTGATGCTGCTGGTTGTGTAGCAAGTGCTAGCGTAGTTTTTACCGTTCCACCTTGCGGTTCGCCAACAGTAACACCCGTTACCTATTGTTTAAATGCACCTGCAGTTCCACTTATAGCAACAACTACTGGTACTGGAATAAATTTGCAATGGTATACTACACTTACTGGTGGTACAGGTTCTACCACTGCTCCTACACCAAGCACTGCTGCTGTTGGTGCAACAACTTATTATGTAACCCAAACAATAAGCGGTGTAGAAAGTACACCACGTACTCCATTAACTGTTACAGTAGTAGCGTTGCCAGCTGCACCCACGGTAACTACACCGGTTGTATATTGTCAAGGATTGCCATCAACAGCACTAACAGCTACAGGTACTAATTTACTTTGGTATACAACCGCAACAGGCGGCACAGGAAGTGCAACAACACCCACGCCATCAACAGCCACTGTAGGCAGTACGATTTATTATGTTAGTCAAACAGTAGGAACCTGTGAAAGCCCAAGAGCAGCAATAACCGTTACCATTAATATAACTCCGGCGGCACCAACAGTAACTACACCCGTTTTATATTGCCAAGGAGCACCTACTGTAGCACTAACAGCAACTGGTACTGGTTTGCTTTGGTATACAACAGCAACAGGTGGTACAGGAACTGCAACAGCCCCCACTCCCACATCAACAACCGTAGGAAGTACGATATATTACGTGAGCTCAACGGTAGGAACTTGCGAAGGACATAGAGCTGCTATTACAGTTACTATTACTGCACCACCAGCAGCACCCACAGTAACTACGCCGGTTGTATATTGTCAAGGATTGCCATCAACAGCACTAACCGCAACAGGTACCAATTTACTTTGGTATACAACCGCAACAGGCGGCACAGGAAGTACAACAGCACCCACACCATCAACAGC
>JANNGD010000127.1:0-6748 GCA_031380515.1 Ferruginibacter sp. | reverse complement strand
ATGTGCATCTAAACCCTGTAAAAGCAGGGTTATGCTTACACCCCGAAGATTACTATTATTCATCAGCAAATTTTTATACAACTGGTATAGATGAATTTAATATGCTTACACATTATGATGGGTGAAGTGTTGTTGGTTTTAAATTGTAGCCTAAGCAAGTGTTGTTGGTACGCACGGCTGCACAAGCTATGCTGCATACCAACAACGGCGGCGCTAAAATAAAGCAACCAATTACTAAAGAAAATTTAAATATATTTAGTATGCCAACAAGGGCTAAGATATTAAAAAATTTATTAAAACAATTTTATAGCAGATGAAAAGTTTATTAATTTCATTAATATTAGTCAGTTTATTTGATTGTGTATCTATAGAATCCTCAAAAAAATATTATGTTTATAAACAAGATAAGGCAATTGATTTTCGAGTAAAAAATAATTGTGATTCTAGTTTGTATTTTTATTTAAGTTTAAAAAGTTGGTCAGATACTGGTTGGGTAAATATTATTTCGAACATAGAAAATTTGGATCGAAATGAAATATTTAACTTGTCAGAAATTAAACCGAATCAAACCAAATTTAAATTCTTAAAAATCACTAAAATTCCTAGACGTTATTTTTTTGTAAAAAATCAAAAACTAGTGATTACTCTTCATTATTCTCGTAGAAAAAAGGTAATTTCGAATTCGTTTCAGAAAAAAGAGATAGAGATTTTCATAAAAAATGAGTTTTATTAGTTTAATTGACATTTGAGGACACAAATTTTACTTTTGTATAAGTTTTCTTGCTTTATCAACCGTTGATTTAGTCTCAGCCTTGCGCAGGTATCTAAGCAACCTATCACTTGAAGTAAAGGCAGATTGGCAGCCCAGCAAAGTGCGGTAGCGTAACTGTGCAGCACTAAAACAAGGAGGAAAAATACACTGTCCTTAAAATATTTTTATCCCTAATTTATATTTATTAAATCACTTTATAACTTAATGCTCAGTTCCTCGCAAGTTTCATCAATTACTTTGTGTTGGTAATCTTTTAGCTTAGTTTCTCCATAGGGCTTTGCTAAAATAGATTTTTTTAAGCCTCTTAAAATAAAAGCTGCTGCAGATGGGCCATATTTTTTTGTAACCTGGTCATTTATGTTCTTACAAACTGTTTCCACTTTTTCTTTGGCTTCGTCTCTGTATATTTTTTTATCTACATTGATTGTCCTTTCTTTTCTTTGTATTGCCTTGCTTTTTGTATAATCAATTTCAGCTATTGCTTTAAAAAACTTTTGCTTGTTTTCTTCATCTTCTAGTAAGTTTCTGCAGAAACCTTTGGCAAATGGGTTTTGTAAAAAAACAACATTGCTATCTAGTATTTCTTCTAAAGTTGCATCTGTTACAACATTAAATGGCGCTAAATTATAGGCTGCTGCTATTTCATTTCTAATGAGGAAAAGATTTAAAAGCACCTCTTGATAATAAGGGCTGTATTTTGCGTTATGTTTAGGGGATAACTTTACCACATAATCTGTAATAACAATATCTTCGCAGGCTTTATTTTCTTCTTGTAGCATTTCAAAGACGTTCCTTTCGATAGCGGTTGCTAAAAATATTTCTTTTAATTGTAGCAGCCAGATAACATCATTGCTTGCATAAATTTGTTGCTCCATATCCAATGGTCTTTTTCGCCAGTTGGATCTTTGCATAGATTTATCTACCGTAATATTAAACGAAGCAGCAACAAGGTCCAGGAATGAATTGGCATCATGGTTGCAGAGTTTTGCTGCTACTTGTAAATCAAAAATATTTTTTGTACTACAGCCATTTATTTTTAACAATTGAATATCTTCTGTGCAGGAGTAGGCCACTTTGCAAATGCTGCTATCTTCAAACACATTCCACAAAGGCTGCATATTGGTTATAGGCAAGGGATCTACCAGGTAACATTTTTCACCATCATAAATTTGCAATAAAAAAAGTTTGAATCCATATTCCCTGAAAAAGCGATCAAACTCCGTATCAAAAGCGAATTCAGATTTTTGCGCTAGCTTTTTTGCAAGTGCTGAAAGTGTTTCGTTCGTATCAATAATAATTATTTCAATAGCCCCATTCTTAATTTCTGCTGTACTCATTCAATAAATTTATAATTTGCAATGTTACTGCTATTAAGTTAGTTTTCCTTTTTTTTATATAAGAAAAAATTTGCTCTTACATAATTGCAAATAGGGTTGTCAATCTTTTTACGATACCTTTATTTTGGAATTTCCAATAAAGGTTGACAATCCTTGCGACAAATATATTTAGTCTGTTTATCTGGCATCGTTTAAATAGTTTTTTGGTAATGTAACTTTTGTAACCTAGCACTTAGTTACTTTTATACATCTTTGCAATCTAATAAAATTGGATTTATGGAAATTTTGGGTTATTTTTTGGCAGCTATTGTTGGCATTTCATTGGGATTGATAGGAAGCGGCGGTTCTATTTTGACAGTCCCTATTTTAGTTTATATCATGGGTGTAAATCCAGTATTGGCTACAGCCTACTCTTTGTTTATTGTGGGTTCTACAGCGCTCGTAGGGGGTGTACAAAGTGCCATTCAAAAAAGAGTGGATTTCAAGACTGTTTTTATTTTTGGTATTCCTTCCATTGCCGCTGTTTATGCAACCCGTTTATGGCTGGTGCCTATCATACCAAAAGAGTTGTTTTCCATAGGTTCTTTTACCGTTACCAAACCCATTGCATTAATGCTGCTATTTGCAGTAGTAATGATTTTGGCTTCTATAAGCATGATAAAACCCAGTAAGGCTAAGCAGATAGATAAAAATGCCCCCTTGGTTTATAATTATCCGATGATATTATTGGAAGGTACAGTAGTAGGATTGCTTACAGGGCTTGTAGGTGCCGGCGGCGGGTTTTTAATTATACCAGCATTGGTTATTTTGGCTCGAATGCCCATGAAACTTGCTGTAGGCACTTCATTGTTTATTATAGCTGCAAAATCTTTAATTGGCTTTACCGGCGATTTGCAAGGGAGTGAAATTATTGATTGGAAATTATTGGGCATATTTACAGGCTTTGCAGTTGTAGGTATTTTTGTAGGTATCATGTTATCTAAAAAAATATCTGGCGAAAAACTTAAATCAACATTTGGTTGGTTTGTATTAATAATGGGCATATACATCATAGTAAAAGAATTATTTTTTCCAACCATGGGAGGGCATTAAACTATAAAAACGATTAGCGAACATACGCTTATGGTCGTAAAGCAAATCAAGTTTAACGAATGTTAAATGCAACAAAAGTTACCTTTTTTATAAAAATATAAATCCAATTTTACATTTCAAAAAAATAATAAAATGAATATAGAACAAATTTATACAGGATGCCTAGCACAAGGTGCATACTATATAACCAGCAATGGAGAAGCAGCAATTATAGACCCATTGCGTGAAACAAAACCATATTTAGATCGGCTTCAAAAAGATGGCGTAAAATTAAAGTACATTTTTGAAACACATTTTCATGCCGATTTTGTAAGTGGGCATGTAGATTTGGCAAAAAGTACTGGAGCCTCTATCGTTTATGGGCCAAATGCAAAACCAGATTTTGAATTCATTTCGGCAAAAGATGAACAAGAATTTAAAATAGGAGATATAACCATAAAAGTATTGCATACACCTGGGCATACTATGGAAAGTACTACTTATTTATTGAGAGATGAAAATGGTAAAGACCATTGTATTTTTAGTGGCGATACCTTGTTTTTGGGTGATGTGGGCCGCCCAGATCTTGCACAAAAAGCTGCACATATGACACAGGATGAACTGGCAGGATTGTTATATGACAGTTTGATGAATAAGATAATGCCATTGGCAGATGATGTTATCGTATATCCGGCGCATGGCGCAGGAAGTGCTTGTGGAAAAAATATGATGAAAGAAACGGTTGATACTTTGGGCAATCAAAAAAGAATGAACTATGCCTTAAACCAACCATCGAAGGAAGCTTTTGTAAAAGCTGTTACCGATGGTTTACTTCCACCTCCTGCCTATTTTGGTTTAAATGTAGCCATGAATAAACAAGGGTATGAAAGTTTCGAATCAGTGTTAAATCATGGTATGAGGGCTTTATCGCCTGATGAGTTTGAAGCTGCCGCAGAAAGTACAAATGCATTGATTTTGGATACTAGAACAAATACAGAGTTTTACAAAGGATTTATTCCTAAAGCCGTAAACATTGGTCTTGATGGAGATTTCGCACCATGGGTTGGAGCATTAATTGTAGACGTAAAACAACCTCTATTGTTGGTAACCGATGAAGGCAAGGAAGAAGAAACTGTAACAAGATTAAGCCGTGTTGGTTTTGATAATATCATCGGACATTTAAAAGCTGGTTTTGCCTCATGGTTGCAAGCTGGTAAGGAAGCCGATGTGGTAGATAGGATTACAGCAACACAATTTGCAAACGAAGTAAAACCTGAAACAGATAAAGTATTAGACATTAGGAAAGAAACAGAATATGCAGCCGAACATGTAAGTGAAGCTTACAACCGTCCATTGGCAAATATCAATGATTGGATAAAAGATATTAATCCAGAAGAACATTTCTTTTTGCATTGCGCAGGTGGGTATCGTAGCATGATTGCAGCTTCTATTTTGCAAGCTCGTGGGTTTAGAAATTTTACTGAAATAGAAGGCGGCTTTAAAGCAATAAGTGAAACGCCATTGCCTAGGACAGATTTTGCATGCCAGAGTAAAATGTTGAAGGCATAACTAAAATGTTAAAAGCAACTGGGAAAATCAAAGAGACAGCCGAAAGGCTGTTTTTTTTAACCGGATTCAAAATCTTACAGCATGAAACAGTTATTGAAATACCTTCAGATTCCGGGAAAAATTAAGTTTATTCCGGCTTTATTTATATTTACACTGATAGTACATATTGCTCTAGCACAAAAAGCAAAACCGGAATTTCTATTTGCCATACGCCTTGAGCAAATGGAAATAAATAACATGCCTGCATTGCAATCTTTTGCATATGCAACCTGGCAGGGAAAATGGTTAATGGTTGGTGGAAGAAAAGACGGGCTTCACAGAAGGCAACCCTGGGCTACATTTGATGAAGAAGGACAAAACAGATTTATTTATGTTGTAGATCCTCAAAACAAAAAAGTGTGGAAACAAACGCTGGAAAATTTACCTACACCTGTTGCAGAGCAATTGCAAAGTACCAATATGGGATTTTGTCAAACAGGCAACAGCCTTGTTGTAACTGGCGGATATGGATACAGCCAAACAGCAGATGACCATATTACCTTTTCGTATTTAACTGTAATAAAAGTTGATGAATTGATTACGGCAATGCTGAATAACAAGGATATAAGTAATTCCATTGTTCAGATCAAAGATGAACGAATGGCGGTAACAGGCGGAAGACTGGCGAAGTTGCGGGATACTTTTTTGTTGGCGGGCGGACAAAGGTTTGACGGCAGGTATAATCCGCATGGCCCCGATCATGGTCCTGGTTTTAAGCAGGAGTATAGCAACGAAATCAGAAATTTCACCATTGAATATGACAGGGATATTCCGGCAATAAAAAATTATTCAGCAATAAAAGACAGTATCAATCTGCACCGCAGAGATTATAATTTGGTGCCGCAGGTATTTAAAAATGATGAACTGGGGTACACCATGTTTTCAGGCGTTTTTCAATACAACCAAGATATACCGTATACCAATTTTGTTGATATTGCAGGTGGAACTTATAAAGTGAATAATAGTTTCGAGCAGAAATTCAGTCATTATCATAGTGCAGTAATGCCCATGTATGATAAAGCTGCCGCTTCTATGTACACTGTCTTTTTTGGCGGTATAGCTAGGTATTATCCCGATAAAAATGGTAAAACTGTAGATAATAAAGATGTACCTTTTACCAAAACAATCAGCGTTGTTATCAGAAAAGAGGAAAAGGTGGAAGAGATTTTTTTACCGATACAAATGCCCGGCTATTTGGGCGCCGCAGCTGAATTTATTTTTATGCCTGATATAAAGATGTATTTGGGGGGAATTGCTGATGCCAGCTCATTGGAAAAGGAAGAAAATTTTATTGGGTATATTGTAGGTGGTATTAATAGCAGTGCCAATAATATTTTCTTTGATAATACAGGAAAGGAAAGTAAGGCAAGCAGTAAAATTATAAAAGTGTTTATTAAAAAAACCGGTGGGTAATTTTTTCTTTAATTCAATTTCCATTTATAGTCCAATCTTATATCTGCCTGAATTTCCGTATTTTTTAAATAGCTTGCTAATTAAAAGTAACAGGGAATGATAATATTACAACAATATCTGAAAGGCTTGCCCATTGAGTTTATTGACCAACTGGAAAAATTCGGAATTGTCAAAGATTTTTCTGCACAAACAGAAATTTTGCGGGAAGGTCAGTATGTAAAATTTGTACCACTGGTTCTGGAAGGCGCAATAAAAGTATTTACCCGGCATGAGGATAAAGAGCTATTGCTTTATTATATCGAAAGTGGCGAGAGCTGTATTATGTCTTTTAATGCTGGTTTAAAAAGCACTGCCAGCAAAGTTTTTGCGGTTGCAGATGAAAATGCCCTGGTATTATTATTGCCGGTTGAAAAGCTGTATCAATGGGTAAGATCCTTTCCATCCCTGAATGAGCTGTTCTTTAACCTTTACGACCAGCGCTATGCTTCCCTGTTGGATACGATAAACCATCTTTTGTATAGCCGCCTGGACCAGCGTTTATATAATT
>JANNGD010000106.1:0-20598 GCA_031380515.1 Ferruginibacter sp. | reverse complement strand
CCATGTAATACATCTAATTTATAAGTCGGGTTGGTTGTTTCACCAATACCAACATTACCAGTTGCATCTTGTATAACCATGCGGCTTCCGCCTCCACCCAATTCAAATATCTCTAAATAATCATCTGCAGGGCGGTTACGGATATTCCATTGGTTTACGCCTGCTTTTGCAAAACGCAATGCTGCATCTCCACTTTGTGCATCTATATCTACTACTGAAAAACTACCACTTGAGCGACTACGAATACCGGTAGAACCACCATGCAATACATCTAATTTATAAGTCGGGTTTGCTGTTTCACCTATACCCACATTACCCGTACCATCTTGTATTACCATGCGACTGCCGCCTCCTCCTAGTTCAAATATTTCATAATAATCATCAGCAGGGCGATTACGAGTATTCCACTGATTTACGCCTGCTCTCGCAAAACGCAATGCTGCGTCACCACTTTGAGCATCTATATCAACTACAGAAAAACCTGATGTGGATGTTACCCCAATACCTGTAGAACCACCATGCGACACATTAAAGCGATGTGTTGGCGTGATAGTGCCTAACCCGATAGAGTTACCATCGTCAAATAACAATGAGTTACCCAGCGCTGTTCCACTTGGCGTCCATTTAGGATGAAAATTTATTGTACCACTACCTGTAACAGCACCTGAGCTTCCTACAGCTTGCCAAGTTGCATTACCTGTAGCATCAGAAACCAATATCCTGTTTGCTGCTTCTCCTATTCCTGTAAGTTGTACAGCTCCTACTGTCTGTAATGCCCTAGGTGCAGCATTCGAACTAGCTGCTCTTAGTGCGTAACCTGTACCTGCCACGTTTATGTCTACCGAGTTGGCAGTACTTGCAGCATTGGTTGCATTAAATAATCCCGCTCTTCCTAAGCCAGCTTGGTTACTTTGGAGGTTATTGGATGTATTGGCCGCATTGGTTTGTTGGAAAAGACCAGCACCATTTGTACCAGAGCTTATACCACGTATGGCCCAGCTTGCGCCAGTACCATTTGTTGTAGCCCTTAAACCATCTGCGGTACTGGCTGCATTGTTTACTTGGAACAAACCACCAAAGCCTGTACCAGTATTGGTACCAGAAACGCCAGCGCCTGCGCCACTATTTGTCATGTCTATTAGTGCGCCTGCATCTGCTTGCACTTTTACAAAAGGAACCGTTATTTTTTGAGAAGTTACCGCTCCATCAGCAATTTTTATTGTTGTTACTGCTCCGTCAACCAATTTTGGTGTAGTTACAGCTGCATCTGCAATTTTTGCTGTTGATACTGCAGCATCTAAAATTTTTGGTGTTGTTACTGCTCCATCGGCAATTTTTGGGGTAGTTACTGCTCCATCTGCAATTTTAGGTGTAGTTACTGCTGCGTCAGCAATTTTTGGAGTTGTTACCGCTGCATCTGCAATTTTACCCGTTGTTACAACAAGCGGTGCAATAATAGGATTTGGATAAGTGCTTCCTAGCAAATCTCCACCTGCTGGTCCTATTGGTGGCGCACCAGCCGCATTAAGTGCAAAAGGTACACTGGCTAGTTGAGTAGTACCCAACGTTACAAAAGCACTACCTGCATTGGGATCAATTTCTACTTGCAAAAATTTTGTACCCAATGCCCAGTTTACTCCGGCAACTGTACCCGTAACTGCACTTGCACCGGGACTTCCTATTTGTACATTAAATAATCCAAATGGATTTGTTGTTAAAGCTCTTGTTTCAGAATATACAACAGGGCCAAGGGCACTACCGTCTCTTACTGATACTTTTAATGTGATATTTTTATTTGACAAGGCATTGCCAACTGCGTTTCTGGCTACCCCTTGGTAATTAAAGATGCCTGGTGCTTGTGCACTTGCAGCCGATACAAATAGTATGGCTACCAATAATTGTAATAATATTTTTTTCATTGTTTGTTTTTTAGATTTTGAAAATGGACAATTGAAAGCTTTTTGAACTTTACAATTGTTCTTTATCTTATTTTATTTTTACTACTTTAAATGTACCTTGTCTCAATGTGGCCTGATTTCGAGGTAAATTGAGTGTTCTTTCTGGCCAGAATCTTGCATTGATGAAATAGGTTCCATTGGCTAAATTAGATATATCATACCGCTGTATCCTATTGCAACAGTTGTAATTAAAACTTCTTTTATTTATTATCTTTCCTTGCATGTCTGTCAATTGCAGATCCATAAGGCCAGGAATATTTATGAAGAAATCAAGTTCAAATGCGCCAGTAGTTAGGTTAGGAAAAATTTTCCAATCGTTTACTCCAAATAACAATATTTCTGCACCTTCAAATACATTGTCAGTGTAGGGTTGAAGCACACCATTTGTCAAAATCAGGTTTGCCCCTGCATTTGTGTAAGTATCGGTGAGCATAAGCTCGCCAAAACTCCATTCAAATCGATTGTAGGAGGAGGAATTATCGTAAGTGCCTCCCGATGCATTAAATACAAATGGGACGATGCTTTGGCATTGGCCTCGAATACCAAATAGCAAAGCAATTCCCACTAGTACAAGTGTAATTTGTCTTTTCATGAGTTTGTTTTTAATGATGAATAATGTTACATTTCATATGGCAATGATTATTCTACTAGTTTTCCTACAAATGTGATTTGACCTTTGATTACTAGATAAAACCCACTTTGCAGGATTTTCTTATAATTATTAGAACTTCCTCATGTATATAAATGATGAATTCATTTTTAATTATTGGAATTATATTTATGTTTATTAAAATATAACAACTATAATCTGTCATCATACTTCAAAACTAAACAATATCTATATATAACAAAGTTATGTAATAGTGATAATAAGTTATTACACTTAAAACAAATAGCTTTTTTTTATTTGATTTAAATTACTTATCAAATAACATTTTATATATGGCCAAAATTAGGCATTGTTTTTTTTCTACATATACCACATTTAGGGGATATTAAACTAAAAAATATAATAAGAATTATTCTATTATATAATAATTATCTAATAACAAAACTATTAAACAATTGAGAAAAATTGATCGGTTTTTATTATGTGGTAGGTATTGAGCAGTTATCGGTATATTACTATTGTGGTTTGTTAATAATAAAATTAACTAATTGTAATATAAATACTAATAGAAAGCTACATTTCCAAACTATAGGAAAGTGCTATAATAACTATGAGGAAACATTATTATTTTGGGAATACCATTCTATAATCTACTTTTATTTTTCCCTTACTTATGTCATCAAGCTTGCGTTTGAGGAGTGTACGCTTAAGGGGTTTAAGATAATCAATAAATAGCTTACCTTCTAGGTGGTCATATTCATGCAAAACTACTCTAGCTGTAATACCTGTAAAAGTTTTTATTTGTGGTATAAAATTTTCATCTACAAAAGACAAAGTAACAGATTCTTGCCGCATTATGTCTTCCCTTACCCGTGGAATACTTAAACAGCCCTCATTGTAACTCCAAGACTCACCACCCAATGTTACAATTTTTGGATTTATAAATGTTGCTTTAAAACCTGGGGCATCTGTATACCCATCGGTATCACCATCCTCGTCGTTGGTAAATATCTGCTCACTGTCCATAGTGAATATACGAATGGCTTTATTGATTTGTGGAGCAGCTAAACCAACACCATTGCTATTGTACATGGTTTCCCACATATCGGAAAGTAACTTGTCCAACCCTTCATAATCTGCCGTTATTTCTTCTGCCACTTTTCTAAGAATGGGTGAACCGTATGCTACTATAGGAAGAATCATTGTTGATTTAAAATTTAAAATTATTTATTTATGTTTTTGCTGATTTTATTGATCGATTGCAAAATTAGCTTTTTAAAGGAAAAAGAAAGCTGAAATATATTAAAATTCACCTTTTTTATATAAATGAAACGGCTAATTGGAATATTTAAATCTCTTCCATATACTCCTGTAACATAATCGTAGCAGCTATCACATCTACATTGCCTTTTACTTGCCTATCCTTTTTCTTCATACCCATTTCTCTCATAGCCGTTTTTGCCATTTTAGAAGTAAAGCGTTCGTCCACTGTTTTTAAAGGCATTTGGGGGAAAGCTTTTTGTATTCTTTCTATTGCTTTTTTTGCAGGCGCTGTACCGTGGGTATCGGTTTCATCTAAATTCAATGGCATCCCTATAATAATAAGTTCTACAGCTTCTGTTTCAAAATAGTTTTTAAGAAAAGGAATAAGCTCGTGCGAATCTATGGTGGTAAGCCCAGTTGCAATTATTTGCATAGGATCTGTAACGGCTATACCAGTGCGTTTTTTTCCGTAATCAATTGCTAGTATTCTTGGCATATTTATTATTTCACACAACGAAACGACGATAACAAAGAAACAAAGCTAATTCCGTTTTAATGTTAGTTGAAAAAACTTTGTGCATCTTTTATTCTTAGAGCCTTTGTCGTTCAACTTTCTTCTGTTAGTATTGTAAACTCATTCCCTACTCCCTCCGAATTTTTATACAACATATCTAAGAATTCATTACCAAACACACTCACATACTCCAACACATTATCAACCCGTTCTTGTAAATTATTGTTTGGATATAGAGCAGCTTTTAATTTTTTTATTTGCCTTTGCTGCGCTTCAAATTTTTTGGTTTCAGCTTTCAACATTTTCTTTTCCAAAATCTCCAATTTATTCAGCGCTTGTGTTCGCAAGGCATGTACATGACAATTTAGTGTACTATCAATATTACCAGCCGCTGTTTTTACTTTTTCATATAAGGCTTTAATTGCTTCTTTCTCTGTTTTTAAATCTATTGAAAGTTGTGTTTCTTTCTTCACTATTTCGGCTATCAATTGTCTTTCGGATTTAAAAGTATCTTCATATTGCAAACCCAAGCTTTGCATTTTATCTGCTACTTTTTTATTCATTATCGTAAATGAATTACGCAATACCAATGGCGGAAAAAAAGTACCCACAGCCTCAAAAACATTTTTTAATTCAAGCCAATAAGCTATTTCCCCACCGCCGCCAATAAAAGCTACATTTGGTAAAATCATTTCTTGAAAAACGGGGCGTAAAATTACATTTGGGCTAAACCGCTCTGGATTGTGAAGCAATTCTAAAAACAGGTTTTCTTTTGAGAATTTTATTTCAGTATTTGCAATTACAAAACCATTTTTTGTGGCTTCTATTCTTTCCCTAATATTATCTTTTAGGTAAAACAAATTAATAGCCCTGCCACTTGCTTGTACTTTGTACTCTTTTGGAAAAGCAGCCACGGTTTGTGCTACTGCTTTTTCAGAAAACTGTTCTTCTAATTCTTTTGAAATAATGGGAGCAAAAGCAGCTTTTAAATTTTTATCGTCTGGCAATAACACAACCAAACCATGTTCATTAAATAAATAATGAACAAAGCCGAAAGTTGCTTGCTCTATCGTTAATCCTTCCTTATACGTATTCCGAACAATATCTAAAATGGCAGTGCCGTTTTTTTCTACCGCCAATTGTCCTGCAATGCCATCTATTATTTTTACAAAATCCTTATCAATAACCATTCTACCTACGGCTCCCTTTTGTGCTGTTTGCCATTTGTATTGATACCCTTTTATATGAACTTCGCCCAATTCATCTAAGTCTGCATCTTCGCTACCCATGTAATACACAGGCACAAAATCATTTTCGGGTATGGCTGTTTTAAGTTCTTCGCAAAGCTTTATTGCATGCAATATTTTGTAGATAAAGTACAGATGGCCTGTAAAAATATTGGGTTGGTGTGCGGTACAAACAGTAAAAGTATTTTCGCTGGAAAGCAATGCTATATTATTTTTCAGCTTTGCAGAAGTTTGTAAAGCTCTATATTGATTGCTCAAGTTATCTACCAACAATTTTCTGTTTACCGGAAAACTTTTTCTATCTGCTACGGCTTTTTTAATGCCTTCTATATTGGGCTTGTAATTGTAAAAATTATCCAATGAAGGCACAGCATCTATATAATCCAAAACCAATTTGGAAAATGCATTTGTTTGCCGGTAAGAAATTTTATGAGCAGTAAACATTAGGGTTATATTTCGGCCCCCTCTATCTCCCCCGCAGGGGGAGAAAACCTAGGAGATTATGCAATAGATTTATACTTATTTTTTCATTTTATAATACAAAGGCTCGCTTTTTCAAACCTTTCACTTTCAAAAGGAGCCACACTACAATACTTTAAAGTTTCCTCAAAGTATCTGAGACTAAAGTCCCCTTTCGGGGTACCTGCCGGCAGGCAAGGTTTAGGGGGCTTTTTCGCTTCAATCTACCATAGTCTATAATGTCCAGCAATGGTATGCCGTACAAGAGAGTGATGCCTACGCAAGCATAGGGACAGGCGACACAATGTTGACCATAGCTGTGTTTTAGCTCGGACAAAAAGAATTTTTGTCCGAAAAATAAAACCTCACCCCCGCCATTCCAAAGCAAAGAAGCCACACTTCAATACTTAAACAACCTTTAAAGTACCAGAGACTAAGTTCTCCTCCTGTGGAGGAGTTAGAGGAGGCTCCCTTCCAAATCATAATCAAAGGCCTTTGTAATTTTCACCATTACAAAATCACCAATCACTAACTTTTTTTTGGTGTTTATAATCACTTCATTGTCTACCTCCACACTATCAAATTCTGTACGACCAATGTAGCGCCCACTTTCTTTTCTATCTACAAGTACTTTCAATGTTTTACCAATTTTTTCTTCATTTTTTTCTAAAGAAATTTCTTGTTGGCAATCCATTATTTCTTGCGCACGCTCTTCTTTTTCTTCTGCCGAAATAGTATCATCTAATACATGTGCACTTGTATCTTCTTCATGTGAGTAAGTAAACACTCCCACTCTATCAAATCGCATTTTTTGTAAAAACGCTTTTAGCTCTTCTACATCATCCCTCGTTTCGCCAGGAAAACCTGCTATCAAAGTGGTACGCAAACAAATGTCCGGAACCTTTGCCCGTATGGCTTCTATAAGTTCCTCCATTTCTACACGGGTAATATTTCGCTTCATGGCACTAAGCATATTATCGGCTGCATGTTGTAGTGGCATGTCCAAATACTTACATATATTATCGTGCGCATTCATAGCATCCAAAATTTCCATCGGAAATTTAGATGGGTAGGCATAGTGCAAACGTATCCACTCCAAGCCTGGTATTACCGCAAGTTCATTTAGCAAACGAGGCAATTCCCTTTTTTTGTAAATATCCAAGCCATAGTAAGTCAATTCTTGTGCTATCAGCATTATTTCTTTTACGCCACGCTTTACCAATTGTGTGGCTTCTGCTACAATACTTTCTACCGTGCGGCTCACATGCTGCCCACGCATAAGCGGTATGGCACAAAACGAACAGGTACGGTTACAACCCTCGCTTATCTTTACGTATGCATAATGCGAAGGTGTAGCGAGCATACGCTCTCCTATCAACTCTCCTTTATAATCTGCTTCAAATTTTTTCAGTATTTGTGGCAATTCCATTGTACCAAAAAACGCATCTACTTCTGGTATTTCTTGCTCCAAATTATTCTTATAGCGTTCGCTGAGGCAGCCTGTAACATACACTTTATCTAGCTTGCCTTTTTTCTTGAGCGCCACATTGTCCAAAATCGTATTGATGCTCTCTTCCTTTGCCTTATCTATAAAGCCACACGTATTAATTATTACAATATTATGATCCAGCTTTTCATTTTCGTGAATCGTATCTATATCATTGGCAAGCAGTTGCCCACTAAGCACTTCACTATCTACCATGTTTTTGCTACAACCAAGTGTAATAATGTTTACTCTATCTCTTTTGAGGGTTTTTGTTTTCATAATTTTTGCAGCCGCAAAGGTAGGTTTTTTGGTGCTTTGAGTAGTAAATCTTTCTCGGCTTTTGTTCGGCCTTAGTCGCTGTACCGTGCCGTGGTACTTGCATATACGCTTACCAGCGTATGCAAGCACCACGGCACATCGCTCCCCCGGCTTGCCAGCAGGCAGGTCCGCCGCACGTGTCCCGTACATGCATGTCGGGAGCTCTTCAGCAGTATATCATTTTTCAACATATAGGCACATCGTTAAAAACTTTCACTTTTATAAGAATTTAAACTAGTATGTAAGTATGCTCCACTATCTTTATGAAATATGAGAAAGACCCTATTAGTTTCATTTTTTCAGTTCATTTACATATTAAGTTTTTCACAACAAGGAACACCTGCCAATGAACTTTTTGATGAAGCAATTGCAAAAGCGAAAAAAGAAAATAAAAATGTATTTATTATATTGACGGCTACTTGGTGTGGCCCTTGTAAATATTTAAAACGAGGACTTAAAGATGCTTACAATGTTCAATTTTTTGATAAAAACTACGTAATACTGGAGTTGCATAATTCTTATGCAGATCGAAAAAAAGGGTTAGTGAATGAGGGAGCTAACAAGCTAATAGCAAGCTATGGAGGCGACACAACTGCCATACCATATTGGATTATTGTAAACCCACTTAAAAAGAAATTACATGGCCAATTAGATTTTTCTAGCAACACGCCTGATTTAAAAAGTTTCATAAATGTAATAAAAAAGACTTCCCATTTAAATCAACCTGAATTAGATATAATATTGGAGAGATTTAGACAAATCGCATTATTAGTACCTGAAGATTAAAATCTATTATTACTTCTTTCTTATTGTTCACCGTAGCTAAAAAAGCGTTGTTTTTGCTGAATGGTAAAACTACTTTTTAGATTTCCTAATTTGATAAATCTAACATTACTTACATAGAAACCTATTACTAACTTTAATAGTGGCATAAATATGCAGTGCATCTAGTGTATGGTTGGCAAACCATGTTTTGTATAAAATTCTCAAACATTCATGTCTACAGCTCTTCAGCAGTATATCATTTTTCATCAATTACCGAAGCGATTTCAAAAAATTATTTTACATTTATTATTCTAAAACCTACCATCATGCGAATAATTAAAAAAATCTTAATGTTTATTGCTGCAGTAATTGTTTTGTTGCTTATTACTGCATTATTTGTAAGTAAAGATTACAAAGTAGAAAAATCCATTACCATCAACAAACCAAAAACAGAAATATTCAACTACATCAAGTATTTAAAAAACCAAGACAACTTTAGCAAATGGGCAAAATTAGACCCCGCCATGAAAAAATCTTCCACAGGTACAGATGCCACTGTAGGCTTTACAACCATTTGGGAAGGTAATAGCAAAGTGGGCAAAGGCGAGCAAGAAATAAAGAAAATAACCGAAGGACAACGAATGGATTTTGAACTTCGTTTTGAAAAGCCTATGAAAGATGTGGCGCAATCTTTTATGACTACAGACAGTATAGCCCCCAATCAAACCCTTGTAAAATGGGGCATTTCTGGTCATATGAGTTATCCATGGAATATAATGGGTTTATTTATGAACCAAATGGTAGGCGGTGATTTTGAAACTGGCTTGGCAAATTTGAAAGCGTTGCAAGAAAAGTAAATTGCTGTCTTTTTAAATTATTTCATTTCTAATGCTAACTCTACACGGAGTTAGCTTTTTTGTAATTAAAACTTTTAAATAGTTATCCGCTATTAGGTGCAAGGAATATAAAATTGTAGAAAATTAAATATAAACTGTATAAAAATTCATTCTTCATTTAAAGAATTTACCTCTATAAATTTACCCATATTATCTGTAATCTAGTTGAGTAATAGTTAAGAGATCATATACAAAACAGCTTTTCTGTGAATCTGTGGCAATATTTTTGCCACAGATTCACAGAAAAAAACAGAAATTTCATTTTAATCTACCCCTTTAAAAATCATAAATTGTGTATTTAACACATAAAATTCTTTTGCACCCAATAACGGATAGTCATTAACATTTAAGCATATGATTGATCAAATACGTACAAACGAACAAATAGCACAACAATGGTTTGAAGCTTTCAATGAACATAACCTTGAAAAATTGCTAGATCTATATGATAACGATGCAAAACATTATAGCCCCAAATTAAAAATACGGCAACCAGAAACGCAAGGATGGATTGAGGGCAAAGATGCATTAAGGGTTTGGTGGCAAGATGCTTTTGAACGATTGCCTACACTACATTACCAGCTAAACAAACTTACGGCGAACAAAGAGCGGATTTTTATGGAATATACTAGGCAAGTAAATGGAGAGGAAGACATGTTGGTAGCGGAAGTGTTGGAAATAGCCGAAAGAATTGTAGTTTCCAAAGTCTATCATGGGTAAAAATATTCAAATTAACCTATTAATCAGGAGAATAAAATGCTCTTGTGTAAAAATTTGGTATAAAATGATACATGGATCTACAATTTTTTAGCAAAGAATGGCTACTTTTATAGTATGAAATGAGCCATAACAAATGTTGATACCAACAGCAATTTTACATTGGCGAAAACCATGTGGCTAAAAACAATAAAAATGAACACATGAATAGTTATGAAACCCCGCCTATGAAAGTTGCAATATTAGATATGTATGAAGGAGTAGAAAACCAAGGGATGCGCTGCTTAAGAGAAATTTTAAATCAATTTGCTGAATATAATTCGGTAGCACTAATACGAGATGAGTTTGACGTACGTCGCAAAAATGAACTTCCAGATCTTTCTTATGATATTTATATTTGCAGCGGTGGACCAGGTTCTCCGCTCGATAGCGAAGGTTCCGAATGGGAAAACGCTTTTTTTGATTGGATAAAAAATACAGAACGCTACAACAAAGATGAATCCAACGTGATAAAAAAAGCAGTATTTTTCGTTTGCCATTCTTTTCAACTTGCTTGTAGGTATTTTGATATTGCACTAGTAAGCAAGCGCAAAAGCACTGCATTTGGTGTTTTCCCCATTCATTATCTTGCCGATGCCAATACAGAGCCTATTTTCGAAGGATTGACAGACCCTTTTTATGCGGTGGACAGCAGAGATTACCAAGTAACACAACCGAAGCACAATAAACTCAAGGAAATTGGTGGCAAAATTCTTGCCATAGAAAAAGCTAGGCCACACGTACCGCTCGAAAGAGCCATCATGTCTATCCGTTTCAATGAAAACATGATTGGCACACAGTTTCACCCAGAGGCAGACGCTACTGGTATGAGCATGTACTTGCAAAGGCCCGAGCGTAAAAAAATAGTGGTAGAAAATCATGGCTTAGAAAAATGGCAAAGTATGATTGATCATTTGGAAGATCCGGATAAAATTTTACATACGTACGAACATATTTTACCCAATTTCTTAAATGATGCGGTGAAGAAAATGGAAATGGTGGAAGTGTAAATGGATGTAAGATTGGAGATGTAAGATGTAAGATTGTCACAAGTTTGAAGTACCTGAAATCTTTCAAAAAGCCATATAAGCGAATAAAATAAAGCCTACTACTTATCAACTAACTATTATGCAAAAAGATTTAAGAGAAATTTTTAATAAAAATTTTACGGAAGAAAAGTACCAAGCTTACATGGCTGCGATAGAAGCAGTGAGCCCGGGTGCGTTGGATTTTAGAAATGCAGAAACGCCTTTGTTTATACCAAAGGATTTTACAAAAAAAATGTTGGATGCATGTGAAGATATTATTAACGTGATTGTGGCCCCCAATTTTAAAGACCTTACCGAGCGTAGTATTCCTGCAGATGTGCGGGTACCAGGCGACGAAAAGCATGCTCAAATGATTGTGTTTGATTTTGGTATTTGCGAAGATGGCAAAGGCGGATTTGAGCCTCAATTGATAGAAATGCAAGGGTTTCCTACGTTGTACGCATTTCAAGCGTATCATAGTGAATTAACAGCAACATATGCAGAACTGCCTGCCACCCATTCTTCTTATTTAAATGGGTACAACAAAGAATCATACATTCAATTACTAAAGGAGATTATTATTGGAACACACAATGTAGAAGATGTAATCTTGCTAGAAATTTTTCCGGAAAAACAAAAAACAAGAATCGATTTTCATGCCACCGAAAAATTGTTAGGCGTAAAGTCGGTTTGCCTTACCAAATTGAAAGCCGATGGCAAACAACTGTATTACGAAAAAGAAAATGGCGAAAAACAACTGGTAAAAAGAATCTACAACCGATTAATTTTTGATGACCTACAACAACAAGAAGGGCTAGAAGGCATAATTGATCTTACAAAAGAATATGAAGTAGAATGGATACCTCATCCCAATTGGTTTTATAGGATCAGTAAATTTACATTACCGTTTATTGATAACCCCTATGTACCCGAAACATTTTTTCTGAATGAAGTTACACAACCCGTAAACTTAGCAGAATATGTGTTAAAGCCATTGTTTTCCTTTGCGGGAATGGGCGTTGTAATTGATGTTACACAAAATGATATTGATAAGATAACAGACCCAGAAAATTGGATATTGCAACGCAAAGTAAATTACGCTCCAATTATAGAAACAATGGATGAACCGGCAAAAGCAGAAATACGTTTATTTTATTTTTGGAAAGATGAATGGGCAAGACCAATTGGCGTTCACAATCTTTCTCGCCTCAGCAAAGGCAAAATGATAGGAACCAGATACAACAAAGACAAAACATGGGTGGGTGGTACTATTTCTTTTTTTGAACAATAGGCAAATGGAAAAATGTGCAAATGTGCAAATATGCAAATGGGCAAATGTGTAAATTTGCAAAAATGGCAATTCGATTGACCTTTTAAACCTTTTAAACCTTTTAAACTTTATTTACCTACATACTTTTTTCTTCATTATTTTACATACAACCAATGACAAAAGGCCCAGGAAGATTCGAATTTTATCTTATACAAATAGACAAACTTTTATTAGAAGCTACCAGAACAGACAATCCAGCTTTGTATTTATACCAGAACGAGTGCCGTACAAAGGTATTTATGCTAGAAGGATTGGCAAAGCTATACGCAGGCATGCACAACGAGAAGAAATTCTTAAAAATTAAGGAAGACTTAAAATCAATAGAGGATTTACTTGGCGCCATAGACCATTATGACGCCTATGCAAAAGAATTTTTAATAGATGCTGAAATGCCTTCTACCATAAGAATTTATATGGAAGAAAAAAGAGAGGAAAAAATTGCATTGCTCAATGCCTTGCTCATAAAAAGAAGATGGATTAACCACATCAATTCTAGAACAAAAAAAATAAGGAAAAGGCTGGGTAAATTAGATTGGCAAACTCCAGAAAAAGAAATTACACTAATAAAGGCTTTTTACAACAAAGCCATTAATAATATAAAAGAATTTTACAACGAAAACAAGGAAAGTTTTACAGACATAGAAATTCATATTCATGAATTGAGGCGTAAACTTCGCTGGCTTAGCATATACCCGCAGGCCTTGCAAGGTGCAATTCAGTATATTGAAAAAGGCATAAAAGACGATACAAATGTAAAATACCTTAAGCCAGAAATTATAAACTCGCCTTACAATGTTTTACCTTTGGCTGGCAACAATAAAATTGTATTACAACTCGAAAAAAATTATTTCCTAGCGCTTAGTTATACCATAGCCGCATTGGGAAAATTAAAAGATACAGGGCTAAAATTGTTGGCTACAGCAGAAGCCGTAAAAGCTACACAATTTGTATCGGATGAAATAGCCATGCAACGAGCTTGCGAACTCAACAAAATGAGTACAGATGGCCTAAAAGAGTTATTACTAAAAGCAAAAGAACTTTGTTCGCCATTTTTTGAAGAAAAGAATTTACAGAAAATGATGGCCGAAGTTTAATTTTCGCTCTTCAAATTATCTTTGTTGCGTATTCGTTCATATACTCGTACCCTACATTGAGTTTTCCTTTTTTTACGATGGTAGCATGCTCTATCAAACGGGTTTCATGTGCACTAAATAAATCTGTAAATACGTGTTTTATCAATTGCTCGCCAAAATAACGACTGGCATCTCTTGGTAATTCATTGGGCAAATTGCCTACTGCCATTATATCAACTGAATTTGACAAGTAGGGTTCTGTTTTAGCAAATGTATTTTTATCAATACCATACACTGGGCTGGCAATGGTAGAATCCCCCAAGTTACAAGGTACAGAACCACCCATATCATCTGTAATATCTGCAATGGTTTGTATGCGGAAATTTTCTCTTTGCAAATCTTCCATTTCAAAAAGCCTTGGAATTTTTTGCTCCCAATAAATACCATTCATCAGTATATCGGTATGTGAAATATATTTCGGAAAAATACAGGCATAATTTTCTGGGTTCTCGTGAAAGTCCGTTCTGTTATATTTTCCGGTAATTTTATGCTCATACAAATCCCCACCTTTTAAATGCACATACACGGGGTATTTAAATTCTTTTTCGAGGTAATCATCTGGTTCTACTTCATGTATTCCTAAGAGGTTCATAATTTCTAAAACCCCATGCGCCACTCTCCCACTGCCTGTTACGGCTATTTTAATATTGGGAAGTTTCAATCCAAAGTAAGTATGAATAAGGTGCTGTAAGTTTTTACCCGAATTCACTCGATCCAAGTGAAAAGTACCTGTTCTATTACCATAAGCCATCATCCCATTGTGCGCACCTACAATGCCTGCAAAAAAACCAAATCCAATAATTCTGGTACCATCCTCATGTTCCAAACATTCATAATCTACCAGCGTAATATTTTTTGCTATGATCTTTTGCAATAATTTTTGGTTGCTCGGCTGTAGTTTTTTAGTGTGCGAAAAAAATAAATAGGTTTTACCCTCTATCAGCATATCTACAGGCACTTCTTTTATACCAAGCAATATATCACATGCACGCATATCTTCTATTACTTCTACACCGGCTGCCAAATATTCTTTGTCGGTAAAACAACGATTATTACACTGCTGTACCGTTACTTTTACTTCGGGGTGATGCTGACGTAACCATTTGCATTGCGCAGGCGTAAGTGCTACACGGGAGTCTGCTGGAATCTTACCTTCTCGTATTAAACCTATTGTTATCATGCTTTCGTATTTGCGTTTGGCAATGTACAATTAGATTTTATATACTGCGTACATTTGTGACATGAATTATTATGATTTATTTGAATTACCCATTAGCCCAGTTGTAAATAAACAGCTTATATCAAAAAAATACTTTGCGTTACAAAAAGAAAATCACCCCGATTTTTTTACAAACGAGCTGGAAGTAGATAAAGAAAATGCACTGGAGGCTTCCGCCGCAATAAACAAAGCTTTTAATATTTTTAGCAATAAAGAAAAAACGATTGAATATTTTTTGCAATTAAAGGGAATCATTGTTGCAGACGAAAAATACAATCTCCCACCCGATTTTTTAATGGAAATGATGGAGTTAAACGAAGAAATAGATGAAAACAAGGATGTAGAAGAAAAAATAACTTCATTTGAAACAAATTTATTGGATGCAATAGCGCCCCTGCTATTGCCCGAAAACACTGCATTATTAGACGAAAAAGCCCTGCAAAAATTAAAAGAATACTATTATAAGAAAAAATACTTGAAACGTATTTTGGAGAGATTGAATGAATAATGTAATATTGCAGTCCAATTTCAATTAGAGCTGCCCATGTGGCGGAATTGGTAGACGCAGTAGACTCAAAATCTGCCGTTCGCAAGGGCGTGAAGGTTCGATTCCTTTCGTGGGCACACAACAAAAAACCTGCAAAATTTGCAGGTTTTTTGTTTATTGGTAATCATAGAAATTTAAATGTCTTAGGCTATCTCCTCTTTTATTAAAACGCCTGTAGCGCTATAAGTAGTTTCCCATTTTACGGTACCTCGCATATAATGCGCTTTCCACGTTCCATCGTTCCTCAATTTCCATTCATATACATTGTCGGTAGGGTGTGTGTTTCTAAAAGCTGTGAGAATAACTTGCGGTACAGGTGCTTCTATACATGTAATAGAATGATGCTTTTCTGTACCATTATCATCAAATCTTGCTTCATGCCGTTGGCTTAAATGGTTAAATTCTGCTTCAAACTCTTTGCTACTCGAATTGCTGGAACTTATAGAGAGCCACTCCACTTGGGTAGCCCCAGGAAATCTAGCATTGAAAGTGCTTACAACTGGAGCTGGGACACTTGTGGATGAAATGGCTGCTACCGTTACGGTAGTTTGATCTTGGGGTAGTACTGCATCAGTAGATTTTTTACAACCTGTTGCCATGATTAAAGTTGTGGCAAAGAAAAATAGCTTGCTTGTCATAATTATAATTTTTATTAGTTTTAAAATGGATGTTTTCATTTATTAGTAAACACTAAGTAAGCATTTGTAACCTTCTTTTATTAATAAAATGTTAAAGGTATTTTCCTCTTTTTTTACAGGAATATTTTTACAACTATGAGCATACAGCCGAATCCAACTACTTGCTTATCAATAAAAACATTTCTTTTAATAAAAATAAACCCAGTAGTTAATTTAAAATATACCTATTGCAAGTTGTTGTTTTTAAATACATTGGTACGAAATTTGATACCAAATAATATATTTTTGTCTAAACTAAAATTTAAACAACTGGTTACATTTCTTCCTTTAGAATTGTCAAACATAAAAGGGAATAAAAAATGAAAAATATCTTTATATCAATTACTTTATTTGTATTTGGCAGCGCTTTATTAAGTTCTTGCAAAAAAGATACGGGTACAGACAATCCAATTATTGACCCCATTATAATAAATCCTACTCCGAGCAATGTACTTAGCTACGGAGACTCCATATTTTATTTGCGCAATACAGCTAGTAATATAGTATCACCTATTCCGATGAATAGGGCTGGTAAATTCATTGGTTTCCCAAAAGGAATAGAGCTAGACAGTATAACAGGGAAAATAGATTTAACTGAAAGTGAAACAGGTCTTCGTTATAAAATAATGTTTGTACCTAGTGGTACAACCGATACCATAAGCACAAAAATTGTTTTAGCAGGTATAAATTTTTACGATGGCATTTATAGATTATCGCAGGGTGATAGCATTGCAATGCCAATTTACAATGCAAAAGGCGTTCCTTACACACCAGGTCTTTTTGGTACAGGCACTAACAATAGTTTTGATGATGGTAATGGCTGTAATAACCAAGGATGCGCTGTTTCTCTAACAAATGGCAGAATAAATTTGGCAAAAAGTTTGAGGGATGGGGCAATATCCTCTAATCATGATTCGCAAAAAGAATTTACATACTATTACAAAATGGATGATGCTAGTGGTAGAGCATTGAACAAGTTGAAAGTGAAATTATATTATTATGCCAACCAAGCATCCATACCACAATATTTATGGGATATATTAAATATTGATCATGCAGGAACAATTTTGAGAGAAACACAAGGCAGGTCGAATGGGCCTGAAACAACACAAGCCGTTGCAAGGCCAAGACCGCCCTGCATTATAATAATTGCTCAATAATTTCTTTTCTCCATTATATTTGATAGGTAAAAGTCTTATCATGCGTGTAATATTTATTTCACTTATTACTTCCCTCCTCATTGCGTTTGCTTTTTCCCAATCGGTATTACAAAAAGAGAAAAAATATCTACAAGAGTATGCTTTAGCAGATAAATTGTTTCATAAAGCCGAAAAGCTTTCTACTAAAAAAGAATACGATGAAGCTTTAGAAGAAAAATTGAATGGCCAATCTCTTGCTGCTTTTCAATCTATTTTGCCAATAGTTAAAAAAGTTGCGGATGATTCATTGGCCTTTTTTTGTCATCTAAAAATTGGTATTTTACAACATTATTTTGATAGCATACAACTAGCTAAAAACAATTATTTAAATGCCATTGCATTAAAACAAAAGCTTCCACAAATTAAAGACTCGTTTCTTTTTCAACCTTTATTGTTTACTGCTCGTATTTATTATAGTTTAAACAAATTTGACTCGGCCTATATATATTATAAAAAAGCCGAAAAAATTACGGAACTATACCATGTATCTTTAAACGAAGAGCAAAGACTTTATAATGGCCTTGGCGCAATCTATTTTGAAACGGGCAATTTTAAGCAAGCGAAAAATTATTTCGAAAAAGCAGCCCTTCTTCTTTCAAAAAGCGATCCTTCCTACAAAGATTTTATAATAGCGTATAAAATAAATATAGGTTCATGCTTGGTTAGATTAGAGAAATTCAAAGAAGCCGATGAGGTTTACTCCTCTTTATTGCAATACAAAATAACGACCAATGAAATTTTGCAAAATGTAGGATTTGTAAATCTAAGTATCGGCAATAGCCTTAAAGCAATTGATTTTTTTAAAAAAATAAAATACAATAACAGCACTAATATTATTCTTTATAATCAGTTAGGTAAAGCATATTTAAACCTGGCAAAAAAAGACTCCGCAGAAAAATATTACATGCTCGCATTAGAAGAAAATAAAAAATGGAACGACACAAGAAAAAACAATGCCCACGGCACAACCTATCAATATGTAGCTGATAAATTCGTAGCAGAAAAAAACTATGTTAACGGGATTGATAATTACCAAAAAGCTGTTCTCCAGTTCTATCCAGATTATAATGAAACGGATGTCTATAAAAACCCAACAATATTCTCCGGTGTCTTTTCTTATATAAACCTTTTTAATACCCTTGCTGCAAAAGCGGATGCATTTGAAAAATTATACGAACAAGATAAAAAACAAGCTTCGTTAGACGCTGCATTAAATGCTTATCGTTCTGCTTTTTTTTTGGCTGATTATGTAGAAAAAACCTACGATAGTGATGAGGCTAGGTTATTTTTGAACAAAATAAAATATAGGGTACATGATAGGCCAATTCACATAAGTCTTCAGTTATATGAAATCACAAAAAACAACCATTATTTAGAAGAAGCCTACAATTTTGATCAGCAAAATAAAGCAAGTGTATTGTCCCTAAATGTGCAGGAGTCATCAATAAAAAGTCAAACAGTTACAGATGCTGGTTTGTTTGAAAAAGAGACTTCTATTAAAAGCAATATTACACGACTTTCGCTAAAAGCGAGACAAATAAATGATAGTAATCAATTAGAAAAAATAAAAGCCGAAACAAGAGACAACGAAATAGAACTAGGAAAGTTGCAAGATAAAATAAATGAATTACCTGGGTACAAGGTCAAAAAATATGCAAATGGTATTCCTACAATAGCTGCTCTGCAAAAAATATTAAATAAAAAAACAGCTATCCTCTCTTACCACTTATCGGGAAACGAATTGGTTATTTTATGCATATCCAGCAATGATATTAGTTATACAAAGCAGGCAATTGATTCTACTTTTTTTAGCACGGTCAAATCGTTTAAAGCATCACTAAACTTTACTAAAAGTGGGCAAAAGTATGATGGAGACGCCGTCTCGCTTCAATTATACAATGTCACCATAAAACCAATTTTTAATAAATTAGAACATATAGATAACTTACTCATTATACCGGATGATGAATTGAATAGTTTACCTTTTGAAGCTTTGAATGATGAGAATGGAAATTATTTATTCGAAAAATTTAGCGTACAATACCAATATTCTACTGCATTGCTAAGGAATAATATAAATGATAAGACATTCAAAACGGTACTAGCTATGGCACCTTTTGCCAGCCGAGGAAATGAAGAATTTACACAACTTATTTTTACAAAAAAGGAAATAGAAAATTTGAAAGGCGATATTTTATTGGACAGCGCTGCCACAAAAAATAATTTCATAGCAAAAGCAACTAAGAGTGGAATTATTCACTTAGCTACACACACCATAGTAAACGATACCTTACCTGAAAAATCCTTGATTGCTTTTTACCCTTTTACAAATTTAGCAACCAATGAAAATAATCTGTATGCGCAAGAAATATATAATCTAAAGTTAACTGGTACAAAATTAGTTGTTTTAAGCGCCTGCGAAACAGGTAATGGTCAACTATCAAAGGGTGAAGGGTTGATGAGCTTAGCAAGAGCTTTCACCTATGCAGGTTGCCCAAACATCATTGCCTCTTTATGGAAAGCAGATGATAAGTCTACCGCTTGGATTATGCAACGCTATTATCATTACTATTACAACAACACTAGTGCTGCTACCTCTCTACAAAAAGCAAAACTTGATTATATAAATTCTCCAGACATTGAAAAGAAATATAAAAGCCCCAATTACTGGGCCCATTTGGTGCTTACGGGAATACCTGAAAAAGAAGTAAGTTCTTACGCATGGTTGTGGGCAATTTGCATTAGCAGTTTTTTAATCTTATTATTTTATCTTTTTGTAAAAAGAAAAAAGCGTACTTATGATAACAATATTATGCTATAAAGTACGCTTGTTTTGGGTATAGAAATTATTAAAGATTTTATTTAACAAAAACCATAACGCAATTTTTGCTATTTAAATAAAGGGGGTTTTCTTGGCAATTCGATTGGCAACCCTATTTTGAAAATTCTGCAAAATTAATTTTCATGTTCCAATCAAAAATTAATCGTCCTGAATAAGTTTTTAGGGTTTTGTGCTAAAAACTTATCCATTAAGGGAACGATACCTAGAATATAAAAGGCTCACATTAATCTATTGGGGACTAAGCAAAAAGTTTATGTAATCTAAAAAGGAAAAACACTGTATCAGTTACGCCCCTTTGATTAGCTCTAAAGAGTTTAATTTTAGAGTTAAAAGACTCTGCATTAGCATTTG
>JANNGD010000097.1:0-28750 GCA_031380515.1 Ferruginibacter sp. | reverse complement strand
CGCCCCGACGCCGGCGATGAAACCCCCACCCCCGATGCTGACGAAGACATGGGTGAGATGATTTTGGCCATTGGTTTTAGGGTACGAAGTGGCCGAGGAACACAGTTTAGGCAGTGGGCAGGCCGAAACCTTAAAGAATATATGATAAAAGGCTTTGTAATGGATGATGAGCGCTTAAAAAACCCTGATGGCAGAGCAGATTATTTTGATGAATTATTGGCACGCATTAGAGATGTGCGGGCTTCTGAAAAAAGGTTTTATCAAAAATTGAGAGACTTATTTTCGTTGAGCAGTGATTATGATAGCACAGATAAAGCCACACAAATGTTTTATGCCGAAACTCAAAATAAAATATTGTTTGCTATAACGGGTAACACAGCAGCGGAGATAATTGTAAATCGTGCCAATGAAAAAGAACCCAATATGGCACTTACCAGTTGGAAAGGTAATATGGTAAGAAAACAAGATATTTATGTTGCTAAAAATTATTTATCAGAAGATGAAATAGACAGCCTCAATCGTTTTATTGTAGTGTTTTTAGAAACCGCAGAGCTACGAGCGAAAAATAGAATAGATATTACCATGCATTTTTGGAAAGAAAATATTGATAAAATTATTTTACTAAATGATAAACAAGTGCTCAGTAGTAACGGGACCATAAGCCATATTGAAATGGAAAAACAGGTGGACATTATTTATGAAAAATTTAATGCACAAAGAAAAAAAATAGATGCTAAAGAAGCTGATGAAATGGATATGGAAGAGTTGAAACTGCTGGAAGATAAGATTAAGAAAAAATAAAAATTAATATTGCTTTTTACTTCAATGAAATATCCCTAAAGATGTAGAATCTGTTTGAATTAAATTCTTCCATTACCATGTAGGTTCTTCCTCTGATTTTCACCGCAGAGAAAATGAGAACAGATAGTGCTCGCTAAGTAGAAAGGTTCCTTGCGTAGCCTCTATAAGCTCCAGCACGCTGACTTGAACAAAGGAAAATAATTAACTCAAACAGCCTTTATACTTTTTTTAACGTTAAGAAAGTATGAATAAAAATATAGTACCCTATTTATTTTTTGTTATGTAAAAAGTAACATATACATTTGAAATAGATTATAACGATAGAAATTATTTTTAAAATCTACCGAACTAACTGAGCTATTTTACCCCTTCTCTCTCATTTTAAGAAATACATTTTTGATTGCATGTGCAATCTGGTCTTGTGTGAGCATATGTTATTTAATTTCTAATATCTGGATTGTATTCATGCCACGTTGATGTAAAAAATCAACCGATGGGAATGTATTGCCTGTACGTTGAAATAGGAAAGTGAATTATGAAGAAATATAAAACTACTGTTTACAACAAATTATTATTGCCCTAAAAAAATGGGTGTTTTAACGGTATTGGAAAATTTCACTTTTTTATAGTTTCACATAAAAAATAACATGTTTTGAAAAAAATTTAAAAATTAAATGAAAGTATCTGTTGTTGGAGAAACCAATCGATAAGAAAATACTTCAAAAAAAATAAAAATCAATTTAAAGACCCAAAAAACAAGTTTATGAAATCTATTAGAAAGACCGAAAAAGAAAGTTCTGATTTTGAATTAAACACCTCCTCTTTTTTGCCGATAGAAAAGTATCGGCACGTTTACAATAAAGATGTAATCTGCGTTACCGATTCCAAAGGCTATGCTCAACCAAACAATGATGATGTTTTAAAAATACATGTGGATGCTACAAACGGATTTATACCGCTTTGGGATAAAGGAGTTACCTTAAATTGGAGATTCAACAGGTCATTTGGAAGTTTCTTTAAAAATCCGGAAGCAGCAAAAAATGGCGTTAGAAATCTATTAGGCTCAGCTATCATGGCTTGGAAAGATGCCTGCCCTATTAAATTTCATGAAGACACAGATGCTTGGGATTTTGAAATAGCCATGCATACAGAGGATTGTGATATGTCTGGCTGTGTATTAGCATCTGCATTTTTCCCAAGCCCAGGACAAAATACACTCTTTATCTACCCTAAAATGTTTACGCAAACAAAAAAAGAACAGTTAGAAACTATTCAACATGAAATAGGCCATGTATTTGGGTTACGACACTTTTTTGCTGATATAAAAGAAAAAAAATGGAAGAGCGAATTGTTTGGTACAAACAGTAAGTTTTCAATTATGAATTATGGACCTGATAGCAAATTAATGCCAAATGACATAAGAGATTTAAAAAAATTGTACCAATTAGTATGGAGTGGACAATTAACCGAAATAAATGGAACGCCGGTTAAAAAAATGATTTCTTATCACATGACCAAATATAGATAATTAATAATGGAGCTGATGGGTTTTAAAATAAACATTGCACCAAAAATTATTCAAAAATGTTTTTTACACATCAATTTTTTAAACCTTAAATTTTAAACAATGGAAACAATGCAGGCTTTAGAAGAGAAATTTAATATGGATGAACTTACACAACAGTTAGAAGACGTCGTGGCATCCAAAGACCCGGTAGGATATATGCGCAATAACATAAACTGGGAAATAGACAATGATATAGATAATGAGGGGAATCTTATGCATATTACAGGATTTATGGGGGCTGATTTATCATTTGAAAAAAACTATGAAGCATGGAACCCTATCAGAAAATTTTTGGATTGGTTTAGCAGAAATAAAATAGCAAAAAAAGTAAAAAGAATACTTTGTGGGATTACAGATGAAATAAAAAAACTGATAGATGAACAAGCAGAATTGAAAAGAATACTAAGCCTTGCATTAACTGCAATTGCCACCGCAATTGGTTTAGGTGCCATTAACCCTTTGCTACTGACAGTATTGGTAGGGCTGCTTGCTACCATGATATTAAAGGGAGTAGACGCAGTGTGTGCGGTATAAAAGAGAAATGATTTAATAAAAATATTTTTAACCAAATGAAAAAACAACATCATGGAAGAATTAATGACCAATGCCGAATTTAATGCAATCGTAAAAAGTGTAAAACTACAGCCATCTACTGAACATCATGAAATGATGATGACAACAGGAGAATTAAAAACAACCGATGTATTGGGGCAATTATGTGTTTACTGGAAAGTCGCCAAGCCTATTTTAAAACTTATTAAAATAGTTACACCACCAAAAATTGACAAAGCCATTGACGAAATGCTTGCCATTGTAGATAAGCTTTGCAGCAACCCATCGGAAGATGAGCAGAGCGATCTGTTGGAAAAATTTGCCATGATATGGGGAACAGTAAAACCCATTTTAGAAACCGCCAAAGCCTTTACCGGTGCAAAAGCTGATAAAGTAATTGATGAAATAATTAAGATTGGGGATTTGTTGAGTAAGAGCTAAGTTTATGAGTTCTTTAAAGGTTCCAGTCTTCACTAACCTTTTTGTTTAAAGGTTACGCTCTTCTTTAAAGGTTGGTGTCTTCACCAACCTTCATATGAAATTTCTTTAAAGGTTGCTCTTTTCAACAACCTTTAATGAAATTTTCGGTTGGTATAGACAGCAACCGATAAAAAAATGGATACTATATGCCCATAAAAGCATCAATAATAACCTCTGTTTAACAACGAAGGCTATTAGTTACATCAAAAACAGGGAAGCCGAAAACTGTATCTAGAGTAGGCAAATACAATAAAAAATTATTTTATGTCTAAAGCAAAAAAAAATATGATAATTGAAAATAATGATGTTATAAAACCATGTACTATTAAAATGCTGCCTCAAAGTTTATGGCAAAAGGCATCAGAAACAGCTGTAATAAACAATCCTGCAAATATGCCTGCTGCTAATCAGTTTATGAGAGCAACAGGGCAGCAATTATCTGTCGCACATTTATCGGTACTAACCACTAAATATTGGAAAACAAATGGTGTAAAATTGACAGTGGGTTTTTTAGACAATACTTCGGTAGCATTAAAAAAAAGAATATTAACCCATATGAACGCCTGGGGTAAATTTTGTAATGTAAAGTTTACTTTATCTGATGTCAATCCGCAAGTACGAATAAGTTTTTCGACGCCAGCACCAGATAATGGATATTGGTCTTATTTAGGAACCGATATTTTGCATGTAAAACCAAACAAACCGACAATGAATTTGGAAGCCTTTACAATGAACACACCCGAAGCTGAATTTGTAAGAGTAGTTAGACATGAAACTGGTCATACACTTGGCTTTCCACATGAGCATATGCGTGAAGAAATAATAAAGAAAATAAATAAAAAGAAAGCCATTGACTTGTTTATGGCAACACAAGGATGGAGCGAAGAGGATGTCATTCAGCAGGTATTAACACCTATACCTAGATCAGCATTATTGGGTACTCAAAACCCAGATCCCAATTCAATAATGTGTTATTCGTTGCCTGGAAGTATTATGATAGATGGTAAAAGTATTCCCGGCGGTGTTGATATTGATACTAACGATGCGAGCTTTGCCGCTTTGATATATCCTAAAAAATAAAAATAGCAATTTGTTTTGGTTAAATTAAAGCAATTAACGATTTGGTGTCCTCTCTAACTCAAATAAAATTGATAGGATATAAGCCCTAGAAAAAACGCAGAATTATATAACCTCAGTAGCCGAAAAGAGGATCTAGAGTAAGCAACAATTAAATAAAAAAAGATGGCAAACACAAAAAAAGTTGCAAAACAAACCGATGAATTACAAACAAATCGTTTTGCACATCCGTTTTTTTTAGGCAAGGTTTCTCATGGCAAAACCATTATAGACCATATTAAAGGAAAGTTAGAACCTTTTCCCAAATCTAAAGGCGATGCCGTAATGAATTTGGAAGATATTATTGGAAAACAAAGTGTAAAAGATATGGAAACAGCTGGCTCAATCAGCTTTCACGCTATGGGCGATTCGGGGCACGAAAATGGTGATGCTCAAAAAGCTGTTAGTGATGCCATGCAAACTGATTATGATGTTACAAAACCCACCAGCTCTCCAGCACTGTTGATACATTTGGGCGATGTGATTTATTATGACAATACCGACAAAGGTTATCATGCCCAATTTTATGAACCCTATGTTCACTATCCAGGAAAAATTATTGCAATTCCCGGAAATCATGATGGAGAGCTTTTTAAGTTTAATGGAACCAGCACAGGACAATCTAAAAGTTTAGAAGCTTTTATAAAAAATTTTAGTGCTAATAAACCCAGCATTCCCAGTGCTGCGGGTACCATATTTAGGCAAATGCACAACCAGCCGGGCGCCTATTGGATATTAAAAACCCCTTTTATAGATATTATTGGACTTTACTCAAATTGTGCCGAAAACCCAGGCTTTATTTCAGGAACTGAAATTGGGCTTGAGCAGAAAAACTGGCTTACTAAAACATTAAAAGCCGTGAAAGCAGAACGTAAAGCCACTGGGAAAAAGAAAGCATTAATTGTAGCGACACATCACCCGCCTTTGAGCAATTCAGGACATAGTGGTAGCAAAGAAATGCTAGCAGACATTGATGGTTCTTGCAAAGTAGCAGGAATTATGTATGACGCATTTTTATCTGCACACGCCCACAACTATCAACGATTTACTAGAACAGTTTCTCTAGATGGGAAAAAAGCTAAAATTCCTTTTTTGGTGGTTGGAACAGGTGGAAGGGGTATTACCCAAATTTCAGATGCCGATGGAAAACTTACCGACGACCACACTTACGATAAATCATTAAGAGGCTATGGATATTTAAAAATTGCTATTACATCATCGAAACTTGTATTTTCTTTTTTTGAGGTAAATAAAGATACTGCTACGAAAAAATTATTTGATAAAGTAGAAGTTAAACTATAAACCCCTCTACAGAAATTTCAATTAAAGGTTGGTTTTTTCACCAACCTTTAATTGAATGTTTCGGTTGATGACGACAGTAACCGATAAGTTATTTAAACTCCAATGTTATCTTTTCATAAACACTAAAAATATTTTTTGTACTTTAAGTATTTATTATATATTTGAAATAGATTTTAAAAGTGTTAGCATTTTTAAAATTTACAGAACTAACTAAGCGACTTTACCCCTTCTCTCTCTTTATAAGATTTACATTTATTGAATGCTGGTGCATGCTGGTAGTGTATGGATATACTTATCACTTTAGTTAGTTGCCTCAATTACTATCAACGAATACATGTTTGTGTTCTTAATTGATATCTGTATAAAATAAGATTGTAAATTCGCCATTTGTACCGGTCTTTTAGAAGAATTTTAATTCAAAAACGAAAAGTAATAATATATTTTAAGTTTAACAAAGTTTCGGTTGGAGAAGATACCTAACGAAAAGAAAATTTGTCTTTTGAAAAGTAAAAAAGTAGAACAAGAATTTATGACAACAACAGACTGTGAAACCATTTTGAAATCGAACATTACAGCGTTGAGCAATAGCTTTTCTGATACACTTAGTGGTTTAGGAGAAAAAATTGTATCCTGTTTTTTTTTATGCTATAAAGTCATTTTTGTAAACTGGGCTGTGGTAATGTATAAAGGATACGATAAAAACTATATGCAATACAATGCAGACAATGCTTTTACCGATGCGGTAGTAAAGTTTAAGGATGCAGCCGTAGATGGGAAATTGTATGAGGGGACAGCAAGTTTGCGTACCATTTTATTTCAATATTTTAGGTATACTTTACTCAGTATTTTGCAAAGTGAAAGACGGCAACAAGGCAAGGAAGAAAATTATGGCAAAATAATGGACATCAACAATCAAACTTTTATAGAAAATGAAGATGTAATAAAGAAAGAAGCCATGTTTGCAAAACTTGATGACGCCTTAAACAAAATGAACCCAACAGACAAGCAAATAATTATATGGAGACATCTTGAAGAAAAACCATGTGATGAGATTGCAAGACTTTTGGATATTAGTAAAGAAGCAGCCACCAATCGAATATATAGGTGCATGGAGCGGTTGAGAAATTTAATAGGAAAAGCCAATTAAAAAGCCAATGGAAATAACTACAGAGCAATATAGCCGAATACAACATTTTTTAGATACAGAAATGACGATAGAAGAAATGGATGCATTTGAAATCGAACTTGAAGCAAACCCTCATATGCGCTCACAATTAGATTTTGAACAATCTATCAGGGATAATTTTTCCAGTCAACAAACTGATTCCTCCATTATAAATAGCAAAAAAATATTACCGATTAACAATAGAAAAAAATGGTTTGGTATTGCTGCCGCAGCATCTGTATTTGTGGCTATTGCTACAATATTTTTTTGGAATTCAAAAAAGAATACCCCAACGCCAATTGCTAAAAAGATTGATACTATAAAAGTAGAAAAGATAGATAAGATCGACTCACCTACATTACCAAAAGTAATACCAAATAAAATAGGCAGCAAAATAAATTTTGCGCAATTGTTTGAAGAATATTTTGAACCTGACAAAGCTCCCGAAACTTACCACATACAATTAGCAGATGCTTTTACTGAATATGAAAAAGGGAATTATAACACTTTAGAAAAATTAGATGCAGTTGCGATTGCCAATACAAGAGGAATTGATGATAAGCAAAATATTTTAGAGACCCTACATTATTACAAAGGAATTGCATTTTTAAAAACCAATAATAACGACCAAGCATTATTAAACCTGCAGTGGGTGTTGCAAAATAGCAGTAATGACACTTTAAAAGCAAATGCCAATTGGTATTTAGCTCTTGCTAATCTTAAAAATAAAAATAAAAGCGAGGCTAAAAAAATATTAGAGAGATTGAGTAGCTATAGTAAGTACAAGACACAAGTAGAAAAATTATTAGAGAAATTTAAGGAATAACTTGGCAAATATTATTTTACTATTAAGATAGATTTTATGTTAAAGAAGATTTTTTTTATAGTTTTTTTGATTTTCTGTTATCAAGAAAATATTACGGCACAAATACAAAACCTAAATGATTCCGCTTTATATTATTATAAGAAAAATGATTTTGATAAGGCAATTTATTGGGAAGAAAAAAATATCGAGTTAATTAAAAATCAAAAAGATGTTGATGACTCAACATTAGCAGGTTCGTTACTAGAATTAGCTTTTTACAATAATAAAAAAGGGATTAATGATAAAGCAGAGTCTCTTTTTTTGGAAGCAGAAAAAATCCTTATAAAAAGGAATTGGACTGAGCATATTGATTATGCAAAATATGCTCAAGGCATAGCTAGGCTGTATAAAGACATTGGAAAGTACAGTGAAGCAGAACGACTATTAAAAAAAAGTATTGATATATATAAAAATAAGCTAGGATTACAAAGCAATGAATATAATATTACAAGAAATAATATAGCAAACCTTTATATCCTTACGGGAAACTATGAAGAATCGGAAAAGATATTTCTAGAAATTATAGTACAAAAAAAGAGCAATGGCAAAACAAACAATGTAGAGTATGCGACTGCTTTAAATAATTTAGCAGTCGTATATAGAGCTTTGGGTAATTATAACGATGCGGAATCACTGTATAAAGAAGCAATATTAATTTATAAGCAAATTTATGAAGAAGAACATTTAAGTACTGCTTCGGCAATTAGCAATCTTGCTACTCTTTATTTTGAATATAAAAAATATCTAAATATTGATTCACTGTGTCAGAAAGCATTGTTCATTAGAAGAAAAATTCTTGGAGAGCAAAATATTGAATACGCTTTATCGTTACATGAAATTGGCAATTTGTATCGTGCTATTGGCAAATACGATGAAGCGGAAAATTTGTTATTAAGATGTCTTGAAATAAGAAAAAGTAAGCTAGGAGAAAATCACCCCGATTATGCTGTAACACTAAATAGCCTTGGAGGGTTGTATTTTACAAAGGGCGATTTTTTAAAAGCCGAATTTTTTTATTTAAGGTCATTAACATATACTGGCAGATTATTTGGTAAAGAGAGCATGGAATATATAAATAAACAAACTAATTTAGGGAACTTATACAGAAATATTGGTAAAATAAAAGAAGCAGATACTTTATTTTCAAATAGTTTAAAGGTTGAAGTAAAATTATTAACAAGCAAGATGACTTTTCTCTCTGAAAAAGAATTAGTAGCTTATTTAAAAAGCAGGGGAAATGCTTCAGAAGTGGGTTTTTACTCAATGTGGTTTCACCAATCTCCCTTGCTTGTTAAAGATGCGTATAATACCAGACTGGTATTTAAAGCTGCATCTATAGATAATAGTAGAAGTTTACTTACATCAATAGAAAATTCGAAAGTTTTAGAGGTCTCGAATCAATGGCAAATGTTTAAATTTAATAAATCTCTCCTAAGTAAAATCCTCTCTCAACCAATCTCAAAAAGAAATATAAATACAGATTCTCTAGCTAGTCTTTGTAACCAGCAAGAAAAGGAGCTACTCCGCAGTTCAGCTGATTACCGTGGTATTAAGGAAAGATTAAACATTACTTGGCAAGATGTACAGCAAAGTTTATCCGAAAAAGATGTGGCCATTGAGTTTGTAAAATTCAAAAATATAAAACAAAGGAATTCAGAAAAAGACACAATTTACTATGCCGCCCTTCTCCTCCGCAAGCAAGATACCATTCCCATCTTTATAAAACTACTTGAAGAAAGCCAACTAAAAGCTACTCTCAAAAAATTTGCTTACAAAGCAGCAGGGGCTTATATTACATCAAATGCCAAAAGCAATAAAGGTATTTATCAATTACTCTGGCAGCCAATAGAACCGTATTTAAAAAATATAGAAACCATCTATTTTGCCCCCGATGGTTTGCTACACAATGTTTCATTTGCCGCAATACCTTTTAAAAACAATTTACTGTTAAGCGATAAATACAACCTGGTACAACTTACTTCTACAAGGCAAATTGTTTTGAAGGATTCAAATAATACTACACCGGCTTCTATTGCTCTTTTTGGCGGTATAAATTACAATAAGCAAAATATAGATACTTCAATAGCTACAAATGCCGACCCATACTCGTATGTATATCAACAAAACCGAAGTGCCGGTTTAGATTCTTTTGCTTACCTACCAAATACCTTAAAAGAGGTACAAGGCATAAAAGCAAGTATGCAAACAAAGCAAAAAAATGTAGTCTATTATACTGGCTCATATGCCACAGAAGCTGCATTTAGAAATTTAGGAAATGCTACTTCTCCTACTGTTGTGCATTTTGCTACACATGGTTTTACCCTTCCAGATTCTTCTACCCAAAAAAATAATTCCAATACTTTTAAAGTGAGCGATAATCCATTGCTTCGAACCGGCTTGGTACTAGCAGGTGGTAATAAAGGCTGGAATGGCAATGCAGGTGCAGATGAAGACGATGGCATTTTAACAGCTTTAGAAATATCCAGTGTCCAATTACCTAATACACAATTAGCTGTACTCTCCGCATGTGAAACCGGTGTTGGTGAGCTTCGTGGCAGCGAGGGTGTGTTTGGTTTACAGCGTGCTTTTAAACTTGCTGGTGTAAATTATATAATGGCTTCACTATGGCAAGTGCCAGATAAAGAAACAGCTGAATTTATGAATACTTTTTATACCACTTGGCTTGCTGGCAAAACCATACGCCAGTCTTTTATAGCTACACAGCAGCACATGCGAAAAAAATATGCACCTTATTATTGGGCAGGGTTTACGCTTGTTCAATAATTTCCAAAAAAATTCACAAATGGTGATGAGATGATAATACTTTCTGCTATTAATAGTAGAAAGTATTATCATCAATGTTACAATTACCTCTTATTTCTTTTTTTAACAAAGGCAGAACTTATGATGAGTATGTACAAATGTACTTGCCTCAATATGCTTTTGAAACCACCATTACAAAAGCAAAGCAAGATACCGTCTTGCAACAATTAGATAAGCTATTACATAAAGAACAATTCTATTTTATAACAGATGTAAAAACAGGTAACATCATAAAAACCGCAGGTGTGTATGAATGGCTAGGTTATACAGATTTGCATTTTACACAAAAGAAATATTTGGATATAATACATCCATCGCACAACATACCACAATATTTTTTTTCAAGTTCTTTATTTGAAGTAATAATAAATAAAAAACTAAACCTTCAGTACTTAAAACCTATTACGGTTATTACTTTGGCTTTAAAAAGTAATACTGGAAAATATTTTTATTGTATAAAAAAATGCTATCCTTTTCAATTTACAAAAGATAAAAAGCTTACTGAATACTTAAGTGAATTTACTGTAGTGAAAGAATATACAAAAGAAAACTATAGTACTAGGCTAATCGTAGAGCCGAAAAATCTGTTAAATGAGCAAATAAAGAAAACAGTCCAGAGAAAATTTGAAGAGTCAAATTTTTTTTCTGTACAAGAACTACGTATACTAAAACGATATGCAAAAAAAGAAAACCTTACAAGCATTGCAATAGCCAAAGCATTTAAAATTGAAAAAGCTACAGTAGATACTTACAACAAGCGCATATTAAAAAAAGCAGAAAATATTTTTGGAGAATCGTTTGAAAATGCAAGGCTTGTTGGTGAATATTTGAAAGCATTGGAATTATTGTAATAAGTGCCTATAGTAGGTACAAACATCTAAGAGCGAAAAACTATTTTTGAACCATAAAACAAAACTAACATGAAAAAAACAACCCTTTCTGTAATCTTATTATTATTGGCACTTACCACAACCTTTGCACAAAAAACTGGTGGCTTTGCGAAGGGAGATAAATTATTAAATATTGGAGTAGGTGTAAATTCTTACTACAACAGTGGTTTCCCACTCGGAGCGTCTTTTGAAGTAGGAGTGACAGATGATATAAGTGTAGGTGCAAATGTAGATTACTTGGGTAGTAAGTACAGTGGGTTCGGATATGAATATAAGTTTACCACTATTTATTTTGGCGCAAGAGGGTCTTATCATTTTAATGAAATACTCAATATTGACAATGACAAAATTGATTTGTACGCAGGTGCAACCGTTGGCTTCAGAAGTTTCACTTTTAAAGATAAATATTCTGGCGAAACCTTAACTGGTACGTACGGCAGTGGTGTTTATCTCGGAGGATACTTGGGCGGCAAGTATTATTTCACAAATAATATTGGCGCATTTGCAGAGGTAGGTGCAATTGGTAGTACGAATGTGAGGTTGGGAGTGGGGTTTAAATTTTAAATAATTAACAATCAAAATAATCGTTATGAAAAAAAATGTTATTTTCTGGCCAGTATTCTTTTTTTTAATAATTATTGGCTCGCTTTCAAGCTGCAAAAAAGCAAAAGAAGAAGCAATACCACAACCAACTTTAATTGGTAAATCTGGTAACCCTCGATTTAATTTACAATTCACGAATGAAGCTAATGTTGATCTTGATTTGTATGTAGAGACCCCAAATGGTAGTCAGATTTATTATAGCAATCAAACCGCCCAAGGAGGAGAGTTAGATGTTGATTGCCTTTGCAGCAGTTGCCCCAACGGGCCAAATGAAAATATTTTTTGGCAAGATGGAACTGCCCCTAATGGAACATATAAATTTTGGGTGAAATACTATGGTTATTGCGGAGGCAATAATCAACCTTCCACTTACACCTTACGATTATTACGAAACAGCCAAATTTTAGAGACTTATACAGGAACGCTAACAACTGTGAATAGCTTATCTCCCATATACACTTTTACTAAATAATTTAATTATAAAAAAAGTATCCAAATCTATCAGCATTCCTTCGCCTAGGTGATTGTCCCACGAACCGCACACTAAGATTAAAATATGAATTAATAGATAAAAAATGGTTGTTGGAATTTGAAAGTGGTGATGATGAAAATTTGAGCATTTAAAAAAATAATTGAATATAACAAATGGTTCGTGGGACACGAACCAAAGCGGAGTACGAATGTACGATTGGGAGTGGGTTTTAAATTTTAAAAAACTTGATTTAAAAATATAAAAATGAAACAAAAGAAAATCTTCTTAATGGTATTGGCTTTTCAAGTAATACTTATAAGCTGTAGCAAAAATGATGGCAACTCCGATAACCCAGTTATACCCCCGATAAGTAGTACCCTTAATATTGTTACTAATAACACAACCAATATCATTGGTCAAAACCAAGCAACCATTGGTGGCAATATTACTTCTGATGGCGGCACAGCAATTACTGCAAGAGGTATTTGCTGGAACACATCCCCTTCACCAACTATTTTAAGTAATAAAATTCAGACTGGCTCTGGTATAGGTACTTTTACTGCAACACTTACGAATTTATTAAATAGCACCATCTATTACGCTCGTGCTTTTGCCACAACTAATACATCAACAGTTTATGGAGCAGAAATTAATTTTACTACCAAGCCATTAAGCATTGCAGGTGGCGGCGTAACCGATGCGGATGGTAACACCTATACAACAGTAATAATTGCAGATAAAGAATGGATGGCAGAAAATTTACGGACAGCAAAATATCAAAATGGCGATATAATTCCCAATATTACGGCTACCAATTCTTGGTATAACACAACTACTGGGGCATTGTGCTATTACAATAATTCATCGGGATACAACAATAGCTATGGAAAATTATACAATTGGTTTGCCGCGACAGATGCAAGAAAAATAAGTCCTGTAGGTTGGCACGTGCCAAGTTTAGGAGAATGGTCTACTTTGGTTTCAAACTATGGTGCTCTAAATAGTAGCGTAATAGCAGGTGGGGCTTTAAAACAAGCCGGCACCTCTCAATGGCAGAGCCCTAATACAAATGCTACAAACGTAAGTAATTTTACCGCATTACCAGGAGGAATAAGGATTGATAATAATGGCAACTTTTCAGGCCAAGGGCAATATGGTTATTGGTGGACGGCAGATGAACAAAACCCAATTTCTGGGAGATTAGTTTCGCTAATATATAATCAGGGAATTTTCAATTCATCTTTTCCCGCTTCTGCAGGTAAAACTGGAGGTTTATCAATAAGATGTGTAAAGGATTAAACTGCTTACCCCAATAAATTTTGTACCTATTAAAAAAATTAATTTCATGAAAAAAGTAACCCTAACCATCTGCATCATTTTCCTAAGCCAACTTTCCTTCGCCCAAAAAAATGTAAAAACATCTTTTGAGAAAGTAAAGGCGCAATGCGAAGGCGTAGCATTAGATCAAAGGGTAAGGATAACCGTAGCAAGGTTTTCTGTTACCACCGGTAATGCGCCTAATGAGTTTGGAGGTAACCTAGCTACAATGCTTAGCAGTGCATTGTTTAAAGTTAATTGTTTTAGGGTATTGGAAAGCCTTATTAACAAAGCAGATGGTAACGATGAAATAGATTATGGCGAAGAAAAATATGCAAATAAAAGTACCACTCCTAAAAAAGGAAAACAACTTGGCGCTCAATTTGTAATTACTGGAGAAGTTACAGAATACAATTCCAAAAATAACGGTGTAAGAGTTGGTCTTATAAAAGTGGGTAGTAACAAAGCGAAAATCGGTTTTATATTAAAAGTGACTAACCCTGAAACTAGAGATATCATTTATGCAGAATCTATTAATGTAGAAGGTAAAACAGGCAGTGGCACTGAAGTAGGAGCATTTGGAATAAATGTTATAAGCTCCGGAACCAGCGACCCTGCTGTAGCAAATGCTTGCGAATTAGGCATTATTAAAGCGGTAGAATTTTTAGCCAGCAAAAAAGATGAAATGCTCGTCGCAGGTGGAATTACACCAAAAGCTAATGCAACAAAAACAATTCAAAATTCCGAAACCGAAATAGAATTAAATAAAACCAACTTTGCTACTTATAATGAGTTTGCAGATTTTTTATCTTCGCTGGCTTCTTACAAATCAGTAGAAAAAACTTTTAAAAAAGAAACTGCCACTTACACGGTTTCGCACATTGGAAGTTCGGATGCTTTTATTGATGAAGTAAGTAAAAAGGCAGCTTCTAAATTTGAAGTTACAAGTGTAGATAAAGGAAAATTAGAATTAAAGGTAAAGAAAGAATAGTTTTTAGTTTTGGTTTTTCTCATAGCAAAATACAATCAACAATAATTTTACTATTGAAGATTGTATTTTTTATTATCATTAATTCCAGTTTTCAATTTCTTTTACCTTTTTACAAACTGATGAAAGCACTCATTAGAAATTTTGAAAAGCTGTCTTATTTATGAATTATTATGCGAATAATTTTTCTAAAGCGTTAATTCCACTTCCATAATTTTTTAAAAAATATATAAAAAGTGATGAGATATTAATTGTTTATGATATTATTAAGTAGCAACTAGATTATGCTGTAAAACTAAATAAATTTACACATTAAATTATTTAACAATAGAAACCACCTTATAACTGTAATAGAAAATAATAAATATCTGAAAAAATTCAATCAATTTTAATTACAAAATACTTTTAACAATGGCAAAATATCTCATCGCATTTCTGCTTTTATTTTCATCAATCACTTATGGAAATAATCTTCAAATAGGCTCTGTTACCCTAAGTAACGTCGGCAATAGCCAATATTTAAATTTTACAATAAGCTGGCAAAACAGCTGGCGTGTGGTAAGCAACCCTGGTAATTGGGATGCCGTTTGGCTTTTTGTAAAGCGGGGCGATTGTGCAAGCCTTCAATGGCGTCATGCAAACTTATCGAATGTAGATACCGACCATTCAGGAGGAAGCCCTTTGTTTGTAGATGCTTATGCGGATAAAAAAGGGGTAATGGTTTATCGCTCCGCAACGGGATCAGGAAATGTAAGTAATGTAAATATTCAATTAAAATTAGATTCTGCTTATGCGGGTAGTTATGACTATCATGTATACGGTGTTGAGATGGTCTATATTCCTCAGGGCCCTTTTTATGTTGGGGATGGATTTTCAGTTAATAGCTTTCTAAAATGGCCGAACAATAATCCTTACTTTATATCAAGCGAAGACAGTATTGCCATAGGACAAGATACTGGTAAATTATATAACATTAATAGTTCAAATCCAAATACGGGTTTAGTGGCTGGCACGACTTTAAGTGCAGCTTATCCCAAAGGATACAATTCTTTTTATGTAATGAAGTATGAAATTTCCCAAGGGCAGTATGCAGATTTTTTAAATAATATTACACAAGATGCTGCTTACAATAGGTATCTATCAGGTTATTCGGGCATTCAACGATACACTTTACAAGGATTATGGCCACAATTTACTTGCACTGCACCAGACAGAGCTTGTAACTTTCTAAGCTTTCAAGATCTTGCGGCCTTACTTGATTGGAGTGCACTTAGCCCGATGACAGAATTTGAATTTGAAAAAGCATGTAGGGGTCCAAATAATTCTGTAGCAGTTGAAATGGCTTGGGGTGGAAATATGGTTACAGATGCAAATGCAATTGCGCCAGGTACTAATGGAACTTCAGGAGAATATGTTACTGATAGTATTATTACTGGTACAGGGCTTGCAAATTATGCTACAGGTGTAGATAGTTTTTATGGACCACTTAGATGTGGTTTTGCAGCACGCACAAATAGTAATAGATTTCAAGCTGGAGCTACATATTATGGAGCAATGGAAATGAGTGGCAATGTTTGGGAACGATGTTATAATGTGGCAATATATAATGATGGTGTAACAATTGGCGGAGGAATGTTTATTGGCAGCCATGGAGATGGTGAACTAACAAGTACCCCTAATGCAGGATATGCAAATGCTGGATGGCCTAAAGCGGGGCTTGATTTTTATGAAGGGTATAGCGTAGCATTTAAAGGAGGTAGCAATTCATACCCTAAGGAACAACTTGCTGTATCAGACAGATATTTAGCTTCCAATACGAATGGAAATGGATTTCAATATAGAGCTGGCGATTCTGGTGGCCGTGGTGTATCAAGACGACAATAAAAATTATGAGACGATTATTATTATTCATATTAATTACCTGTGCTGGAAATATCGCCTTGGCACAAATTAGTCCGTATACAGGTGGCAACGGTTCGGGGTCTAATGCAAACCAATCTGCTCCTATGCTTTGCGGTCTGTACTACGGTGGTATAAATGATGGGGCAGCACTAAGTTTTTCTCCTCCTACTGTTTGTACCATGTTTTATGGTGGCGTAGCAGATGGTGCGGCATTTAATAATACCCCTACTATTGCATGCCCACAATTCTTTGGAGGTATTAATGACGGAGCAGCAGTAAGTTTTTCGCCACTTACTATTTGCCCTCCATTTTTTGGCGGTATTGGTGATGGCTATGATGTGGATAGTTTTAGATTTTGCCAAATAATATTACCCTTAAAAATATTAGAATTTTATGGGGTAAAAGAATCCAATAAGAATATGTTGTACTGGAAAGTGGCAGAAGCACAGGATTTGCGATGGTTTGAAGTTGAAAGAAGTGGCGATGGAATAAATTTTAAGAAAATAGGTATCGTTCAAGCAGCAGGCAACCTATATCAATTTCCTGATGATAAACCTTTGTCTAATGTTAATTATTACCGATTGCGAATAGTAGAACAAAACAATCATATTTTTTACAGCAATATAGTTGTACTTAAAAGCAATGGAAAAAATGATTTTAATGTATATCCCAACCCCACCAAAAGCCATGTAAATGTTTATTGCTACAGTGCCCAAAAACGTACTGTAACCATAAATTTATATGATATGATTGGTCGTTCAATTCGTCAACAAGTAATTAACTTAAACAAAGGAGGAAATAATTTTATTGTACACTTAGAAAATGTGCCTGCAGGTACGTATTTGCTTACCATAAATGAAATGGGGGAGAGTGTTCGTTTGGTTGTGGTAAATTAAATGACTACTAAAAATATTTATGGTATTTACGAATAGCCCTACTGGCGCAGGTATGTAAGCAACTTATCACTTAAACACTAGCGCGGATATGCAGCCTAGCCCCGTGCGTTAGCGTATCCGTGCGGCCCTAAATAAAGCAATGATTTTTTATATTTCATAAAACCAATAAACTACCTGTTTTTTGTAAATTTACTCATGAGCAAAAAATATAAATTTACAGACAACAGCAAACTATACTTTGTAAGTTTTGCAGTGATCAATTGGATAGATTTATTTATACGAGATGTATACAGAAATATTTTATTGGACAGCATTAAATATTGCCAAGCCACAAAGGATTTAGAGCTGTATGGCTGGTGCCTTATGACAAGTCATGTACATTTAATAATTGGCTCTAGCGGAAATGCTTTGAGCAATATCATGAGGGATTTGAAAAGGCATACGTCGGAAGAACTGCATAAAGCCATCGCAAATAATAAAACAGAAAGTAGAAGAGAATGGATGATTTGGCTTATGGAAAGTGCAGCAAAGAAAACAAGCAAAGATGCTAAGTTTCAATTGTGGCAAGCAGAAAATCATCCAATAGAATTGACTAGACAAAAAATTGCTTGGCAAAAATTAGACTATACCCATTACAATCCTGTAGAAGCAGGTTTTGTAAAACGTGCAACAGATTGGAAATACAGTAGTGCTATAGATTATGCCGGCCGTAAGGGATTGTTGGATGTCATTTTATTAGATCGATGATAGTGTAAAAGTTCGTATGGTTAATTGTTTTTATTGGGGTGCAGAAAGGTTTTTACTGCATATTCTTTTACATTGGCACAGAAAGCTAGCGCACAGGCTGGACCTCATTTCTGCGCCAGAGATAGATGTTTACGCAATTGATGCATTATGTGCAGGATGCTTTAAACAAAGGCGATTATATTCCACCTTTTTTGGTGGTGATAGATACCAAGAAGGCAGCCATTATGAAAAGCGAAGATGTGCTTCCTTTTTTGGCTGAGAAAACCATTACATGGGGTAAGTCGGCCAGCTCTTATACCCAAGAGGCGTTGGATGCCATATCTGCACATATAGGTACGCACTTTGTAAGTTTTAAAATAGAAACCCACGAAGAGGAGTTTATAAGCACCATATAAAAAAGCTTACATCTATTGAGTTCTACAGTCAATTAGTTTAGTTAAAACCATTATGCTGTTGTACTACAAACCCAATTAATAAAAATATTTTTAGCATTATAAAAAATTGTAATTTAGTAAAAAAATTGAACCATGCAAGTAGCAACATCAACAGAAAAAAAGCCTTCCTTGCTAAGGCAAATAGTAGATAAGGTAGATGTGATGACAGATATAGAACAGCATGCATTACTACTACAATTAAACAAAAATGATATATTAGATAGTGCAACCAAACTCGATAAAAAATGGGAGCATGCATTTAATCCGCTTTCTGACGAAGAGATTGCAACAATGATTAGTGAGGATAGGAAAGCTCACTACAAAAATGATTAAACAATTGCAGTATGAACAATAATTTAGTGATAGATACTTCTGTTTATATTACTTATGCATTTCACAATAAAATAAATAGGCTTGCTAATGCAATTATTAAATATGAATTGATTGTTTATATAAATGATAAACTGTTAGAAGAACTTGAAAGAAATATAACAAGGGTATTAAAAAACGCATCATTTAATGCACTAGAAATAGTTGAAGAAATAAAGCGTATCACTTTTTATACCAAAACGCTTGATAATTTTAACTCTTGCCCTGACCCTAAAGATAATTTTCTTTTTGACCTCGCCATACAAACGAATAGTGATGTAATAGTAACCCAAGAAAAAGTACTGTTACAATGGACAAAAAGCCCCGTTCCTATTCACGATATAAAGTGGTTTAAGGAACGTTTTCCAGTAGCATAAATACTCAATTCAGATAGATATTTCGCTATTGGTTTGTTTCTCCACCAATAGGTAAAATTTTTTTTTATGTTTGATTTTACCTTCAGAAAATGGTATTCAAAAAAAGACAATCAGCAATTTAACGATTGAAGATTGTATTTTTGCGTTTTATGCAAATACCACTCACACCACAAGAACTAACCATATTCAAAAAATATCTACCGCTGCAAAAAACATTGCTGTGTTGAGTTATGTAATTGGTTTTTTTGTAAGAGATAAAATATTGGAAAAATCTTCAAAAATCATTCTTTTTTTTATTTGTTTTCAAGGGCCAATATTTACAATGAAGTATTAGCAACTAAATATCTATAAACCAAACTCACTATCAACGTAGCCAAATATTATTTATCCGCTTTTAAATTTACAACACAGAAATATTTATATTGTGAAACGATAAAACATACAATGGAACAACAAGACATTATCATTTACAATACCAAAGACGGTAAAACTGCTGTAGCCTTAATAGCAAAAGATAGCAACGTGTGGATGAGCCAAAATCAGTTGGCAGAACTTTTTGACACCTCAGTACCAAACATCAGTATGCACATATCTAACATAATAACAGAGAAAGAGTTAGATAAAAATTCAGTTATTAAGGATTACTTAACAACTGCCGCTGATAATAAAAATTACAACATTACATTTTATGCATTAGAGATGATTTTGGCAATTGGTTTTAGGGTGCGAAGTCCTAGAGGAACACAATTTAGACAGTGGGCTACTCGAAACCTTAAAGAGTATATGATAAAAGGTTTTGTGATGGATGACGAACGCCTAAAAAACCCTGATGGCAGAGCTGATTATTTTGATGAATTGTTGGCACGCATTAGAGATGTGCGGGCTTCTGAAAAAAGGTTCTATCAAAAGTTGAGAGATTTATTTTCGTTGAGTAGCGATTATGATAGTACAGACAAAGCCACCCAAATGTTTTATGCGGAAACTCAAAATAAAATATTGTTCGCAATAACGGGTAACACTGCAGCGGAGATAATTGTAAATCGTGCCAATGAAAAAGAACCCAATATGGCACTTACCAGTTGGAAAGGTAATATAGTAAGAAAGCAGGATATTTATGTTGCTAAAAATTATTTAAAAGAAGATGAAATGGATAGTCTGAATCGTTTTATTATGGTTTTTTTAGAAACTGCAGAACTACGTGCAAAAAATAGAATTGACATAACCATGCATTTTTGGAAAGAAAATATTGATAAAATTATTTTGCTCAACGATAAACAAGTGCTCAGCAATAATGGAACCATAAGCCATATTGAAATGGAAAAGCGGGTTGATTTGATTTATGAAAAATTTAATGAACAAAGAAAAAAAATAGAAGCTAAAGAAGCTGACGAAATGGATATGGAGGAGTTGAGGCAATTAGAAAATAAAATCAAAAAAGAAAAATAATATTACTTTACAAAAACATGCCAATATTTGTACAAGTACTAATTTAACAATACAACCGTATTTTTGCACCCAAATGCAAATACCACTCACAGCCCAAGAACTAACCATATTCAAAAAAATATCCACTGCTTCGCAAAAGCTTGGGGTGGAGAGCTATGTTATTGGTGGTTTTGTGAGGGATAAAATATTGGGTAGAGATACAAAAGATATTGATGTGGTATGTGTGGGCGATGGCATTGCACTAGCAGAAGAAAGCGCCAAAATGTTTGGTAAAAATATTACTGTAAATATTTTTAAAACCTATGGCACTGCACAGATAATAATTCCTTCTACATATTTATCTAGCAGTAAATCTAGCCCACAATCTTCTCCTTGTCCTCCCCTTGCGGGGGAGATAGAGGGGGCCATTGAGTTTGTTGGCGCCCGCAAAGAAAGCTACACAGAAAACAGCCGCAACCCAACCGTAGAAATAGGCACCCTACAGGACGACCAACTTCGCCGTGATTTCACCATCAATGCCATGGGGATTTCTTTAAACGAAAAAGATTTTGGTGCCTTGGTAGATCCATTTGATGGGCTAGGAGATATAGAGCAGAAAATATTAAAAACCCCACTTGCACCTACACAAACATTTATAGACGATCCCTTGCGTATGATGCGTGGGATACGATTTGCAGCGCAATTGCAATTTACCCTCGAAGAAAAAACATTGCAAGCCATTGCTGATAATGCCAATCGGATAAAAATAATAACCAAAGAAAGAATTGCTGAAGAACTCAATAAAATATTGCTTTGCAAAAAGCCATCTATCGGTTTCGATTTGTTGTACAAAACGGGGCTGTTGCAAATAATTTTCCCCCAAATGGTAGCGTTGGCTGGTGCCGAGTTTGTAGATGGCTATGGGCATAAAGATAATTTTTACCATACCCTGCAAGTGGTGGATAATATTTGTGAAACTACCGATGATTTATGGCTTCGCTGGGCCGCTGTGTTACATGATATAGCCAAACCCAACACAAAAAAATTTGAAGAAGGGCATGGCTGGACCTTTCATGGGCACGAAGCCGTGGGTGGGCGCATGGTACCCAAAATATTTGAACAACTAAAGCTGCCCCTAAACGAAAAAATGCGATTTGTACGCAAGATGGTAGAAATGCACCTTCGCCCAATAAGCCTCACCAAAGAAAATATTACAGATTCCGCTATTCGTCGTTTGTTGTTTGATGCCGGAGAAGACATTGATAGCCTGATGAAACTGTGCAATGCAGACATAACTTCTAAAAACAAACAAAAGGTAAAACGCTTTTTAGAGAATTTTGAAATAGTGCGCCAGCGCTGCATAGAAGTAGAGGAAACCGATAATTTGCGTAACTGGCAACCGCCTATAACCGGCGAGATTATTATGGAGACCTTTAACCTAAAGCCTTCCAAAGAAGTGGGGCTTATAAAAGATGCCATTAGAAACGCTATTTTGGATGGTGAGGTATCAAGCGACTACGATGCTGCTTATGTTTTTATGCTTGAAGTTGGTAAGAAGATAATTGGTTGATAAATGGATAATACTAATAAAATTATTGCAACAATATTTTATTAAAATGCTGTGATATTCACCGCAGAGAACTAGAGATTCTAAAGCTTACGCAGAAAATCTCTGCGAAATCTCTTATTACCCATTTCTCTGCGGTGAATTAATATCGTACAATTATATATAGACTCATTGATTAACAAGCCATTTACATCATTATCTTTGTAACTATTGGTTAAAATTCAATCTTTTTAAACCAACAAATAACAATCAAAACTACTATTTTTACAACATGGCAATTTTAAAATTTAGAGTCTATTTTCAGGAAGATGAAAGTGTGTATAGAGATATTGCAATAAAGCATACGAGTAGCTTTCTAGATCTGCACCATGCAATATTAATAGGATACGAATTTGATAAAATACATGCTGCTACTTTTTATAGAAGCAACGACCTATGGCAGCGAGGCAGAGAGATTTCTTTTGAAAAATATGAAAAAGAATACAAAGCCGAGCCCTTGATTATGGTAGAAACAACGATAGCTTCAGAAGTGCGCAACCCTAACCAGAAATTTGTGTATGAGTACGATTTTGTAAAGGGTTGGTTTTTTGCTGTAGAACTAATTAATGTAGATAAAGAAGAAAATAAGAAATTGACTTATCCTGTATGCGTGCGCTCCGAAGGCATAGCGCCATCACAATATGGTACAAAAGGCATAGTAGACAAACGACTTGCAGAAATGGAAGAGAAATACGACTTAAAAGCTACTGCAATGGATGATGGTTTTGGTGAAGAAGGAGAAGAGGGCGAAGGAATGGAAGATGCGGAAGAACAAGGGGAAGAATTTGGGGAAGAGGAGATATAGATAATTAGCTAAAGTGATAATTTGCTAATGTGCTAATTTTTTAACTTCACTATCTAAAAAAGAATAATAAAATAATTTTAATAATGAAGGTTCTTTACAAACCTTATTTATGAAACAAAAAACCTGCGTTATTATTTGTGGCCCTACAGCAAGTGGTAAAACGGATATTGCCATACAACTTGCGCAGCATTTCAACACACAAATTATTTCTGCCGATAGCCGGCAATGTTTTAAAGAACTGAATATTGGCGTGGCAAAACCAAGCCCAACTGAGCTTACCCTAGTTCCTCATTTTTTTATTAATACGCATAGCATTAGCGATAATTTTTCTGCGGCAGATTTTGAAAAATATGCTTTGGCGTCTATTAATGAAATTTTCGAAAAAAATGATGTGGCTGTAATGGTTGGTGGTACAGGGTTGTACATAAAAGCCTTTTGCGAGGGATTGGATGATATTGCAAAAACCGATGAAAAGATAAAAATAGAGATTGCTAAAAATTATGAAGCACATGGCATACAATGGCTACTAGAAAAAATTAAGATAGAAGATCCTTTGTACTTTGAAAAAGGAGAAATACAAAATCCCCAACGGATGATGCGGGCTTTGGAGGTAATACGCAACTCCGGAAAATCAATCATAACACATCAACAAAAAATAAAAAAGCAAAGAGATTTCAACATTATAAAAATAGGTATTGATATTGATCGGGCAGAATTATATGGAAGAATAAATACTCGAGTAGATATAATGCAGCAACATGGTTTAGAGGAAGAAGTAAGAAAGCTTATACCTTTTAAATTGCTGAATGCATTGCAAACAGTGGGTTACAGAGAGTTGTTTGATTATTTTGATGATAAAACAACCAAAGAAAAAGCGTTTGAATTGATAAAACAAAACACAAGGCATTATGCAAAACGTCAAATGACTTGGTTTAAAAAAGATACTGAAATAATTTGGGTTACAGCGGATGAAGTGTTAGATGCTGTTTTGAAATTGGTGTAAGTGTGTCTACGCTACAATAAACGTTGCCCGTAGGACTCCTTTGGAGAAAAATGATTTTCTGCTTACGAGCTGCGGTGGAATGAGCGATGTACTTTTGTGCTTGCATACGCCTTTTGGCGTACATGCAAGCACAAAAGTACGGTACAGCGAAAGAGACCGAACTACTGCTGCCATTTTGAAACCGTTGAAAGCCCCAATTGATTTTTTAAAACTTTACACCCAAGGTTGCTACTACGTTTCCTCTTTGTTGATTGATTGTAGAATATACCGTTGCCGTATTTTGCAACCGATAAGGCACATCAAAATCTTTGGTAATAAGATGTACATAAGTAAGATCTACAAAAAAGCCTTTGTTGCGGTAACCTAAGCCACCACTCAATGTCATCTTGTTTGCTTTTGTAGGCGCATCTTTATATGGGTTGCCATAATACCCAAAACCAAGGCGTCCCATAATGGTATTAAATTTTACTTCGCCACCCAATCTCACATTTACATTGCCTTTGTAAATATCTTTTATTACGTTATTTAGTTGTTTGTAATAAGCTTTGTCATCTTGTGTAGGTTCTTCGGCATCAATGCTAAACTTGCTGCCACTGTGTTTTACATACTCTACATCTGCAGTAATAAACCCTCTTTGTTTGGTTACATCTTCTACTTCTCTAAATACATAAGAGCCGCTTAGCAAAAATTTCCAGGGTGTTGCTTGTATATACTTTGCTTGACCTCTTTCTCCATTTGTAAACAAATCGGATGATACATTAAAACTTGAGATGGGATTTTCCAATTCGGTTTGTAATGTACTGCGCCTAGAATCTGTTAGTGCCATAAATGAAGGCGTATGAACGGCCAAACCGATGCGCACATATTCTTTTGGCCTATATATTAATCCAAATTTTGCATTTACACCAGCTCCTTTTGAAGTAAAATTATCGTTGTATGTAAAAGACTTGAAGCGGTTATTTGTATTGGAAGAGGTATCGCTTTCTTTTACTAAGGTATTGCTTTCGTAGTTTACAAGTGGTATGCCTAAAGATACGCCCCATAACCATTTTTCGCCATCGTTACCCGCATACGAAAAAGCAAGTTCGTATAAACCTCCTTTGGTCGTTTTGGTAATTTCTTGTTGTAATGCTTGTTTAGCATCTAAAATATATTCTGGTGCAGCTTTTATAATGAGTGCACCATTAAAAGTTACGGAGTCTATCAAGTAAGTATATAAAGCTGGAGCGGCGGTGTAAGGCACAGATGAGTTTGACCTAAGCACGCCATTGATACTGTCTTTTGTGGCCAAGAATTCTTCTACAAATTGCTCGCTGTAAGAACTTAGGTTGTTTAAGCCTTTGTAATGTATAATGTTATTGAAATTGGCATTTTGGGTAAATGCTACGGACAAAGCATTGGTTCTATTACTGTTACTGTTATTCAACTTTGGCATTGCGTAAACAAAACCCGATGTACCGAAAGAAAAGTTGTTCTTATTTTCGGTTAATTGCGTACCTCTATAATTTGTCTTTACATTGTTTAAAACAAATGAAGGTGTAATAGCTACTTCACTTGTTTTAAAAAAGCCAATGCCAGCTGGGTTTACAAAAGTTGCTGTAATATCTCCACCAAGCGAACCCATGGCACCTCCAATGGCTAGACTACGAGCTGTTCCATTTTGCGGGAACCAGCTATATCTTACAGCATCTTCGGGTATTTGTGCAAATGATTTTGTTGCAACAAAAAATAAAAATATGGTTAGAAGTTTTTGCATAAAATTACATTTCACTTTGTATAAAAGCAATTGGTATTGTTCAAATGAATTTTCTTAATTTCCGCCTCTACCTGGTCTACTCACACTAGAGCCTGTAGAAGGAGCAGGAGTACTAGAACCAGTGTTGCTGCCACTTTGTGATGGTGGATTGTAGGTTCTTGTTTCGTAAGAACGGGTTTCGTTATTGCTATTTTGTGTGTTGCTGTTGTTGTACCTGCGTATTGTAGTTGTTCTTACAGTACCAGATCCTTTGGTAGGAGTATAAGTGGTTACCGTATTACTGTACCCTCCAAGGTTTGATTTGCGTATGGTGGTGTTTTTAGGATTTACAAATTTTATACCACCTGCAAATACTGGGTAAGGGTAGAAACATGGATTGTAGTAATAACCATAGTTGTATCCATAATTATATGGGTTGTACCTCCAATCGTAATCATAACTATAGTCTAGTGTGCGCCACCTTTGGTCATAAATAGCCATTCTTATTTGCCTGTCTTCATAGCTGTCTACACGCTTTTCGTAGCGGTCGGTTTCTTCTACTGCAACCTTAGGTTTTGAAAAATAAACATCGTCGGGAGTTTGCCCGCTTTTATAAGCCGTGCTACAAGAGGCAAACAAAGCAATTGACAATATAAGTAGTAGTGTTTTCATTGTATGAAGTTTTACATGTTAAAGGTAAATGATAATATCATATCATTTTATATTAGACGCTTTTTAAGATAATTTTAGTGTTAAAAATGTGCTAATGATTGGGAGCACAGTAATTTGAAGAAATTAATAAAAAAATAGGTACATTGGTTACAAATTCACCCCAATCGTTTACTAATATATGTTCGAGTAATGAAAATTGAAAGGAAGTACACAGATACGGAGTTAACGGATGCAATAAAATCAACCGATAGCAAAGTACTAGAGGATGCAATAAGGTACATGTATCGGGCCTATTATGAAATGCTCTCGGTTTACATCTGTAAAAATAATGGAAACGAAGAGGATGCACAGGATTTATTTCAAGAAGTATTGGTTTCGTTTATAGATTTGGTTCAAAAAAATAAATTCAGGGGAGAATCCAGTATTAAAACTTTTTTGTTTACCATCAACAGGAATATTTGGTTAAATGAGTTGAAAAAAAGAGGGAGGGCAGAGACGAGAAACATGGTTTTTGAAAAAGAGAAGGATTTAGCTATTCCTGCTGTTACCCACCTTATAAACCAAAACGAAAGTAGAAAAGAAATTTTGTCCATTGTTGCGGAATTAGGAGAAATCTGTAAAAAGATTTTATTGGCGTTCTACTATGAGAATGCACCTATGAAAGAAATATTGATAGACCTTGAATACGAAAGTGAACAAGCATTGAGAAATAAGAAAAGTAAATGTATGAAGCAATTGTTAGAATTATTAACAGCCAATCCAATGTTGGCTAAAACCTTAAAAACTGCTTTGCAAAATGAACAATAATAATATAAATACCTATAAATTAATTGAATACTTGGATGATGAACTTTCTTCAGACGAGCGGAGTATAGTGGAAGTTCAATTGAACCAGCAAACGGATTTGCAACAAGAGTTGGCGTATCTATCGCTTACAAAATCGGCTGTTAAAATGTACGGTTTGAAATATAAAGTTGGTTTTATTCATAAAGAAATGATGCTAGAAATAGAGAGCAATAAATCTGCTACAGCAGTTGGCTTGGTAAGGCGCATCTCAAAAATTTCCATGAAAATAGCGGCATCTTTATTAATAGGATTGCTTTGCTTGGGGGTATATCAATATGCTACTATTACGAATGATAAAATGTTTGCAAATGAGTATAAGACCTATGAAGTAAATGTGAATAGGGGAATGGAAGAAATTGCTGTTATAGAAAAATTGTTTCAGGAAAAAAAATACGAGTCTGTTATTGGGAATTTTATGGATATAAAAAACCCTGCTGTAAAAGAAAACTTTTTTGTAGGTGTTTCTTACCTAGAAACAAAAAATTTCAAAAATGCAATTGAGGCATTCAGAAAAGTATTGGAACTTAATATTGCCCAACAACAAAACATTTTTAATGATGACGCACAATATTTTTTAGCGTTGGCTTATCTTAAAAACAAAGACATTAAAATAGCATATCCCATTTTTAAAGAAATAAAAAATAATCCTAGACATTTGTATAATGATAAAATTACAAATGTATTTATGCTTAATTTAAGATTGCTTTATATGAAGTATTGACGTCATTTGTATAATTTGAAATAAAGACAATTGTTTATTAACAATTTCGATTTTTGGTTACATTTTTGCACAGGATATTTACCTATGAATGTAGAAATAATATTTGGTTATTTTTCCAACGTTATTTTATATGGCTCAGTTTTATTTAATGGGGACTAAAGTTATCTTTGGTTAAAATTTAAATCGATTGGATACAACATTACTAGCCCATTTTTTACCCAAAGGCTTACTAGAGCATTTTACCATTACTTCTATAAATGATTTAGAAGAT
>JANNGD010000082.1:0-3751 GCA_031380515.1 Ferruginibacter sp. | reverse complement strand
TCTTAAAATATCATCTACCTATGAAAAAATTTAGTGATTATAACCATAGCAATCTTTCATTTGAACAACTGAAGAATGATTTGTATTATGAATTTGGTTGTTCAAATGAAAGATTGCTTTGGTTATAATCACTAAATTTTTTCATAGGTAGCTGATATTTTAAGATTCTGTATCAAAATATGTATCAAATAAAAAAGCACTTAAAAGATTTCTCTTGTAAGTGCTTGATTATGTGGTGACCGCGTTAGGATTCAAACCTAAAACCTTTTGATTCGTAGTCAAATGCTCTATTCAGTTGAGCTACGCAGCCATATAAAAAAATTGCGCTTTCAAACCTAAAACCTTCCCGACTTCAAGTCGGGATGCTCTATTCAGTTGAGCTACGCAGCCTTTTTTTAGGAATGCAAATATAGGGAAAGTTTTACTTTTTTAGCTTTAGGAGTCCATAAATATTAATATTATTGAATCGGAATAACAAAAATGCTAAATCTTAGCTTCCTAATCTGGTATAAATTTATTATCCACCTTTATGGTTTCACCCTCTTTTACATCAATTTTTTGTACAAATATTTTACCAGATCCTTCTGTATTTGTAAATCCTACACGATTATTAGAAATATAGAGCAGCATATAGGGGCCTGGAGCTATATTATTTATTGTAAAATCACCAGCAGCATCTGCAATGAGTCTCAAATCCAATGCCCTTAATTTGGCCTGTGATATTGCTTTTACAGAACGTTGGTCAAGTAGATCGTATTTAACATTTGTTTCTGCACCCATTGCTTGTAATGTTGCCACTCGTTCTACTTCGTCCGATTTAATTTTGACAATCATATTTTGATAGCCAATGTATTTCGCTTCAAATTTCTTTTGACCTTTTACTGCAGATGCAGAATCTTTATAAATAGAAACAAGCCTATTAACATCACTGCTTAGGTTACGCATGTTTTTTGCTATTAGAAAGTTATTGATACTCTCAAAAATTGTAATCACATCCCCTTCGTATTTCAATAAGTATACTTTGGAACCTGCATCTGGTTTGCCTGCAGCATTTGCATTAAAAGCATGCGTAATGGTTCCTTTAATTAATGTTTGCGCTTTTGCACAAAAGGGTAAAGATAATAGAACGGTAATTAAGAATTTCATGTATAGAAAATTATGCCTCTGTAATTAATAATATAATATTTATTGAAATAAAAAAATGGCAATGCTGCTAAGCATCCATTGCCATTTTTAAGTATTTTTTTTTCTATAAACCCGATAAAAAACTATCATGAATATAATCTACCACTTTTACAAGGCTATCGGTTTCTTCATATACTTTCAATTGCCTATCTGCACCCGTGCCTTGCTCTAGCATTTTATGTACATAACCAATAGCATTTGCACTACCTAAGTGTGGTATAACATCATCTACAAAGTCGAGCAATTCATAAATAAGTACCCTTGTATTTACTTCAGATTGTTTGCCAAAATCTATCATACTGCCATCTATGCCATATCTACTTGCACGCCATTTGTTTTCTGTAATTAAACGCCTGTGATACATCATAAAATTGAGGTTCTGGCTATGCAGTTTGTATAGTTTTGCACATATAGCTTGAAATAGCCCTGCGATAGCAATTGTCTCATGTGTTGTCATGGGAATATCACATATCCTAAATTCTACTGTATTAAAGAATGGATGTACCCTTAAATCCCACCAAATCTTTTTAGCATTATCAATACAATTGGTTTTTACCAATAGTTTTATATAATTATCATAAGCCTCTATACTTTCAAAATGATCGGGGATACCTGTACGTGGAAATCTTTCAAAAACTTTTGTACGAAAACTTTTGTAACCCGTTTTTCTGCCTTCCCAAAAAGGGGAGTTGGTACTTAAAGCAAAGACATGTGGTAAAAAATACCTAGCACTGTTGGCTATGTGTATAGCCATTTCCCGTGTTTCCATACCTACATGCACATGCAACCCAAAAACTAAATTACTCCTTGCTGCTTCTTGTAACTCATTTACTATTTCGCTGTAGCGAGCGTGTTCGGTAATAAGTTGACTCTCCCAATGGCTAAAAGGATGTGTTGCACTGGCACCAATCCAAAGACCCAAACTATCGGCAATTCCGCTTATCGTTTTACGTAAAGTACCTACATCTACAAAAGCTTCATCCACATCAGCACATATATCCGTACCTACTTCTACTACTGCTTGGTGCATTTCGGCCTTCACCTTATCCATTATTATTTTTTGACCCTCTTGTACAATCCGCTGGTCATGGCTTTTTAGCTCATGGGTTAGTGGATCTATTACCATGTATTCTTCTTCTACACCGAGTGTAAATTGCTTATAAGATAAACTGGCCATCGTATTTAGTTAGTTTTATTGTTTAAAAATTTCATCAACAGGCACATTCATTTTTTTTAATACTGTACAAGGAATTTTTTCTCCCATTTCATAAATAGTCGGTTTGCTGTATTTATTTTCTTTTAATAAATATACTTCTACATATTTATAAGGGGGATGTACAACCCAATATTCTAGAACGCCATTTTCTTCATACAAATCAAGTTTATATTTTGTTTCTGTTTTTGTATTGCCTGGGCTAAGTATTTCAACCACCATTTCTGGTGCTCCATTAATACTCCTTGAATCCGATAATTTCTCTGGGTCACAAACAACGATAATATCTGGCTGTACTACAGTAAAAATTTCATTGTCTGCTACATTTCTTTTTTTGAACGTTGTCCCAATGAGTTTTACATCTATTGGGGCATAAAACAACTGACAAGGAGCAGGTTTCCTATTTTTTACAAAAAATGAAACTAGGTTAATAGAAATTTTTTGATGTGTTACCGCTGGTCCAGGACTCATCTTAAAAATCTTACCTTTTATTAACTCTATTCTTTCTTTGAATTTCCAAGTAAGGTAATCTTCGTAAGAAAATCCAAATTCGCTTTGTGGTTCTTCTACTACCGTTTCAGATAAATCATCGTTTAATAAAGTGAGGTATTCTTTCATTTTATTTATTTGTACAACGCTTCCTTATTGGCACTTCTCTTTATGTATTCGCCCCAAGTAAGGTTATCTGCACCTTCTACTTGTGCTTGTGCTTTTTCTATTGCAAACACTGCAGAAGCTTCTACCACCCAATCAAAATTTTCTTGGCCAACGCTGGTTACTTCAGCATCTGGAGCTGGGTTACAGAAATCAATAGCGTAAGGTACACCATCTCTTAATGCAAGCTCTACAGTATTAAAATCATATCCTAAATATTTACAAATACGAAGAACGATATCCTCCATTAACTTATAACGGGCAGCATCTGGTTTAAAATCTGCTACATATCTTAAATGATGTGGATTGCGTGGCTCATATGGCATGATCTTTACATATTTTCCACCAATGCAATAGCAACGATAATATTCGTCAAAAACAATTTCTTCTTGGAGCATCATTATCAGTTGTTCTGTTTCAGCATGCTTGGTAAAAAAATCTTCTTTGTCTGTTACCTTATATACACTTTTCCATCCTCCACCTGCATGTGGTTTCATGTATGCGGGGAAACCTATATATTTAAAAATATTATCCCAATCCATAGGGTAGGCTAGGTTTGAAAATGATTCTCCACTGGTATCGGTAGGTAATTCTGTTGAAGGTACAATTACGGTTTTAGGTACCGGTACATCTATTTTTGTAGATAAACAATTATTAAAGAATTTTTCATCAGCACTCCACCAAAAAGGATTGTTTATA